>NZ_JAMPLI010000030.1:0-55906 GCF_039962475.1 Leptolyngbya sp. GB1-A1 | reverse complement strand
TGATCACCTTATGCTAACCGCAGCAGGATTATGGAACTTCTACCTGACTGCGGCATAGGAAGAACTTGAAAGGTCGCATTGGCTAGCTCTGTTCTTATTTCCCGACAACTCTAATAAATTGCCAACAAAATCATCGCCGTTGCCGCCTCGCAGTTCATCATTGCCCTCGCTGTCGAGCAGTTGGTCGTTGCCGCTGCCGCCAAAATAAAAATCATCGCCTGCATCCAACCCAACTCGATAGGGGCTGTATTTGGTAGTACCAGCCCAGCACATCGTTACCCTGCCCGCCAAAGAGCCAATCTGTACCGTTGCCTCCGCTCAGACGATTGTTGCCATTTCCCCATCCATGAAATCGTCGCCTGCGTCCTGCCCAAGGATGCCGATGCTCGCTTCCATATAATCCCCAAGGACATCATTGCCATTTTCGCCCAGCAGAAAATCATGACCGTCGCCACCACTCAACCGATCGTTTCCCTCACCACCGATCAGAAAATTTTGGCTGGGATCACCATTCAGGTGATTATCTCCTTCACCGCTAATTAAAACATCTTTGCGCTCACTGCCCTCCCAAGAAGAACTACGCTCTGCGCGATTCTCTGCTTGATTAAAAACATCATTGTCTACGAGAAAGACTAGCCTGGGATCATAAATAAACTTAAACAACACGTCATTTTCTAGTAATTCGTAGGAGGCAATCCGATTGACAAGATTTGAATCGCGGTCAGAAATATTATTTAATTTTTTATCAATAATTTGGTTTTTCATTGGAGTATTTTGAGTAACTTAATAGCAAACAAAATAAGACAAAGTTAACATTTGCTTTAATCATAAAAGTTGTTTGATCCACGAAATAAAGCTGTAAAAATAAGTTATTAAAACTGGCCGAATTCAACTTGCCTGACTGCTCTGTGGGGCGATCGCTTTTTGCAGAAGTCCTACGTTAAGAACCCGCCACTTTTGCTGCCGCCAGAATTGACAGCACCCAGCAAGGAGATTAACTAGAAATATGACCAGAGACAATCTTATGCAGCAGCAGTCTTGCTTAGCGTTTACTGCGCTGGGGTTTAATGCAGAACTTTCCAGAAGACATCACTGAAGAGAATGACGAAGCAAAGTTTATTGATCCGCTAGCATTGCCGATTCTATCAGTGGCTCTCTAGGGAAGTTTCTCTGGAAAAATTTAGGAGCTGTTTCTACTTCAAAAGAGATAGTTTGAAAATTATTTTTGTATTCGAGTAAAGTCGGCATCAATCAATGTTGAGGCTGATGAGACGATTTATTCATTCATAGATTACGTTATTTCAGCTAATTTCACTAAAACAAACTAACTTTATTGATAGCTACGCTTGCTAAATTTATACTTAGTTAAATTTATACCTAACTTAATAAAAGCCCTATCTAAAGTAGCTCACAATAGAATTTCTGTAAAACTGTCTCTTGGCAGGTGATGCTTGCTACTGAAATCTTAGACAATGGGACAGCAATACTTGACTATTTCAGGCAAAAAGCCAAGATAAGGAGCCAAAGGAACTGGAATAAAAGAACTGGAACAACGAAGACATCGAAAACATCGGTTAAATGAGCTAAATCGGAGCTAGGCTGGGCAAATCGCTATGGGTAAAGCCGATCGCAGAACAGAGGCAGAACTGGTTATGCCCAAGGTTAGACGACATTAGATGACAAAGTTACAAAGCGGCTGGCATTAAATCGAACACAGTTACCCTATTGCCTGGGTGTCACTCGATTGCCTCCGCTCTAAACCAGAACTTCAAATTCAAGTCCAATCTCCAAAGTTTCAGAGAACTTCCAGTGAAATCACTGGTTAGTCCCGTTCTTCTCCTTGTATATTTCTCAGTATTATTAACTAGTTCGCAGTCGTTCACTGCAAGACGTACAAACGAACAGTCATGGTTTTATCTGACGCTTTCAAAGATCTTTCCCACGAGCAGTTAATGCTTGCTGATGCCTGCGATTTGCTGAATCCGCAAGGGGTTCATCCCTCCGTGGATAGCATTGCAAAGCGTTGTCTGGACATTCTGGGTGCGCTGGTGGGATTAGGAATTACCGGGGCTGTTCTCATCCCGCTGGTCGTGGCAATGCAGATTGATAGCCCTGGCCCAATCTTTTATAGCCAGGTGCGTTGTGGGCTACACGGTCGTCCGTTTCGGATCTGGAAATTCCGCTCAATGGTGGTGGGAGCCGATCGCCTGAAGCATTTGGTCAACAACGAAGCCAAAGGCAATATCTTTAAAAACCGCAATGATCCCCGCGTTACGCGAGTTGGGCGATTTATTCGGCGCACTAGTCTGGACGAATTTCCTCAGTTCTGGAACGTACTGAAGGGCGAGATGAGCCTCGTTGGAACTCGACCCCCTACCGTTGACGAGGTGATGAAGTATGAACCACACCACTTTCAGCGATTGCTGGTGAAGCCGGGAATTACGGGCGAGTGGCAGGCAAACGGTCGCTCTCAGGTCGAAAACTTTGAAGAAATTGTGGAGATGGACATTGCCTATCAGCAAAAATGGTCTTTCCTCTATGATGTTAAGCTGATCTTCAAAACCATCCAGGCCGTCTTTAAGAAAGAAGGAGCGTATTGAGTAGACCGGCCTGGAGCGGGATGACTGCTCAGAAAAATGTGCTCATTCCGTCGCCCCGGTTAATCTGGGTTGTAGAAATGCCAGCGGCAACGGGAATCATCAGGCGGCTGAGAATTCGATCGTCTTCCAGGCGATACAGCTTACACTCGCCACCGAGCTGCTGCATTAAAGTCTGGCAAACGTAGAGGTGTAGTCCGGGTGGCTGATCGAGTGTCGAGGGAGCTAGCAAATCTGCCATTCTGCCTGCATCGAGTTCTTGGAGCAATCGCTGTTCGACCACGCCATGATCGGTAATCGACAGTTCGAGCCAGCGATCTTCCACCTGACGACACCAAACATCGAGCCGTCCACCCAGGGGCGATCGGTGACAGGCAGCACTTAGCATTTCATAAAGCACAAACTCGATTTTTGGGATATCGCCGCCGATGCTCAAACTCGCTTCGTTGTGAACCTGTGACCAGAGCTGACGCTGTTTAATAATCACATCAACTCGCTCTAGCGATCGTTTGAGTAGGCTTGCCAGCGGGATCGACTCATATTCTTGATGGAGCTGCCAGCGTTCATGTTTCAGAACGGGTGTGAGCGAGGTTAGTGTATTTCCAAGATGGCGCAAGGTTTGCTGATATCGCATTGAGGCAGTAGCATCCTTCTGGTTGCCTAATTCGTTGAGCCGCCGCAGGGCAATATTTAAGATGCGATAAACCTCGTCTAGCCGCCGCATTTTGTACCAGTTGATTTGGGAAAGCCGCTGACGCTGATTCACCAGGGTTTGGGTCAGGATCAGGTAACGGCGACACCAGGCAAACTGAGTCATCAGGGTTCCCAGGGCGGCCAGCTGGCTTCCTGCCAAATTAGGGGAAGTTTTCTCTCTGCCAATCAAGACGATCGCTGTAGGTTCGTGATCAGGAGCCGTTCGCAGCGTCAGCACCAGCAGTTGACCGATTTCTGGGCCGTTGAGCCAATGGCGGGTTTCGGGCGTGACTTCTTCGATCGTCAGGGGCAGGAGCCCGTCGGCCTGGAGGGCAGTCTGAACCAGCATATCGGTATAGATGGGGATCGGCAGCTCGGTAGCAACTCTGAACCCCGGCTTAGCAACAACTGCGGTAGAGATCTGAGCGACAGTGCGTCCGGGCTGCCAGCTAATGAGTGCCGTGAGCGGAGCCTGGAGCAACTGAGCAATGTTCTGCATCGCAGACTGTTCTAGAACGTCCAGTTCGGTTGCCTGCTGCATAGTGGTCAAGCCCCACTGCACCACCTGAACGTTTTTCTGAAGCTGCTCGGTCTGATGCTGAAGCTGAAACTGATGTAGCAGTAGCCCGATTTGCTGACTGACGACGCGGAGCAATTCCCGATCGGCACGGCTCCAGCTTCGGGGCGCTTCATGAGC
This sequence comes from Leptolyngbya sp. GB1-A1, assembly GCF_039962475.1. NCBI lineage: Bacteria > Bacillati > Cyanobacteriota > Cyanophyceae > Leptolyngbyales > Leptolyngbyaceae > Leptolyngbya > Leptolyngbya sp. GB1-A1. The sequence continues at coordinate 51,919 of NZ_JAMPLI010000030.1, read as the reverse complement.
CACTACTAATAGCCCTTCGATTGGCTTTCCGATCGCGCTACTACAGATCAGGAGCGATCGAACCTCCAAATCGAGAAATGGTTTTCGCCAGGTCATCAGCTTCAGGTCGTCTTCCAAATTTTCAATGCCGATCGCTTCGGTCGAGCGTTCTAGCATTTGCCAATCAACCGGATTTAGTGGAACCAGCGGAGCAACCAGCGGACGACGGTTTTTCGGCTGATGCTGAAAACAAATGTCAAACTGCTCCTGATCCCCGTTGTACAGCAAGACCAAAAATCGTTCTACGTTAAGCCGTTGGCATACCTGCTCAGCGCAGCGTTTTAGACTGTTGCGCCAGTCATCTTCGCTGTACAGGGCGCGGGAAACTTCAGCCGTCAATATTTGATCCTGTTTCACCTGCTGGATCGCGACTTCCATTTCTTCAAGCGGAGCGGTCAGGGCAATGAGCTGCGCCGCCCCCCGCATAAAGCTCTTGTCTTCCTCGGACCAGATTCTTGCCTCTGTGCCTTCGATCGCCAGAAAACCGCGTAGTTCTCCCTGAAACAAGATTGGAGCCGCAATCAGCGATCGAGTCTGGAGCTGCTGCATCAGTCGTCCGGTTGTATCAGCTTTAAAGGAACTGTTTGCCTCGCCAATACATACGAGCTGGTCAGCAGTGAGCGTCTGGTAGAGGCTGCCGATGTCCTGCACCAAAATTTTAGTTTCGGCTTCGCCTGGAGAAATTGCCCGGTTGCCTGTGCGTCGCCAGAAATAGCGGTGTTCCCGCTCGTACCAGTAAATATTGGTTCGGTATGAAGCAGATCCACCCTTGAGAGAATCGGGCACGATAAAGCGATGGGTTTCAGCCACGATCGCCTCGAGTCGCTTGGCCAGGGTAGGCAGCGATCCCAGCTTTGAAAGCAGCAGCAAGAGCGGTTCATCGGGGCGCTTGGTTTGCTGCCGCTGTGCCTCGGTTTCAATTTGAAACAGGGCTTCTGCGAATCCGCCGAGCACCATGCTTAAGCGGGCTTTTTCTTCGATGTGCGGAGATGTGCCCCACAGCAGTGCCCCCAGCATCACCACACCAAAACATTGCCCCTGATGCCGAATTGGAAAAATTGCGGTTCCTTGAATCCCCATTTTTTGAGCAACGGTACGCCACCCGCCTGCCCTGGATTCTTCTCGCAGATCGGGAACGGCGATCGGTCGCTGCTGCATAATGACCTGTTCGAGCAAGTCGCCCGGATTCAGGCTCACTTTCTGCTTTAGCAGCAATGAATCTCCTTTAGGTAGGCTGCCTCCCTTTCCAATCAGCTGCTGCTCCGCCCGGTCGTACAACCCGATCCAGACTAGACCGTAATCAAACTCTGCCTGAAAGTAGTCCAACCCAATTTTGACCAAGCCATCGATCGTTTTTTCCTCACGTAGTGCTTGCAGCGTTCGTCCCAGGGCAACGAGCTGTTTTTCATAGCTTGATGGCTCTTTCGGCAACCCCATTACTTCCTAACTCCGGTCGATGCAGGCGGCGCATAATTAACCTGGCTCAGTACAAATTCCACCGGGAAGTAGAATAACCAATGGGCAAATCCATTGAACACTTCCCACAATCGCTAGAGTTCCCTAAAAATTGGCTTTGCAATCTGGCGATCGAATTCGGTGCAATGGTCAGGTTGACGAGTAATCTGGAGAAAGAGACACCTGTTTCATTTCCCCACTCTCACAACATACACGCTTGAACGCTTCAGACTTTCATCCAGACCTTTATCAAGCCTTGCTGCGACCGCTCCTGTTTTCAGGAATGATCGGCGATCCAGAGCAGCTTCACCATCGGGCAATTGATTTATTGCAGTGGCTCGATCGCGATCGCGGTCTTGTCCAACCTCGACTGCGGCATTTTTTGCGCCAAACCTGCTGTTTCGAGAATGCAATGCTTCAACAAACGCTGTGGGGGCTAAATTTTGCGAACCCGATCGGTCTAGCAGCAGGCTTCGACAAAGACGGAGTTGCATCCGGCATCTGGTCGGTACTGGGGTTTGGCTTTGCGGAACTGGGAACCGTCACCGGTCATCCTCAGCCGGGAAATTCGCAGCCGCGCCTGTTTCGGCTACCGTACGATCAAGCAATTCTCAACCGCATGGGCTTCAACAATCAGGGGGCAGCGGCTCTAGCAGAACGGCTGCAATCAAGACAGGGTGCGGCTCGGTGTTCCTCGATCCCGTTGGGGATCAACCTGGGTAAATCAAAGGCGACCCCACTGGAAGAAGCGGCGGCTGATTATGGGGCAAGTTTTCGCCTCCTGCAAAATCTGGGAGACTATTTCGTGATCAATGTCTCTTCGCCCAACACCCCCGGACTTCGATCGCTTCAGGCAACTGAGCAGCTCGAGCCCATTCTGTCTGCACTGCAAGCTGAAAACCAATCTCAAAAACCTTTGCTGATCAAGATCGCGCCTGATCTGGAATGGGAAGCGATCGAGTCCGTGCTGGCTCTGGCACAGCAGCATCAATTAGCGGGAATCATCGCCACCAATACCACCATCCGTCGGGATCAGCTTCGAACCGAACGCCTGAGCGCAACCGGAAAACTGCTAACCGATGAGGCAGGCGGCATTAGCGGTAAACCTGTGCGCGATCGATCGACCGAAATCATCCGATTTATCTATCGTCAAACCCAGGGCAGCCTGCCTATTATCGGGGTGGGTGGCGTGTTCAGTGCAGCGGATGCCTGGGAAAAAATTACGGCAGGGGCGAGTCTGGTGCAGGTTTACACAGGCTGGGTGTATGAGGGACCGTGGATGGTAAAGCGAATTTTGACAGGGCTGGCTGAAAAACTGCAAACTGAAGGCATTGCTTCACTGAAAGAGGCGATCGGCGTTGCCGCTGAGGGTCAGTCTGTTCATTCTTCTGTTTCGTTCTTGATGTCAGAGAATGTTTAACCGTTATGATTCTTGGTCGAACCGCTCGCCTAGACCATGTTTTGCGAGCGCAGATCAGTGAGATACAGAGTCCGCTACGCCCCCTAAATTCCCCAACGAAGAACTTTGAGTGAATCAGAAGTTTCCTGGGATTGAGGGGTTAGAAGCTGCAACAATTTTTAAGAGATGCCCAGTCCTCTCATTCTGGAGGGAGCCAAGCCTGCTCAGAGTTTAAAATTCCCCTAAGTTGGAACCCAGACAGGAAAACAGCGGGGGCAGTGCAGGATCTCTGCAACTTTATCAAGCCATTTTTAACTCGATATTTCTACCCTTCTACTTTTTTCGTTATGCAGGTTGAATTCCGCGAATGCAATTTCTTTGATCTCTGGCTCTGGCTGGAGTTTGAGTCCGTTCCTTCCCTAATGGAGCAGCAATACGTTGAGGAAGTGTTCAACTCCTGGTTTTTGCTGGGCAAGTTGGGCGGCTTCAATGCCGAAAACCTCCAGGTACAAGAGGCAGGCAGCGATATTAGCTATCTGACCTATGACCCAGAGGCTGCGGATACAAGCTTTATGGCACTTATGCACAACATGAGCGAAGTCGAGTACGAGGGAACCTGGGGACGTTGCTGGTTTGACCTCGGCACAAGCGATGCCCTTGCGCTCGACGTTTTGATCAATGCGCTGGGGCAGCTCAGCAAAGATTATGTCGTGATTAAGCGACTCCTCATTGGCGGTGAAAACGAGGATTGGCAAATTCCCGGCAATCGCAGACCCTCCTTTGTCGAGGATACTGACGCCTAGACAAATCAATCTAATCAATTCAAGGAAATTTAGAATTCGTCGTCGGAGTAGCTTCCTCCTTCTCCGGCTTCGTTCTCCCGCTTAGAGCCAAGCAGCTCTAGCCGATCGACGCGGACGATGGGCTTCGAGCGATCGGCTCCAGTGCTACGGTCTTGCCAGTAGTCAAACTTTAGTGAACCAGAAACACCAATCAGGCTGCCTTTGCGAACATAGTTGGCAGCCGTCTCAGCAGGCTTGCCCCAAATCTCAATCTCAAACCAATCTGGCTCATCGCTATTGCGGCTCAGTCGTTTGACTGCCAGCGTGAACCGACAAACAACGCTGCCCGACTCAAAGTACTTCACTTCGGGGTCGCGCCCTGCCCGTCCTACCAGCGTTACGGTGTTTAAGCTCATCTTGCCCTCTCTTTAACTCTTAGCAATATTCTCAGCAGTATTTCTAGCCGTTGTCGTGCGGGTCTTATGCTGGTCTCGTGCTGGTTTTGCCCATGTCGATCGCAATCGATCAGGTTTGAACCGAATCAAGTTTTAGACCAACTTCTGAGCAACGGATTCAACCTAGTCTAGCGACTACAGACTGTGCTGACTAAAAGCACTCACTGAAAGTGGTACTTGCTAGAACCAAATTTAGTATGAATATGAATCAAAACGGCACAGCTCAGGGCGGTATGACTTTGGCTTTTAGTATCTCTGTACTAATTGTACTCCCTTGGGGCGGGTATAGGCAAGATCAAAAACAGCTCCTGGGAACAGGGCTTGGCTAGTGCAGCGGTAGGAGGAACACAAGATTGAACTGCCTTTTTAGCAAGCTTTCACTGTAGGGGTAGGTAATACAGGCATCGCTCAAACAGTATTTATCTCAACAATAATAATTAGTGACGATCGTTCGCCCGCAAAAGCGATCTAAAATTAATTTCTCGCTCGCGTATCCTTAGAGTATTAGTCTAAAGAGTACTGATCTAACTCGCTTCCAGAACCATTTGCAGAATCTACCTTTTTGGGAACGAGCTAGAAATGCGATCGTCATCAAAGATGATTGACTAGACTCTGTAATCAAAACGTAATAGAATCCTCCATGTAATTTGGTCAGACCGTCAACCCAGACCAAAGCCTCTGCACTAAACTTGGGAGCTTAGAGAATTAGTGGGTTTCTTCAATCGCTTCTCATTCTCGCGTGATATGGGTATCGACCTCGGTACTGCCAACACGCTTGTCTATGTCTCTGGTAAGGGCATTGTTCTGCAAGAGCCTTCGGTAGTCGCGATCGACTCGGAGCAAAAGCTGCCGCTGGCAGTCGGTGAAGATGCCAAGAAAATGTTGGGACGTACGCCTGGAAACGTGATTGCCCTCCGCCCGCTACGCGATGGGGTAATCGCCGACTTTGACACGGCTGAGCTGATGCTCAAACACTTCATTCGTCGGGTTCACGAAGGTCGCACCTTGGTTTCGCCCCGCATTGTGATTGGCATTCCCAGCGGCGTGACAGGCGTTGAACGACGAGCAGTCATGGAAGCGGCTTCCCAGGCTGGCGCAAGAGACGTTTATCTGATTGATGAACCCGTGGCGGCGGCGATTGGGGCAGGACTGCCTGTGCAAGAACCGACCGGAAACATGATTATCGACATTGGCGGCGGTACGACCGAGGTTGCGGTGCTCAGCTTGCAGGGCACGGTGCTGAGCGAATCTGTTCGGGTGGCGGGAGATGAACTCAGCGACTCGATTACCCAGTACATGAAAAAGGTGCATAACCTGGTAATCGGGGAACGGACTGCCGAGGAAATTAAAATCATGATCGGTTCTGCCTACCCAATGGATGACGATGATGATTCTTTGATGGAAGTGCGCGGTCTGCATTTGCTGTCGGGCTTGCCCCGAACAGTGACGGTGAAGGGACCAGAAATCCGCGAATCAATGGCTGAGCCTTTGTCGGTCATCATTGAGGCAGTCAAGCGGACGCTGGAGCGCACCCCTCCCGAATTAGCAGCCGACATTATCGATCGCGGCATTATGTTGGCAGGCGGTGGAGCACTGCTGCGTGGACTCGATACCCTGATCAGCCACGAGACGGGAATTGTCGTTCACGTTGCGGCAGATCCCCTGAGCTGTGTGGTGTTAGGAACCGGGCGCGTTTTGGAAAACTTTAAGCAGCTAGAGCGCGTCTTTAGCGGTCGTTCACGCAATTTCTAAATGTACGCAATTCGTCGCTGGTGGGACAAAAACGGAGTCAGAGTAGGCATCCTGTTACTGGCGGTTGGGGGAGTTTGGGTAATTCGTCAAACCCAGGGTTCACTGCTATTTGAACTTTATCGCGGTCTGTCGTTACCGTTTGCTCCTCAGGCAGCTCCGGCGGATCCAATTGCAGATGCCCGCGCCAGGGAGCTACAGCAAAAAATTATTGAACTCCAGAGCCAAAATCAGCAGTTGCAAGAGCTGCTGGGCTATGTGCAAAAGCGCAGTGGTGCGGGAATTGTTGCTCCGGTCATTGGGCGCAGTGCTGACCATTGGTGGCAGCAAATTATTGTTGGACGAGGCGGTCGTGACGGGGTAGCAGCGGGTGCCGTTGTTTCGGGCGAGGGTGGCGTGATTGGGCGCGTGGTGCAGGTGACCCCCAATACTAGCCGCGTCCTGCTAATTAGTGATCCAACGAGTCAGGTGGGGGTGGTAGTGAGCCGATCGCGCAGTATGGGCTATGTGCGCGGGCAGTCTGCCAACCGGGTCGTAATGGAATTTTTTGACAAAGTGCCCGATGTGCGTCCGGGCGATGTAGTGGCAACGTCTGCTTACAGCCAGCTTTTTCCGCCCGGATTGCCGCTGGGGGTAGTTGAATCAGTAAATCTCAACAAAAGCCCTGCTCCAGAAGCGGTTGTCGCGCTGTCTGCGCCTGTAAGCCATTTGGAATGGGTCACGCTGTCGCCCAATCCTAAGTCAGAGTCAAACAATGCACCGCCTGAGCTACAAAGCAGGGGGGAAAGCGATCGTGCATCCGTTAAGGCAGAATTGGCGAATGCTGAGGCGGGGGGGCAAGGCTTTTGACTCCTGATATTTTGCGATGGCATCCCTACGCACGTCAGGGGTTGAGTTGGGCTATCACGATAATTTCGGTGCTGATTTGTCTGCTGATTTTACCCACCCGTCTGCCCGGTATGGAACTGCTGTCGGTGGGTCCAAACTGGTTGCTGATCTGGGTTGTTGCCTGGAGCGTAAAGCGAACGGCTTTTCAAGGCGCACTGGCGGGGCTGCTGTTGGGAATGCTTCAAGATGCAATGACTGCTCCAGAACCAACCCATGCGTTGAGTCTGGCGATCGTCGGGTTTCTGACCGCCCGCCTGCAAAAGCAACGCTACGTTCAGGAAGAGTTTATTTCAATCGCCCTGATTGTCTTTGGTATGGCAGTCGTTGCTGAAACCGTTACCGCTCTGCAATTTACCTGGATAGGTATTACTCAGTCGGATCTTCCCCATCGATCGCTGTCCGAAATCTGGACTTATCATCAGCGAATTGCGCTTAGCTCTGCCATTCTCAGCAGTTTGTGGGCACCCGCAATTTACTATCCTTTGAATCGCTGGTGGGAATGGATGCAGAGATTTGAGCAGTCCTCAAGCTAACGTCCGGTAACCTTTAGGGTAGGCATTACTTACCTACCCACTTCTTAACCTGCTCTTTTACTGTGCTAACTCGATCGCTCGCTTCGCTAATCCTTCTGGAGTGATGCCATTAAATGCCATCAGCTCGCTGGCAGTTGCAGTCGTTTCGCCGCGCTTCCAAACGATCGTGTCCCGTTTAGCAGTACTACGAAGCATCATAGGTTCCAGCATTCCACTGGCTCCGCCTGTCACACCCAGAAGAACATCGCCGCCAAAGAAGCGATCGAATCCAGTCTCGTCGAGAAACTGACCGTCCGGCTCCGAGCAGGTCTCCCAGGACACATCTGAGGGGCGATAAAGCCGACGTGGACTGACGACGGAAACGATTCGCACTCCGTAGCCCTGCTGTTCAAGCTGAATCGCCGCTTCAAAGACGGGCAGCAAAATCATGTCGCCAATCACGGCAAAGACGATCGTTTTAGATCCACTGCTTTCTTGGAGGACGATCGCGCCTTCCTGCAAGCCCTGACGAGTTTGCTCTAGCGTGGTGTAAATCGGCAGCGGCGACTTACTAGCGGTAATCACAATCCCTTTATTTTGCGTGGTCAAGCCCCAGTCGTAGCAAACCTGGATACTGTTGGCATCCGGCGGAAACAACGGGAAGACATTACCATTTCGCATCATTGCCGCAAAATAGGCCTCGATTTCGGGGCGTTGGTGTGTCCAGCCATTGCGTCCCTGCTCTAGTGCGCCTGCGGTAAAGAGGGTCATTGTGGACGGCGTGGGGCGGCGCAGTTCTGCCATTGCCTGAGTTACCGTTTGCCAGATTGGTAAGCCGTTGATTGCAAACGATTCGTAGGAACACCAGAGCGTTCGTGCGCCCATCAGTGCCAATGCTGCCGCCAATCCTGCACAGGCATCTTCGCTCAGAGGTTCGTAGACCTGACCGTCGGGCTGCTGATTATAGAGCGGGTCAGTCGTTGGGTGGATAATCTTCAACGCCTGGTTGATATTAGCAATTCCAGAAGCTTCGTTGCCGTCTGCGTTGGTGACAAGATACTGGCGATCGATCTCCCCGACCTTTGCCACAAGCCGACCCATTGTCGTTGTTGCCACTTTCTTTTCGCCGCCGACTTCGTATTCTTCAAGCGGCAGTTGCCCCAGAGTGGGCAGGGGCAGAACCGATTCTGTCACCGCCACTTGGCTAGCAGGTCCACCCGCCGATCGCTCACAGTTGGTTCTCACCAGTTCCCAGGCGGCAGCAGGCAGAGCACGGGCTTTGAGCCCAGCCACGATATCCGGGTTGTCGAGCGTGTGATGAGCATAAAGGTTGTGGGATTTCGCGCCTCGCGCATGAACACCTGCCCCTTTAAGCTGCTTGATGATAAACACGGTGAGCTTTCCGCCTAGAGCCGATCGCGCCGCTTCGTTCACCCCATACAAAACAGACTTGGCAAAAGCAAGCCGCTGCTCCCACGAGAAAGCCGTGCTGTCTATAAACGTGCCAGACTGGTTTTGGTCGTCAAAATCTTTTGCGTCTACAAGAACGACTTCTTCAAACCCATTTCCATGCCAGTAGGCGATCATGCCTTCGTTACTTTGTAGCGACACCATGCTGTGATGTTCCTGCGAATAGCCGTTCCACACCAGCACAGGCAGGAAGTTGGTTACGCTCGGATACGCGGTGTGGAAGTGCGCTATGCTGCTCATCGGATACGGCTCACCCATCCCGCCATCGCCCAGCGTAAAGGGAAACAGCGTCTTCCGGTGGAGCAGTGCGGCTGCCATGGCAAAGTGCTGTCCCTGTCCGAGGGGACCCGCTGGAGCTAGAATGCCTGGAATGTAGCCGGAAAGGTGTCCTAATAGCCCATGCTTTTCGCGGAACCGATCGCGCAACTGCTGCACCGTGCCAATGCCCATTGCCTCCAGCGATCGATCGAGGAACATCGCGCTGTAAAATCCGGGTGCATGATGCCCCACTTCCGTCAGGATATTCTTGTGTCCCAGCATCACCAGCGCGGCATAAGCTTCTGCCTGGCTGGCAAACCCGCCCGGATGTCCCGATGCCTTGCTGCCCGTAACTTGCAGCGTCAGATAGCGCAGAGCATCTGCATAGAGCAGCGTCTGATACACTGCTGCCGGATCAGTGGGATCAGCGATCGATAAACTGCCCTCGGCAATGACAGGCGTTTTACCATAGGTGTCAAACCCCGGCAGCGAATCGCCGAAGTATTGGATTCCGTCACAAAAAGCAGGCACTTGGGTTACAGCAGCCATGAATTCAAATACCTCTCAAACCAGGAAGCGAGACGTTTACAAAAATATCAGCTCGTCGTGATTCGCTCATTAAGGCTGAGCGACAAGATCAATGCTGCGGTTAAACAATGTGGCATTCAACTTTAAACCATTGCCGGAAAACGTGCCCAGCGATCGGCTAAGCCATTCGCCAAATCATAAGGGTTTTCCAAACGTGCGATCGTCCGGTGACCCGTGGACTCTGTTCTACAGTAGGGTGATATTAGGACTGGCGTTTTGGATTCAACGTCTTTGGGTCGTGCAGCCGATCGATCGCGCGATTCATCAAACAGGCCGCCATGATGCAGCAAGACATACTGCTCACAGTTGCTGTTTCTGCCGCAGGATTACGGTCACCCTTAAGATCCTATCGCCTGATGGAATAAGAAAAAATAGTAATTGGCTGGATGAGCGATAAGAATTCATTGGGGGGAACGATTAGTCTGCTCCACGATTTGCAGCATTCGGTTAAGTGAACGGGTGACTAAACGATCGACCAAAGGTATGGAAAATTATCAGTCCGATTGGCACTGCTTTACCGTAGCTCTGGCAAGCCAGGTTCTGGAAAGCAATGTCGGTCAACTCTCCATTGGTCACTGGAAATGCTATGGGGCTTATCGATCGACCGTGACTGACGAAACCCTGAACATCACGATTACCGCACAAAACCCTGATATTGATGCCCATTTAATGTGGCTAAGTATCTTATAGGCTCTAGAGGCAATGGTCGCTCATCAAGCGCCACTCTTCGCGTTGCTGATTGAGTTACGAATTGATTTGTCTCTAGCCGCTTTTTCTGGACGATCGCGAGCTGCTTTTTCCCACAAACTCAGTCTACATTACGAGGAATGCTACCCGTAGATTTACGGCCAGATTTTCTCTATAAAACTTAATAAAAATGTGAAAGATCAGCCTTGAAACCAGGCTTTCAACTCAGAAATCCTATGTTAGTCTGATAGAGAAGAATTTCAAAATTCATTCAATAGTTCGGCCGAATCAACTGCTAAGGTTGGCTCTGTTTCGCTTCGCTGATGTACCCTCTGAAAGCTTGCCTGCTGATTTCTTTTAGAGATCAGGAAGGTCAGGGTTTTTGTTAGCTGAATTTAGTATTTGGGTTCTCCCAAAGATGGGCTATGCCCTCCGAGACTCGTGCTTAGAGAGTGCATTGAGCTAGATTCAGTGTCAGTTGAGCGCTGGGTTCCTATTGGTTTCAGTCTGCTTGTGCAAGTTGTATGAGCAGTATATTCTATCGGCTGTTTATCTCAGCGATCGCCTGTGAGTGGTAGCACTCCAGCTTATTTTTGCATTCTTAATTCTTACATTACCCGCCTTATGAATTACGATTCTATCCCCATCATTATTCCGGTTCTAGCGACAGGGTATCTACTCGCAGTCTATTTGCTGCTGCGGCTGGCACAGCGATCGCGTGCATAGGTCAATGCAGATCACTGTCTAGAGCTAGGGATGGGTGCAGGCGGGATATAGATTCAGCGTTCCCGCTAAGATCACTTTTATACCCCACCCTTTTTATCCCTGGCCCTGATGTCAGCTTGAACTCTTTCTGGCTGTGCTTTCTGGCTCTTACTTAATCTGCCATTTCAAGCGACATGAGCTGCTTTGCCAGGGATGCAATGTCAATGTGCTGCACGATCGGCATACAGCCCAACCACTGAACTGAGAGCGCAGCAAAGCTGTCGGCACAGCCGCTTACACAAAATTGAGTGGGCATTGCCGTGCGCGTACTTCGCAGACCCAGCATTTCAAGTTCTTTTGCCGCCGCTCTCACCAAATGAGCTGCCGGATCAATGAGCTGAATCGAGCGGGGCAGGATCGATTTCAACACGGGTGCAAGGTGCGGGTAATGGGTGCAGCCATACACCAGCGTATCGATCTGCTGCTCTACCAGGGGCGCGAGGTATGCCTTGGCAACCTGACGAGTATAGGGGTCATGAATCCGATTCTGCTCGATCAGCGGCACAAATTCGGGACAACCCTGCTGCCAGACTTCGACATCGGGATTAATTTCCTGAATAGCCCGTCGATAAGCATTACTTGCTGCGGTTGCCGGAGTTGAGATCACCCCAATCCGCCGCCCACGCTGAACAGCTGCTCTGGCTCCCGGCAAAATGACACCCAAAATCGGGATATTAAATTCAGCTTGCACTTGCTCCAGCACGAGAGCAGAACTGGTGTTGCAAGCCATAATCACCATCTTGACGCCTTGCTGCTGCATCCAGAGCATGATCTCCCGGACGAATTGCAGGATCTCAGCTTGAGTGCGAGTGCCATAGGGTAGCCGAGCCGTGTCGCCAAAATAAAGGATTGACTCGTTGGGCAACTGGCGATATAGCTCTCGTAAAACGGTTAAACCTCCTACGCCGCTATCGAAGACCCCTATCCGGGCACGTTGCCGATCGCTTGAGTGAGGAACAGGCTGGACGGAGGATTGCAGAGATGTCATAGGGTGGAATGGTATCGAGGAACCCTGAGCAAGCACTGGCTCAGTCTGATTAGTCTGAACGGAGTTTGTAATCGAAAGTTTCATCCAGGAGACTCGGAAACAAGAGGAGATTAAAGGTCATCAGCGTTAGCAGATCGGTGTGAGGAAGTTAAGACGGTTTATATAATAGACGCTATCCGTAGCAATGGAATAGAGACAAAACGTAACCTTATCCACCCATAGCGTTTTGAGCTGACCGCTAGCGAGGATCTTGAATTGACTCTTGGTTGGCTGCTTGTGCGATTGCCTTTTCACTCTCTGGAGCAGCAGATGGCATTTGAAAGGCGGATCGCAGCAGCGGCGGAGCTACAAAGGTCGTGAGAATCACCATTACAATAATGGCGGCATTGAGTGATTCTGAAAGAACACCCGTAGCAGATCCTACGCCAGCAAACACCAGTCCCACTTCCCCCCGTGGAATCATCCCAATGCCGATCGCCAGCCGATTAATTCCCGGTTGACCGAATACTGCCAGCCCCGTCACCAATTTGCCAATAATGGCAACCACAACCAGAAACGCGGCAATGATGAGCCCTTCTCGATTGCCCGGATCGAAGGGATTCAGCACACTAACATCGGTTCTTGCGCCCACCACAACAAAAAAGATTGGCACAAAGATATCGGCGATCGGAATTACTTGTTCGTTAATCTCGTGCTGTTTCTCGGTTTCTGCCAGAATCAGTCCGGCGGCAAAAGATCCTAAAATTGCTTCTAGCTGAATCGCTGCGCCCACATAAGCCAACACTAAGGCAAAGGCAAACGCAGGCAGAATCAGCTTGCCTCGCGTCTGGATCTTGTTGGTCAGCGCAACAAAGTAAGGGCTGAGCAAGCGTCCGAGAAAAATCGCGCCAACCAAAAAAACGCAGGCTCCTACGATGAGATAAATAACATTGCCAATCTGGATTTCACCCGTTTTTGCCAGACTTGCCACTACCGCCAGCACAATAATGCCCAGCACATCATCTAGCACGGCTGCACCAATAATAATCTGACCTTCTCTGGTACTAAGCTGCTGGATTTCGGCAAGCACTTTTGCAGTAATGCCAATACTGGTTGCTGTGAGCGCAGCCCCCGCAAAGACAGCAGGAACGGCAGGAACCCCAAAGAGTAGGCTCAACCCGGCAGTGCCGATCGCAAACGGAACCGCTACCCCAACGACGGCAACCGCGGCAGCCTGCGGACCGACTTTGATCAGTTCTTTAAGATTGGATTCTAGCCCAATCTCAAACAGCAAAATGATCACCCCCAACTCAGACAGCACCGAGATCACTTCGCTAATTCCAGAGGCGACAGCAGGCGTTTGGTCAGGGGTTAGCCCGGCTGTCGCTTGCAGAAAATCAAGCAGCAGCGAGTTCCAAGTTTGGTCGCCTGCCTGCGGAAAGACTAGCAAATTAAATGCTGAGATGCCAACGACCACGCCACCAACCAGCTCTCCGAGAACTGGAGGAAGATTGAGCCGGGCGCAAACTTCGCCAATTAGCTTAGATGCAAAATAAATCACAACCAGGCTCAGCAACACGCCTGCTAAAACCAGGGGTGAATTTTCTGCTTCCGCTGCCGTTGCCAGAACGGGAACCGAAAGCCTTGAAAGGTCAGAAATCGCCCAAGCCGCGTAATCAACCATGCCGTTGGCAGAACTCATCCAGTCTACTGTACATGGTTCTTCATATAATGCAAAACAGCGGAGGGATGGATATCAAGAAATATGAATAGCTGTATGAATAACTGTCATTTGTGAAGGGTCACCGGTTGTTTGGGACTAACTGGTTTGGAACTAATTGTTCGGGACTAATGATGAGCCAGATGATAGTCATCTGTGAAAGCTGCACTTCGCATCGCTATGAGCTGCAAAGGGTTGAACCAGCGATGAGCTAAGTAGGTCCGTGGGATTAAACGTCATCTTCGTGAAATGGATTGGCGCAGCGTAACGCATCATTATTGGAGCTTCATTAGAGCTTCTGGAAATTGATCCGTTACGGCTTTGCTAAACCTAATAGCATTGCTAAATGGAAATAGGATTCTCGAATAGGAGTTCTGCGCTAGAGGCGGCTTGCAACCACCCTTACAGAATTCATCCGTCGAATCAGCAACGCCAAATATCCTCCGGTTAATTACGCCTACCTTCATGAGTAAGCTGATCACAGATGACAAATGACTTTTTTACACAAACACTCGATGATTGAGAGCAGGCATTTGTCGCCGCACCTGTTCTAGGCGAGTAGGCTCGATCACCGCCAGGGCAATTCCCGGCTGATCGCCCGCATCAGACAGAATGATGCCCCAAGGATCGATAATGACAGCGTGCCCGTGGGACTGCCGCATTGCATTGTGTTTGCCCGTTTGAGCAGGCGCGATTACATAGCAGGTGTTTTCGATCGCCCTTGCCTGAAGCAGTACTTGCCAGTGGTCTTTTCCGGTGTAAGCTGTGAATGCTGCCGGAACAAACAGCACCTCTGCTCCCATTTGTGAAAGATGGCGATACAGTTCGGGAAAGCGGACATCATAGCAAACTGACAGTCCTAGATGCCCCAGTTCCTTAGAAGGGTAAACGGGCGGCAGTCGCATTCCGGCAAGCACAGTATTGGATTCCTGATAGGTATTGCCGTCGGGCAGGTTGACATCAAACAGATGCACCTTCTCGTAGCGGGACAGCTCTTCGCCACTGCTACCTACCAGCAAAGCGGTATTGTAAACCTTCCCTGTTTCGCTGGGAACCGGAAAGCCACCTCCCAGGAGTGTGATTTGATAGCGTTGTGCCATCGTTTTCAGGAATTTTTCGCTGCGCTGGGCGATCGTCTCAGCCTGGTCAATCTTGACTTGCTCATCTCCCAAAAACGAGAAATTTTCAGGCAAACAAATCAGTTCTGCGCCTTGCCGCACTGCCAGATCGATTAAATCTTCTGCCTGTGCCAGATTTTTTTCGACGTCTGGCTGACTGTTCATTTGCACTGCCGCAGCAAGATAAGACTTCATAGGAAAAAACCACTCGTAACGATGACAGTTGGGTGGGGATCGCCCGGATATCCTCAGTTTAATGGGTTTAAGGAACCGATCGACGGCTGTTGTAATGATTTCAAACGTTGGATAGATGTGCGGATACTTCGGAGTATCGCTGCTGGTCTAAACTCCGGCGAATTGTTCTTCTAACATACCCGCTAGACTACCCATTGCTTCACAAAGAATTGACGGGGAATGCCGCTGGGCAAAACAATTCTGAAAGGTTTATTTCAAGGGATTTATAGCCTCTGTAATCCTAGTGAACCCTGCGTGAAGCCCCAGTAAATTCTTGTAGGGAGCAACTTGCGAAACTGATTCGATCAGATTTAATCTTGTCAATATCCAGTTAAGTCAGGGTTAAGGATGCATCTTAACTGGACTTGTCCTGACGGTGTTTGGTTTTATCGTGTTTATCCTGCTCGTAATTCTCCCAAGATTTGGTAGCTAACAAGGGTGTACTGTAAACCCGTCATTAAACCAGTCAGTCATTAAGCAAGTTCAGCCTTCGTTTGTTCGGGTGCAGGTCTACTTCTAGATTTTTTCTTCATTTGCAGTCTAAGTCTGCACCTCAGTCAGGTTGTTGTAATTCCACAGCTTGTAATTTCGCATTATTAAATGCTGCGTGAAATTAGGTTGCGTGAACGTCCCGCTTGCATCAGCCGGATAGTTCACTACGCTGCTTTGAACCCACGACAAGCTCTGTTTCTCTGTTATCCCTTGAGTAGAACAGGGTGAATCAGGAAGCAGACTGAAACCGGCTGCCATCAGGAATGTGCGATCTGCGCCAGGAGCAATGGCTCTAACCCACGGTTGTACAGATTTTGAGCATGATGTCAAACCTGCCCCCTTCTACGGCTTCTTCTTCTAGCCCGCTTCACTTTCTTCAGCAGCATCCGCTTTTGCTCGATGCACTCCTGATGAACTGTAACTATGATCTTGATGAGGTGACGCGGCTGATTCAGCCTGCTCTGGCTGCCTCTGATCGCTGTCAGCGAACGCCCTACTATATCCAGGCAGTTGCTGTTGGCAATACACACTTTCTGATGACGAATGCAGCAACCGTTCAAGCCACCGAAATCACCCCCCAGCCTTCAACCTGGCTTGTGGGTCGTAGTCCTGCCTGCGCGATTACGATCGTCAATCGGCTCGTTTCTCGCTGCCATGCGGTGATTGGGTATCAGACAACCTACGGGTTCTATATTGCTGATTTAAGCAGCAGCAACGGTACACGGGTTAATCATCGGCGACTGGTTCCCTCAGAACGCTGTTCGCTTCAGGACGGTGATTTGTTGCAGTTGGGAGGACTCAAGCTAGAGTTCTTCCTGGTTTCGCAGGTGAGGCAGCTCGCGGCGATCGATGAAACGACCTGCTATTGAGTCGTGCTGAAGCGATCGATCGCACAAACCACTTGTACATCCCGCAAGATACAAAACAAGGGCACATCTGCTGTGCCCTCATCCTGCTATTACTGTCTCACCGTCTACTGTTTCACCATCAATGATGATTAGTGATGAATGATTAATGATGCTTTGTCAAGCCAGTTTGGCAAACACGATAACATCTCAGAGCCGCAGACTTTAGCGGAAGCGACGCTTGCGACGAGCCATGACTGCTTTACGCTTGCGCTTTTCGAGCGGAGTCTCAAAATGACGATGGCTCTTGACATCTGCCAGAATGCCCGCCTTGGAAACCTGTCGCTTGAACCGACGCAGCGCTGATTCAATTCCTTCGTTTTCTCCTAAGACCACTTGGGTCATTGCTTGCTGCTCCTTTTCTAAGATGTGAATGAGGTCAATCAAGAGAATTAAGGTTGGGGCGATCGAGTCATGATCAAGTAGGACTGGAGCAATCAAGACTGACAGAATAAAACCTGTGAAATCAGTCCGTGCCAATCGAACGACGACTGCTGCGATCGCTGCTAGACATTTTAAAAAGTCTGAATAGCTTCGGCAACTAACAGCGTTAAGGCGTATCAGATGCCAGACCAGTTATTTTACCCTGGTTTGTTTGGAAAAGTATAGAGGGTGGGGGATGCAGAGGAAGGTGAGGAGTGAAGGGGGTAGGAAACTGCGACGGATAGGCTACTGGACAAATTGGATGGTGGGAACTATGATTGCTGCTACTTTATCGAAGCAGTGTTCAGTAGGCTTAGCATGGTTAAGCATTTGCCGTTGGGTGAGTTGGTCGCGCTGTTGAAGGCAGTTCCGATTCGGATAGAGGCAGTTGAGCATCAGCGTCCGATGCGGATCAGTACCGATAGCCGCAGCTTGCAGTCTGGCGATCTGTTTATCGCGTTGCGGGGCGATCGGTTTGACGGCAATGATTATTTAGGAGTGGCTCAGCAGCAGGGGGCGATCGCTGCTGTTACGGACTGTCCTCCAGCCGATGCTGATTTGCCACTACTGGTTGTGAGGGACGCGCTTCAGGCTTATCAGACGATCGCTCACTGGTGGCGAAATCAGTTTGCAGTTCCCGTAATTGCGGTAACGGGTTCAGTGGGCAAAACAACGACCAAAGAGCTAATCACGGCAGTTTTGGCAACTCAGGGTAAGGTGCTCAAAACACAGGCGAACTACAACAACGAAATTGGTGTCCCCAAGACGCTGCTCGAACTCACCCCCGCTCATGATTTTGCAGTAATTGAAATGGGAATGCGGGCAGCCGGAGAGATTGCCCTGCTGACGCAAATTGCCCGTCCTACAGTAGCAGTCATTACGAATGTGGGAACAGCGCACATCGGCAGGCTCGGCTCAGAACAGGCGATCGCCGACGCAAAATGTGAACTTCTTGCAGAAATGGCTGCGGACGGAGTTGCAATTTTGAACTTTGACAATCCGCGCTTGATGCAAACCGCCGGTTGCTTTGCAGTTCCCGCAGGTGCAAATCGGCTCTGGGCAGGAAAGACAATTTCCTATGGGCTGACGGGTGGCGATGTTTTTGGGCAAATGATTGACCCATCGACTTTACAAGTTAACGAAATGACATTGCCGCTCCCGCTTCCGGGACAGCACAACGCGATGAATTATCTGGCAGCTCTGGCAGTTGCAAAAGCGTTAAACCTTTCCTGGGAGCCACTTCAGCAGGGCACTACGGTAGAACTACCGCAGGGACGGGCACGTCGCCTTACTTTGCCGCCGGATATTGTGATTTTGGACGAGACCTATAATGCAGGGCTGGAGTCAATGATTGCTGCACTGCATCTGCTGGCGCAAACGCCCGGAAGCCGACGGATTGCTGTTCTGGGCACTATGAAGGAGCTGGGCGATCGATCGCCTGAATTTCACCATCAGGTTGGAACCGTAGTGCGGCAGCTTGAACTGGATCATCTGCTGATTCTGGCTGACCTCGCAGAAAGCGAAGCTCTGGCAGCCGGGGCATTTCCCGTACCAACAGAGCAGTTTGATGGCGATGAAGCAGTAATCGATCGCCTCAAAGCCCTGATTCAGCCGGGCGATCGAATCCTGTTTAAGGCATCTCGTGCGGTAGGACTCGATCGCGTCGTAGAAGGATTGCGCCAGGCAGTTTTGTCAACGAATTGGGCTGAAGCTCAAACTGCCTGATTCTTTGCTAGTTGGCTGATGATCGAGCGCGTCCGTTTGCCTGAGCTAACTGAAGCGATTTCACAAACTGAGCTAAGGAATACTCCACAGCAGAACTTGCATCCATTGCTCTCCAGCCATCGGGAGTTCGCTTCAGATATTCAAAGTGCAGGTGCGGTCCGGTAGACATTCCGGTGCTGCCCACGCGCCCAATTACCTGTCCTTGCTGCACAGTTTCTCCGGGTTTGACAAACATCTCGGAAAGGTGAGCATAGAGCGTTTGCGTGTCTTCGGCGTGCTGAAGGACAATTGCTAAACCATAGCCGCCCATTTCGTCTGCTGCTTCAACCCGACCCGAAAACGCAGCCAGCACAGGGGTTCCCATGGGTGCGCCGAGGTCTGTGCCTGTGTGGAGGCGGCTCTGTCCGGTAACGGGGTGAACTCGCCAGCCAAACGCAGAGGTAATCACCGCCGGGATCGAGAGGGGAAAACGTAGATTGACATTGCCCAGCCGAAGCTGCATGGTAGGACGCACGTTCAGATTGTAGTATTCCCGTCCTGAAGGCGTAGTGCGACCGCCTGCACTGTAATCTAGACTGACCGAATTCCAGCCGCCGCTGACTGACCCACTCGAACTTGAAGCATACGAACTTGAAGCATAGCGGACATCTGAACTTGCAATCGGAGCCGGAGGACAAATACTTCCAGGAGCCGCCTGACCGGGTTGCAGCAATGCCTGGCAGCCGGTCGATCGCTCAGACAAAATTACATCTGGCTGGTCGGCGCGAGTTGCCCCCAGACTGTAAGCGGTCGTATCGATATAGTCTGCCTGCGGGTTAAAAGCGGCGGCAGCAGTGTCTGCCAGGTTGGGCGTTACCAGGACTGGAACCTGATAATCAGCAGAAGCAGAGCCGATTGAATCAATCGCTTCTCCGTCAGAAATTAGTGGTTCGACGGGCTCAGGAGCGGTCTGGGTAAGCCCACTTGAAACTTCAGGAGCCGCAACGAGGGCAGCAGGTTCAGGAGCCATCTCAACAGGCACAACCTCAGGAGCTGCATAAACCTCTGGTGCAGGAGCAGGCGGAGCTTCAATCGGTGCAGCAAGATCTGCCGCAGTTTGAGCAACGGCAAGGTTAGGACTAAGTAACCCCATACTGCTCAGACAAATTGCTCCGCTGAGCCAGAGCGAACGCTGATAAAAACGGCTGGTGTGGTGATTTTTTGTCATTCCAGATATCCCTTGCTGCAAACGGCGTTGAAACTGTCCTGCTGAGTGAAGGAAAATCGTGCAGCACTCCCGACACATCATAATCCAGATGTTTCAGAATGTCGCCTGTGTACCCAATCTACTCATGAGACACATTCACGTAAAACTCATTCACTGATGTGAAAGCGATCGTCGCTCTTTCGATAGAAATTGTTCCCAAGCTTCCCTTCCCTTCGCTACTCTCCTACCGGAACCTCATAGCCCAACGTAATGTCCCCTGGCTTCAAACAAACCTCGATCGCTCGATTGTTGCCCAGTTGCCCCCCAGGAGAATCGCTTTTGGGCTGAAGTAATACCCGCAGTTCTCCGGCTGGTGTGATTCCGAGCACTTGACCTGGCATGTTTTGATAATTGACCGACCGCCCGACGTTAATGAGCAGCGATTCGTAGGCAGGCAGAAAAGCGTTGATGTCGCGCTGTTGCCAGTAGGTGAGACTGGCAGGGATGCTTTGTAACACGATCGCTGCCAGGGTCTCCATTCGGTCGATCGGCGGGATAGGCGGGACATTCTGTTTCTGAAACACCCTTTGCAGCGAGATTCCAGGATGCGGCACTGGATTTTTCCAGTTGATGCCGATGCCAATTACTGCCTGATGAATTCGGCCCTGCTGAGTTCGGCTTTCAGTCAGGATGCCACCGAGCTTGCGCCCTTCAATGACCAGATCGTTGAGCCACTTAAGCTGTACCGGAATTTGTCGTTGTCGTAGCCCGATCGCAATTCCCCAGGCACTGGTCAGGGTCAGCAGAGCTGCATTTGCCGCAGGCAGATCCAGGTTCATTCCCAGAGAGAGATACAAGCCTCCGGGATCAGACTGCCACTGATGTCCGCGCTGCCCACGTCCGGCAGTTTGGGATTGGGCGATCACGGCGACAGGCTGCGAAGGGGTTTGTTGCAGGAGGTTCCAGGCGATCGTATTTGTGGAGTCAGCGGTGTCGAACAGGTGTAGTGCGAAATTGGGTAGATCTCCGGGTATGGGCAGGTTGATTTGATGCAGCTCTGCCTCTAGCAAGGCGCGATCGAAGGTCATGGTTCTCCATTAATTTTTGTGATTTTGGCGTAAGCTAGCCTCAAGGCGTTTCGCTGTCCAGCTCCTTTTCCCCGGAATTCCTATGCATACCTGGCACTGGCAAACCTGGCAAGACCTACCTTATTTGACCTGTAGCCTGCTGAAGGACTGGTCGCACGGTTTCTTTACACAGCAGTTTTGGGTTCATGCCCCCGAAGATTTAGCAGAAGTTTTACAGCCGACCGCTCAGGTTTATCGGGTTAAGCAAGTTCATAGCAATACTGTGCTGACAGCGGCAGAGATCGATCGCACCTTTTCAGACGATGCGCCCTTAGAAACCGTTGCCGCGTCTGATTCTGCCATGTTTCCCGAAGCGGATGGTATTGTCAGTGATGACGCCGATCAGGCGGTTTGGGTCTGTACGGCAGACTGTACTCCGGTGTTGATTGCCGATGCCGAGACTGGACAGGTTGCCGCGATTCATGCCGGATGGCGCGGGACTGCCACCCAAATTGTGCCCAGAGCGATCGAGCGACTTCAGCAGCAGGGCAGCCAGCTTCAAAATCTCAAAATTGCTCTCGGTCCTGCCATTGCCGGAGAAGTCTATCAAGTTTCGCTTCCGGTCGCTGCTCAGATTGGCAGCACGATCGTCTCTCCTGAAAGTTCTGCAGGCGAATTACCCGATGCTGAGGTCGAAAGCCTGCTCAATGCGCTGAGCCAAATTCCCGATTCTCCTTTGCTGCCCGACCCCCAACCCGGACGAGCCAGAATTGACGTACGGCGGACGATTGCGCTTCAGCTTGAGCAGCTCGGAATTGCCTCTGAGCAGGTGTCGATCGCCCCTTACTGCACGTATCAAACTCCCGAATATTTCTTTTCTTATCGGCGAGAACGGCTGAAGAGAGTTCAGTGGTCGGGGATTGTTTCAGCTTAGGGTGCGTCAAAGGTAAGTGCTTCTCCTCGGACATCTAGATTGAATTTGCCGCGATCGTACGCAATCTTGCCGCCTACGATCGTCATGACGGGAAATCCGGTGAGCTTCCAGCCTTCAAACGGGCTCCAGCCGCACTTGGTTTGAGTTCCTCGCGAAGGACGGGGCGATAGGTATCTAGATCGACCAGTACCAGATCGGCATCGTATCCGGGCTGAATCAGTCCTTTGTTGGGAATTTTGTATGCCCTGGCGACAGCCGTAGACATCCAATTTGCCACCTGGGGCACGGTGCAGCGTCTCTGCATTGCTGGGTCAGCATCAGCGGCAGAGAAGTTTCGACTCCGGGCATTCCTGAGGGCGTGTGGGGGTAGCCCTGCGCCTTTTCTTCGAGCGTGTGGGGGGCGTGGTCGGTGGCAATAAAGTCGAGAATGCCGTCTTTGAGTGCCTGCCGAGGACTTCGTTATCGTGGGGCGATCGAATGGGCGGATTCATTTGAACAAGCGTGCCAATTTCCCCATAGGCAGCCGTATTCAGCAGCAAGTGCTGGGGCGTGACTTCTGCCGTGACCCAGGCAGGTTTATCCTGGCGCAGCAGTTCGGCTTCTTCGGCGGTGGAGAGATGCAAAATGTGAAGCCGTCGCTGATATTTTTTGGAAAGAGAGAGGGCAAGCTGCGTGGCGAAAAGGGCTGCCTGATTGTCTTGAATTTGCGAGTGAATTGCCGGATCGGTGACGCCTGCAAACTGTTCGCGTCGCTATCGAATTCTTGCCTGATCTTCGGGATGAACCGCAATGAGGCGATCGCCATAAGCAAAAATCCGCTCTAGTGCCGCTTCTTGATCAACCAACAGCGCGCCGTGCATCGATCCCATAAAGATTTTGATGCCGCAGGCAGGGTTTGCCTCTAGCAGGTCGGGCGATGCTTCCGCCGTCGCACCGATAAAAAAGCCGTAGTTGACCAGGGATCTTTCTGATGCTTGCTTCAGCTTACCGTTCAAAGCCGCCTAAGTTGTGGTTAGCGGCTTTGTATTGGGCATCTCCAGAAACGAGGTACCCCCCCTTAGCACTGGCACGGCTGGCAGTAGACAGGTCTTCTTTGTATTCCAGCCCTGGTTCCCAGAAATGCACCTGCGGAGCAATCACGCCCGGCAATAGCGTTAGCCCCGATGCTTCAACGATCTGCACCGCTTCCCCCCGATCATCAGGGGAGATTTCACCGCCAACTTGGGCGATCGTCTTGCCGCGAACGTGGACATCTCCGGCGGTAAACGTGCCGTCTGGCAGAAGAATCCGGGCTTAGCGAATGAGCAGGGAACTAGGTTGCGAAGTCATAGGTCAATTCAGGGTGAACAATTTCAGGGTGTTATCAGGTTTTGGAAGGCGATCGTGCAGGATGGCGCAGAATGAGTCAGGCTATCCTCCAAGCGAACCTCCAAATAAACCAGCCAGATAAACCAAAAAGCCAAAGCAACTATTCTCACCGATTAGAATGGAAAACATGAAATAACCTTGCATTTTATTAAATTCTCCACTAAGCAGATGCAGGTCTTGGCAGCTTGTGAGCAGAAACCCCTGATACTTCAGTCGTTCACGCAGCTTATAGAGACAATTTGCAGAAGAGGGCTATCAGGTGCATCCCGTCCGGTTGATCCTTTTACAACTTTCATGGACTATGATACTTTTCGTCCGCTTTATGCCATAACTAGGGTTTAGTCTTAACGAAAGTTCAGTCTTAGGCTCCAAGCTTGATTTTCTGCTTGAAACCTCTGCTTTAATATTGTGTTTTTAATATTGTGCTGAATTTCAGGCTGCATTGAACTGCTTTCTGCTCTGCATCGGATCACTTTTATCTCAGCATCCATGTCTCATCCTGATCCTAATCTTCCGCCTCATCTTCATTCCACCTCGCCTGATGATTCGGGTATTAGCCCCGCTTCAGATGCTTCGGAGCCGCTCAAAATGTCGTACAAGTCGAATCGCGCCGTACCGCCTCAAACTGAAAATGCCTGGGTGGAAGCCGCTAAAACGATCGGTCTTAGCTTAGTGCTGGCGTTAGGAATTCGGCATTTTGTCGCAGAGGCACGCTACATTCCCTCCGAATCAATGATTCCGACGCTGGAAGTTAACGATCGCCTGATCGTAGAGAAGATTAGCTACCGCTTTAATCCGCCTGGACGGGAAGACATTATCGTCTTTTGGCCCAACGATCGGCTACGGCAGCAAAACCCGGAACTTAAAGATGCCTTTATTAAGCGTGTGATTGGTTTGCCGGGAGAAAAGGTTGAAGTTAAGAACGGCACGGTTTTTATCAACGACCAGCCCCTCAAAGAAGAATATATTGCCGCAAAACCGGATTATCAGTGGGGTCCAGAAGTGGTGCCGCCAGATTCGTATTTGGTGCTGGGTGATAACCGCAACAACAGCTTTGATAGCCATTTCTGGGGCTATGTACCGCGTGAGAATATTATTGGTCGGGCAGTCTTTCGCTTCTGGCCCCCCAATCGGCTTGGCGATATTGACTCCGCACCGTATTATCAACCGGGGCAGGATCAGCCCTCTCCAAATCAACCTTCCCAAGATCAGCCCTCGGAACAGCCTGTTACCCCCTAGATCTTTCAAGCAAGGATCAAGGCAATGAAGCTTTTTAGCAATCCGGTCGGGAGGCTACTGTCTCGCTGAACCGATCCGCTATAGGATGGATCTGGTTTTAATCTTATTGAATAGAGCGAATCGGTGAGACAAATTCTTATGTTCCGCTATCGGTCATTAATTGCCCTTATTCTGGTTGCGATTACCAGCCTGCTCGTGAGCTGTGGCAACCCAACGCCAACGGCAAAAGCTCCGACTTATACTTCTGATCAAATTGCCCAGATTCAGCAGTACGCCACTCGGCTGCAAACCTTCCGCGATCGAATGCTAGAGCTGCCGCCCCTGGTTCAGCAAAAGCGATGGAACGATGTCGAATCGCTAATTCACGGTCCTCTGGGCGAAATCCGAGCTACGATGCTCCGTTTATCGCGCAATCTGCTGCCTTCTGAGCAGAAACAAGCAGAAGCAGCCGCCAAGGAAACGTTTGAACATCTAATTTTGATTGACGAAGCGGCTCAGGCACAGGACGGGATTAAAGCCTTGCGAAACTACAATGAGCTGTTGAAAGATTTTGACGCTTTTGTAGAGCGGATTCCTTCTTAGGAAGAGACGAGGCGATAGGGAGATGGGGAGCTAAGAGAATAAGATGTCGGGAGTGCAGCAGTGAAAGCAGGAAGAAGAGGCAAGGGTGAGGCGTGAGAACGTGAGCAGCTTTGAAATAAATTTGGAATCAGTAATTCGAGCGTTGCTTAAACTAAAAACTTCCTCAAACCTCCTTTGCCCTTTTGCCCCTGATCTCTTCACCCTTCCCTCATCTCCCTATCCCCTGATCTCCTCATTCTCCGGTAAAAATGCACATCGCGATCGTTGGCTGTGGCGTGATCGGGGCGATGACTGCCTACGAACTCAGCGGCAATTCAGAATTCAGAATTACGGTGATCGATCGCCAGTTCCCGGTTCAAGGGGCGACGCAAGCTGCGCTGGGTGTGCTGATGGGGGCAATCAGTCAAAAAGTGAAAGGGCGTGCCTGGAATTTGCGGGAGGCCAGCCTGAAGCGATACGAAACGCTGGTTCCTGAATTAGAGGCAGCGACGGGTACAATAATTCCATTCAACCGTAAGGGCATTGTCAAGCTGTGTTTAGCCGATGAGGAGCAGCCTGACTGGGATAGCCTGATTGAAACGCGCCGATCGCAGGGGTGGCGGCTGGAGCGATGGGATTTAACCAAACTGCGGCAGCACTGTCCTCAGGTGACCAGCCCGCGTGTCGTGGGAGCAATTTATTCGCCGGACGATCGCCAGCTCGACCCCAAGACACTTACCCTGATGCTGATTGAAGCAGCTCAGCGGCGCGGCGTTCAGTTTTATTTTGAGACTCAGATTACAGGGTTTGCCTCGGATCAAACTTCATCGGGACTGTGTGCTTGCCACGCGATCGACACTCAGCAGGGCAGATTTGCAGTGGATGCGATCGTTGTCACGGCAGGATTAGGGTCAACGCCTGTTTTGCAGTCTCTCCAGCAGGTTCGATCGCCAGAAGTCGCGGGAGAGAAAGTGGTTGAAGTGCGCCCGGTGCTGGGGCAGGCGGTGCGAATGCGTTTGGCAGAGCCATTGGGAAATCCAAACTTTCAGCCCGTTGTTACCGGAAACGATATCCATTTGGTTCCGTTGGGCGATCGAGAATATTGGGTGGGTGCGACGGTTGAATTTTCCGCAGGTGCGAGTGAAATTTTGCCCGATGCCGATCGCCTGCAAAGGGTGCTAAGCGGGGCGATCGAGTTTTGTCCTGCCCTGGCAGTGGGCGTAACGGTGGAGCAGTGGTCGGGCTTGCGTCCGCGTCCCCATCAGCGTCCTGCTCCGGTGATTGAGCCAATGCCCGGCTACCAGAATGTGATTGTGGCAACCGGGCACTATCGCAATGGAGTTTTGCTGGCTCCGGCAACGGCTCAGAGTGTGCGATCGATGGTTGAAACAATTCGAGCTGTTGCCTCTTAAGGACGATACTCGACCCGTGCAGACAAACGCCGATTGCGAAGCTGATCGACCACCGCTTCAGCTCTTTCTCGATCCTCGTAGCCGCCTGCATTGATGAACGAACCTCTCCTGGAGCTTTGAACAGTTGCTGCTGCCTGCACCTGTCGAGCCGTTGCCAAATTGCTAGGGTCATCACCCGGAATCACTGCCACAAAAGGACCAACGGGCAAGCCGGAAGTGGGCGGCTGAACCGGGATAAAGGGTGGCTGAATGGGAACGAACCCGGAACAGGTTCCCGAAGCAAGGGCATTGTTCGTTTGAGGTCCGGCAATGCCATCCACAATCAGACCGCAACTGCGCTGAAACTGAGTCACGGCACTCACGGTTTCCGGTCCATAAACTCCGTCGACGCTAACGAAAAAGCCTTCTGACCTCAGTGCCTGCTGCAAAGTAAATACTCTTGCACCTTGCTCACCGGGAAACAGGGTGTTGTTAGGTAGCAGGGTTTGGGCGATCGATTGGGAAGAAGCTCCAACTACCGCAGTGAGTACCGCGATCGACAGCAATCCCTGACGTAGAAAGCTTGACATTCGCCGGGGGAGCCTCTTAAATTGCTTCAGTTTAGAAGATACGTTTGGGTCTTGATCAAAGGGAATCGAATGAGTCGTGAATCGCGGTTTCATAGGTTCCTCACTCACTGTTGATACGTGTTGTTGATAAGTAGGGTTGAGACGGTCGTTAAGAAGGTGGGTTGAAATAGATTGAGACTCAAGCGAGTCTGGCAAAGGTTCGATCTGATCCATCGAGCCTTGCCTTTTTTCAATCATTTTTCCAGTTGGTTGAACAGAATCCCTATTTCTCAAGTGAAGTAGCGATCGTTTCAACCCTGGCTTAGAGCTTGCTGGAATCCGATCGGAAAAGGACAATTGCGAACCAGGAAAAACGGAAGTCAAGTGCGATTCGGATACCTTCAAGCATTGTTATATATTCTTTATCTTTACTCGAAATTTCGGTTACGACTAGCTGCTAAAGTGGAAGTTTGTGATAGTAAAAAACTTGCTTCTTCTAGATATGGTGTTTAAGTAGCCCTAAATACTGGGTAATTTACTCTACAAGTAGCGTTATTTATTTTTCTAAAAATTTCCTAATTTTGTCCTGACGATCGAGAGCGAAATTTCTAATCTTGCGATCGATTTGGTAGTGAGGCGAAATTGTCAGATTAAACTCTCTAAAAGTCCTATTGCTGAGTCGCCGCGATTGTTGCTGCTTTGCCTAATACCCATTTTGCCTGTCTGGGGGTGAAATCTCCTGGGCGTGAAATCAGAGCGGTTTGCACAAGTTAGAGACTCTTTTCAGAAGAAAGCCTTTTGCGAATCTCCTCAAACAAAGCAATCTATCCCCTACCATCCTTTGGCCCTTAAATAAGCACCCGCAAGGGTACTCTTGATTTCCCGGAATCTGTTTGTTTTACCTTGTTGCATTGTTGTGGAACAGCGACCGATTCAAACGTAATCCACTTCAACAATCACAAAGGTCATTCAAAATGAATACGATTTCCACTCAATATCCAACGCTGCAAATGGGTGCTCAAGGTGCGGCTGTAAAAACCCTTCAGCAGTTGCTTAATCAGCGAGTCAGCCGTGATTATATGGTTTCTGTAGACGGCATTTTTGGAGCGAAAACTGAGTCAGCCGTTAAAGCTTTTCAATATAGCAAGCTGCTTCGCAAGGATGGAATTGTTGGACCAAAAACCTGGCAAGCTCTGCAAACCAATATGCCTCCTGCAATGCCTGTAATTCGCCGGAGCAGCAAAGGTGAAGCGGTTGCGATCGCCCAAGTGCTGCTGAGGGAAGCCGGAATCTATAAAGGTGTAGTTGACAGCAACTTTGGACCTCAAACCGAAGTGGCAGTCCGGGCATTTCAAACGGCTCAGAGCCTCATCGTTGATGGCGTGATCGGCAACAAAACCTGGGCAGCCTTCAGTGGTCTTGCTGCTTATCTTGCCTTTGACTAATGCCAATTCATGCCTCATTTTTTATCTGAATCAACACCACCCAATTTGAATTAAAGGAATCTCATCATGACAACACTTCGCAGCACCGTTCTCCTTAAAAAAGGCTCTCAAGGCTCTGGTGTAAAACAGCTTCAGGCAATGCTGAATGTTTGGCTTGAAAGCAGCGAAATTTTTCCAGGGGCACTCCTAGTCGAAGACGGCATCTTTGGTTTGGCGACAGAAGGGATTATTAAATTTTTTCAGTGCCGTCATTTTCTGGAAATGGATGGCATTGTGGGCACTCAGATGATGGCATGCTTAAACCAGGGTGTATCCGGCTTGCCACTCCTGAAGCAGGGCAGCACGGGGGCGATCGTTCGCCGACTGCAACAGGTTCTGACGCTCTATGGCATCAACCTCGGTTCTGTAGATGGCATTTATGGCACAAAAACGCGGGCAGCCGTGACCCACTTCCAGAATGACCACCATATTTTTGACGTAAACGGTCGTGCAACGGGTGAAGTCAACCTCAACACCTGGCGAAAATTGGCAGAAGAGCCTGTTGGCATGGCGTGCGGTCCACTTCGATCGTTTTCGTAATGTAAATTTCGTGTTGGGAATTGTGGCGTAATTTGATGGAATTTTCGTTCTTCCATCGGTCACCTGGGTTTATTGATCAAGTCTGCCTTTCAGGTTTACGGAACGTTCTGCTAATTTTTTTAGTCAGTACAAACCTAATTTATTCCCTCTTGCAAAAATCAGCATAAAAACAATGAGTTCTAGCATCAATACCCGCATCGGTTACATTGCCACCGTTCGTACTCAGGGAGATACGCTGCGCGTTCGATCGACTCCTAACGGTGAAATTGTGGATTATCTTTCCAATGGTTATCTGACCTATACCACAGGAGAAGCGATCGCCGCCGCAGGACGCACCTGGGTTTCCTTGGGGGCAAAGCAGTGGGTTGCGTCTGATTTTCTGGTTCCCGCTCCTAATGCAAACGGCAAGGCAAAAGTAATCGCCATGCGGACATCAACGACCATGAGCGGCGGCTTAAGAATTTATCAGACTCATCTAGTTGACGGCAAAAATCAAATTATCAAAACGGTGCGTGCGGTTTCTGGTCGCGCCAATAAGCAAACTCCCTCTGATACGGCTGGCTCTCAAGCTCCGTTGCCCTTTGGTGTTTACACCTTTGATAAACCGGGAAGCGTTGAGTTTGCGCCCGGCGAGTTTGGTGGGGTGTGGTCTGCAGTGACTCCGACCTTTCAGACTCAGCGATCGGGCTTAGGAATTCATTATGATCCTTCGGCACTGAAGCAGGATGCTAACACGGGAACCGCAGGCTGTTTTGCAACGCCTACAATTGAAGAACGAGAAACCATGTCTCAATTTATTCGGACTTACAAACCCACTCATTTTGTTGTGTTTGAGGGGTAATAGGGCAATCTAAAACTTTGACCCAGGGCTTTCATCTCTCACGCATGACTTTTGCTCAGGACTCTCACTCAAGACTTTTGCTGCGGTAATTTCTCTGCGGTTAAATTCTCTATTTAGCTTTGCGATCGCACTCTTTATACCAGGCTGCGATCGTTTTGCTTTTTGCTGACTTTGCGCGGCGATTGTTACCGTTTTTGACAGCGATCGATCGGCTCAGCATGGATAGCAAAAACTTCGCTAATAACTCACAACTAACGACCAATGGCTCCTAACCAATAACCGATGATCAATCACTCGTGGCGATCGCATTCGGCATTCATATCATTCGGCCTCTGGATATTGGTGTTTCCCACTCAATACCTGCAATTTTTAAGACTTGTAATTTTTTAAGACTTGTATTTTAAAACTTGTAATAGATAGAGATGCTCCAGGAATCTGAATGGCAGGAGGATCAGGTTTGGGAATATTCAGGGCAGAACGCTGAGCTGAATTATCAGTTTTTGTCCAGCCCACAATTCTGCGGTTGCTCATTCATGCTAAATACGGTCAAAGCGATTTCTAACTCTAGGTTATTCCTTCCTCATAAAAATTCTTGTTTCTGGAAAACAGGACTGATGGAAGTGCACATTGCTGCCGATGTCCTGATTGTCCTGGCTTACTTCTTGATCTCGATCGCCCTTTTTCACTTTGTTCGGCAGCGAAAAGATTTGCCTTTCAAACGGATATTCCTTCTGTTTGGGGCGTTTATTATCTTGTCTGGCACGACTCACTTTCTGGGAGTATGGACGCTGTGGCATCCGGCTTACTGGCTTTCTGGTTGCGTTAAGGCAATCGCGGCATTAGTTTCGGTACTGACTGCGATCGAACTTGTTTTCTTGATGCCGAAAGTGCTTGCCTTGCCCAGCCCCGCTAAACTTCAGCAGTTAAACGTAGAGCTACAGATTTCTCAGGCTCGATTTGCAGGCATTCTTGAGATTGCCAGCGATGCCATTATTTCGATCGATGCGAATCAGCGAATTACGCTGTTTAATCGAGCAGCCGAAAAGCTGTTTGGCTACACAGCAGCCGAAGCGTTAGGGCAACCACTGGATCTGCTGCTTCCCGATCGATTTGTAGCTTCGCACCATCAGCACATTAGCAGCTTTGAGAAACAAAATGGCACGACCCGATGCATAGGCGAACGCAGCGATATTTTGGGTCGTCGCAAAGATGGCAGTGAGTTTCCAGCAGAGGCTTCAATCTCTCAGTTAGAAGTGGCAGGAGAACAGGTTTTTACGGCATTTTTGCGCGACATTACCGCTGCCAAGCACCTCGAAGCGAGTCGCCTCCAATCCGAAGCAGAGTTACGAGAGAGTGAAGAACGCTGGAGATATGCGATCGAAGGCAATGGGGATGGACTTTGGGATTGGAACGCGCAAACCGATAAAGTCTTCTTTTCACGTCAATGGAAAATCATGCTGGGTTTCGCTGAGAACGAAATCGGCAACGATTTGAGTGAGTGGAACAGGCGATTGCACCCCGATGATAAGGCACAGGTATATGCTGCCTTTGAGAAGTATTTTTCGGGTGAAGTGCCGCAATACAGCAGCGAATATCGCGTTTTGTGCAAAGACGGTTCCTATAAATGGATTCTCGCTCGCGGCATGGTGATGAGCCGAGATCAGGCAGGAAAGCCGCTGCGAGTGATGGGAACCTACACCGATATTGGTGAACGAAAGCGAATTGAAGTTGCGCTCAAAGAAAGCGAACAATTTTTGCAGGACATTATTAATTCTGCGGCTGAAGCGATCTGGGTGGTTGAGCAATTAGAGGATGGAGGATATCAGCTCATTAGTATGAATCCATCGATCGAGACAGCCACGGGTATCCCGTCGCATCAATGGATAGGCAAACGAATCGATGAACTGTGGGACAGCAAAATAGCCGCCCAAATCTACTCTCGCTACCGTAAATGTATTCAGCAGAACGCAACCATTACCTATGAAGAAGAACTGCCCTTTGCGGATCGTCCTCGCTGGTTTTTGACTACCCTAACGCCCCTGCACAACCGAGGTTCAGGCCTACGGCTACTAGGAACCAGCATGGATATTAGCGATCGCAAACTGGCAGAAGTGGAACAAAAAGCACAGCAAGCTTTCCTGCGACAAGTCATTGATGCCGTTCCCAATAACATCTTTGTTAAAAACCGGGGAGGACGCATTTTAATTGTGAATCAGGCATCCGCAGATATCCACGGAACCACCGTTGAAGCGATGCTGGGCAAACGAGAAACCGACTTCAATCCCAATTTTTCAGTAGAACAGCTCAAAGAAATCCTGGCGGTGAATCATCAGGTGATGCAAACTCGGCAACCCTACACTTATCTTTCGCAGTCGATCGTGAATGCGAGGGGTGAAGCTTGCTGGCATCAAACGGTCATTAATCCTTTGGTAAATGTACACGGACGGGTGATAGGAATTGTGGGAGCTACCACAGATGTCACTGCCCGTAAACTCACTGAGCAAGCTCTGCAACAGGCAAAAGAAGCCGCAGAAGCCGCAAACAAAGCCAAGAGTGCCTTTCTGGCAAACATGAGCCACGAGCTGCGGACTCCACTCAATGTGATTTTGGGTTTTGCTCAGGTGATGTCTTTTGATGAGCGTCTCACCGCAGAACAACGCGAAAACCTGGGGCTAATTCGGCGGAGCGGCGATCATTTACTCAGTTTGATTAATGATGTTCTAGATTTGTCAAAAATTGAAGCTGGACACATCACGCTTAACGAAGACAGCGTTGACTTAATTGATTTACTGCAATCCCTCAAGGAAATGCTTCGCCAGCGGGCAGAAACGAAAGGATTGGGGCTGTACCTTGAACTCGCTTCAAACTTGCCTCGATATGGGACGATCGACGCAAACAAGCTGCGGCAAGTGCTGATCAATCTTTTGGGAAATGCGATCAAGTTCACAACGCAGGGTCATGTGACCTTACGAGTCACCGTTAAGGAGCGCAGAAATGACTCCCATCTGTCGATTGCTTCGCAGTTCCCCAACGAGGTAATTGTGCTTCAGTTTGAAGTCGTTGATACAGGCATTGGCATTGCTGATGATGATCTAGAGCAAATTTTCAGTGCTTTTGTGCAGACGCAAGCCGGAAGGACTTCGCCCGATGGAACAGGATTAGGATTGACCATCAGCCGCAAGTTTGTACAAATTATGGGCGGAGAGATCACCGTGCAAAGCACTGTGGGACAGGGCAGCACGTTTGTCTTTTCGCTTCCTGTTACTGTAGCGCGATCGGCTGATGTGCCAGTAGCGGCTTTCACAGGTCGCGTGAGCCGATTAGCTCCCAATCAACCTGTGTACCGTATCCTTGTGGTTGATGACCAACCAGAAAACCGAATATTGCTAGTCAGGATACTTACTCAGATTGGGTTAGAAGTTCGAGAAGCTTCTAATGGACAAGAAGCTGTGGCTCAGTGGCAGCAATGGCATCCCCACTTAATCTATATGGACGTCCGAATGCCGCTACTCAACGGCTACGAAGCAACTCAGCAAATCCGCGCTACCCCAGGCGGTGAAGTTCCAGTGATTATTGCGCTGACGGCTCAGGCATCCAGAGGCGATCGCACCTTAGCTTTAGCTGCGGGTTGTAATGATTATTTGACAAAGCCATTTCAGGAAGAGGCGCTATTTCGCAAAATGGCAGAATATTTGGGAGTGAAATATGTTTATGCAAACAGTGAAGTAGCCGCATCGGGTGAGGAATTGCTCAATCCTTCTATCAATTTGCAGGCGTCTGACCTGCTAGCGATGCCACCTATATGGATTACAGTCCTTCGTCAAGCAGCCCGCCTCTGCGACGACAGTGCAATAGAGCAGCTCATTCAACAAATTCCGGCGGAACAGGAATTTCTAATTCAGGGATTGCGTCAGCTGGCGCAAAACTACAGCTTTAAACAAATTGTTGTTTTAACTTCGCCAGAAACTTCAAATGACCATGCTTAGAGTACGCACATCGGAAGAAAGCAATACGACTCAAGTCAGGACTCACCCTGCCACGCTCCTGATTGTGGATGACCATCTTGATAATGTGCGTTCTCTTGCCCTGTTACTGAGTGAATCAGGATATTCTGTCAGGAAAGCTACGAGTGGCGAAATGGCACTGGAAACGATCGGGGTTGCTCCTCCTGATTTAGTGCTTTTAGATATCCGTATGTCGGAAATGAACGGCTACGAAGTGTGTGAACGACTCAAAGCCAATTCCGCAACCGACAGCATTCCAGTCATTTTCTTGAGCGCTTCAAACGATACAGAGGATAAAGTTCGTGCCTTTGCCGTAGGTGGGGCCGACTATGTGACTAAACCGTTTCAAGCCGAAGAAGTATTAGCGCGAGTTCAGCATCAAATTACGATCCTGCGGCAACGGCAGTTGCTCGTTGAGCAAAATCATCAACTGCGACAAACTGAAGCTGCCCTCCAGCAGGTCAACCTGGAACTGAAACGCATTGCCAACATCGACAGTCTCACCCAGATTGCCAATCGCCGCTGCTTTGATGAAATGCTTGACCAAGAGTGGAAACGGCTCAGACGCGAACAGCAGCCTCTGGCACTGGTTCTTTGCGATATTGATCATTTCAAACTTTATAACGATCGCTATGGGCATCTCGCAGGGGATGCCTGTCTACAGCAGGTCGCAAAGGTAATTTCTGATTGTATTAAGCGTCCTGCGGATATCGCTGCTCGCTACGGCGGCGAAGAGTTTGCCGTGATCTTGCCTAATACGAGTGAAGAGGGAGCGGTCAAAGTTGTGAATGCTATTCAAGATAGCCTGCAACGTTTACAGATTCCTCATGCGGCTTCGGCGATCGCTCACTATGTAACGCTGAGTGCCGGGGTTGTATGCTCGACTCCGTCGCGCAATTTATCAACCCAAAAGCTCATTGCAGAAGCGGATGCTGCACTGTATCAGGCAAAACAAAGGCGCAATACCTGGTCACTATCCGTTATCTGAACCTTTTTTGTCGGCTCAGTTTTTTTAATCAGAGAAATTGAGTTTTTTGAAAAATTTGGTAATATTGCGGCGGCCTGCCTCTACCGTTGGGCAGAATAGGAATTGTAGAGAGGGCTACATTTTGCTCTGTTAGAAGGCTAAAGTTAGAGAGCTGAAGTTAGCCCAACCATTCTCCTCAAAAACGCTTCCGATTCCTTTATTTCTTCTAATATCTCTTCCAGAGTAAGGCGGGCAATTAAGATGGTTCAAAGTATTAATCCTGTAAGCTTGAGCGCGATCGATCTCGATCGACTGGCAGAAGACCTGAATCGAGACGGAGTTTGCGTTATTCGCGGATTGTTCGATCGAAGCTTGATTGAAACCTGGGCAGCGGCGTTTGATGCGCTATTTCAAGAGCGGCAGCAGCGAGTGGACGGGTTAGCTCCCCGAGGAAAATCGCGCTGGTACACGACATTGCCTTGGGTGGCTCCCTTTGCTGACCCTAAGGTATTCGCCAATCCGACGATTTTGGGTGTACTCAACCGCGTGTTTTTTCAGGAATACAGGCTGGTTCAGCTTGCGGCAGACATTCCCTTTCAAGGAGCAGAGTATCAGGACATTCACCGCGATTTTAATCCGCTGTTTACTGATCAAATCGTCACGCCCCTTTATGCCCTGGCAGTCAATTTTCCCCTGGTGGAAGTGACGGCAGAAAATGGTCCGTTTGAGATGGCGCGGGGTACGCACCGGATGTCGCGGGAAGAGGGACTGGTCAAGGTGCGGGCGGGCGAAATTCCAATGGAGCAATTTTATATGCAGCCCGGTGATGTGATGATTCGATCGCCCTTGGCTCTGCACCGGGGCACACCCAACATCACGCCGCAGCCGCGTCCGCTGATTGTCATGGGCTATGTGATGCACTGGCTTCACACCCACAAGGTAGATTTAACGCTGCAAACGGATTACTACAATAGTCTTTCACCTGAGCTTCGGCAGTTGCTCCGCTGTCAAACGGTCGAAAAGCTGCCCGCTCAGGCAACCGAGACTTATGTGAAATTCGAGTATTAAATGGCAGCGCAAACTTACACAAATCCCGTTTATCCTGATTATTTTGCTGATCCGTTTGTTTGGCAGCATCAGGGGGTCTACTACGCAATCGGCACGGGTCCGGCAGAAGCGGCAGGGCAGGTGGAGGACCGTCATCAACGACGCGTTTTTCCCCTGCTGCGATCGCATGACTTGATTCGCTGGGAGTTTGCCGGAAATGCGTTGCAGCGTCCAGACCCAGCACTGGGGGATAATTTCTGGGCCCCGGAAGTTGCATACTGCGATGGCACGTTTTACCTGTATTACTCAGTGGGGCATGAGGACAAACGCCATCAGTTGCGCGTAGCGACCAGTTCTAACCCGCTGGGTCCATATCAGGATGCAGGTCAGCCGCTAGTTGATCCAGAAGCCTGTGCATTTGCGATCGATCCCAGCCCGTTTCAGGACGATGATGGGCAATGGTATTTGTTCTACGCTCAAGATTTTCTGGATACAGAAGATGGTGTTCGGGCGGGAACCGCTCTGGTTGTCGATCGCCTGATCAGCATGACTCAACTGGCCGGGGAAGCAAAGGTGGTGCTGCGTGCCCGTCAGGACTGGCAGCGATTTTTAGCCGATCGCCCGATGTATGGCGGCATTTATGATTGGCACACGCTGGAAGGCCCGTGCGTTCGTAAATACGGCGGTCAATACTACTGCTTTTACAGCGGCGGACGGTGGGAAACAGACAGCTACGGAGTCGATTATGGCGTTGCCGAGCAGGTGATGGGGCCCTACTCGGATGTGGGCAATGCAGCAGGACCGCGAGTGCTGCGATCGGTTCCGGGGTCAGTGCTGGGTCCAGGTCATAACTCGATCGCCGTCAGCCCAGACGGTCAGGCAGACTACATTGTCTACCATGCCTGGGATACGAAGATGGAAGCGCGTCGGATGTGTATTGATCTGCTGCACTGGACGCCGGACGGTCCGCGCTGTCAGGGTCCGACCTGGACTCC
Organism: Leptolyngbya sp. GB1-A1; assembly: GCF_039962475.1. Classification (NCBI taxonomy): domain Bacteria; kingdom Bacillati; phylum Cyanobacteriota; class Cyanophyceae; order Leptolyngbyales; family Leptolyngbyaceae; genus Leptolyngbya; species Leptolyngbya sp. GB1-A1. The sequence continues at coordinate 15,095 of NZ_JAMPLI010000030.1, read as the reverse complement.
CCAAAGCCTTTAAACCGATTGCCCTCCTTCTTACTCCAGAAACCGAATCACCCGCACCTGGAGATCTGGCTGTTCGGTCTGCTGATAATGAGCCGCCTGCTGCTCGATCTGCTGAAGTTGTCGCAGTGCTAGACTACAGGGCATTCCATATTTTGCCTGTACCCGATCGCTGGCAATTTTTAGAGCGGTGCGCGATCGTTCGACAAACTCCTCCAGGCGGTAAGATTGGGCAGGAATAAAGTAGTCTTTGACGATCAGCGAAGGCGAGTAGCAAACTTCATGAGTGCCATCGGGCCATTGGACTTCAAAGCGAATTTCAGGCATGGGAGTTTCCTTATCAGGTTTCAACGTTCCGCAGCATTGGGGAATTTAGGGGGCAGTGTAGAATCTCTGTTGCTGCTCAAACATCTTCAGTCAATTAAAACTAGCAGAACGCGTGATTGAACTCAGTAACGCTTGATAATGATCTAAGTGCATCATCGCAGATGTTTTCCAGGAATAGGTCTCAACCACCGATCGGCTATTTTGCCTCAGTGCTTGAGAAACATCGGGCTGAATACTTTTAAGCATTGCTTGAGCGATCGAGGCTGGATGCTCAGGAGTGACGAAAAGAGTTTGCTGAGAATTGAGAAATTCAGTGAAGGGGGCATGATCGGAAACGATCGTTGGTAAGCCGCTTGCTAAAGCTTCGAGAACGACAAGTCCCCAACCTTCTTTAACAGACGGAAAGACAAACGCATCAGCACAGCGATAAAGGCAGGGAAGATGCTCGTCTGCAATCACACCCGGCAGTAGAATCGATCGATCGAGTTCAAGCTCCAGTTCGTGAACCAGTGCGAAAAACTCGTCTCGGTAGGACTGGTAATCAAATAACGTTGCGCCGCCTGCAATCACAAGCTGTGCTTTGGGAAGCGATTTCTGAACCCGGGCAAAGGCTTTAACGAGTTGCAGCGTATTCTTGCGTGGTTCAATGCCGCCGACTGTCAGGAATACCGGATGTCCGGTGATTTGAAGCTGTTGCTTAAGCTGAAGATCCTGAGCCGAGGATACCGGGGTGAATCGATCGCAGTTTACGCCGTTGATCACTCTGGGCGCGTGAATTCCATACTGCTGGAGAAGCTGCTGCTGCCAGTAATCGCTCACGCAAAGACACAAATCCGGTTCACGAATCGATCGTTCCTGGCAATGCTGAAGATAAGGACTGTTGTAATCTTCGATATGGTGAACAGTACGCACAAACGAATGCACAAACCCACATTGGCGTAACGCTGCTAAGGCATTTGCGCTAATGCAATCCTGAGCATGAAAAATGTCGTAATTCTCAGACTGAAGATGATGCTCCAGGAAATCAACAAACTCCTGAATCCGCTGCTGTATCAGGCGATCGATCTCCGGCGGGGCGGTTCCTGCTGGAACAGGCTGATAGCGGCAAGCCAGCGATCGAGGCGACGCAGTTCCTCCTACAAAGTAATCAAAACCCCGCCCGTCTTTATCCAGCGCATATACGCAAAGCTGATGCCCTTGCTGATGCAGTGCTTCTGCCAGTTCGAGCGTGTGAATCACGCTGCCTCTGGGCTTGGTGGAATAGGTGAACAGGGCAATTCGCATTGTGGATCAGGCAGGAACGTGGATTAAGCAGGAACAGCAGGGGTGAAACCTGTGAGCGGCTGCTTCTGCAAATTCCAGAAACAGATGGAATCTTGCTGCAATCGAAGCACCAGCTCGGACGTGCAGTTCACTTCGCCAATCGGTTCACAGATGAGCTGACGATCGCGAAACATTGCCTGAACCGTTGCGACATGATCAGAATCAATGCTCAACAGAAAGCCGTAGCTGGGAAACGCCGTTAGCCATTGATCGAGCGAGACACCTACTGGGCAGGGAATTGCGTCCAGGTTCAGAACTGCCCCACAAGCGGAAGTTTCGAGCAGCATGAGGGTTGTGCCAATCACGCCGCCCATACTAATGTCCTTTCCAGCACGGCAAAGCCTTTTCTCTGCCAGATCGGGCAACAGAGCCAGATCTTCCTGCAAGCGCACTGGATCAGCCTTGGTCGCGGCATTCCAGAAGGCAAATTCAGGGTGCATCTGCCCGTCGAAATTGACTGCCATTAAAAGCTGCTGACCGGGCTGAGCATCAAAGCTTGTCATCAGACGTTCTGCCCGTCCTAAAATCGAGACAGAAAGCGCATTATAAGGACTGTGGCAGTTGGTGTGTCCGCCCACGATCGGCACGTCATATGCTTGAGCGGCTGCCTGCATTCCTGCCCAGATTTGCTGCGATTGTTCAACCGACTGGCTCCAGAGCGCATCGACCAAGGCGATCGGCCGACCCCCCATCGCATAGATATCGCTCACGTTGACCATCACCGCAGACCAGCCCGCAAACCAGGGGTCCTGCTCGACAAAAAATGGCATCATTCCCTCGCTTGCCAGCAGCAAATAAGCTTCCCCATCAGGAATCGCGGCGCAGTCATCGCCCAGCAGCACCTCTGCATCAAGCCAGTTAGGGGTTTGACGCAGAAAGTGGGCGGCAGTCTGAATATCTTGCTTGTGCAAAACGCCGATCGATTCTTGTAGCTTGGTAACGAGGGTAGACAGCATCAGGACGCTTCTCTGGCTTGAAAGGGGAGGACGGGCCGGGGTTCGATTGCCGAGGAAAACTGCGAAGCAACCGTAGGAGGATAATAATTCAAATCCGCCTGCATCAGGTGATGGGGACGATCGCAAATTGTAATTTCTTCCAAGGATTCCCAGTGAAGCCGCTGGAAAAACCGCACGTTTTGAAGCTGAACCGTCGCCAGAAATCGCTCGCAACCCCAGGTGTTGGCTGTTGTGACTGCCTTGTGAATTAATCCTTTGCCGATCTGCCAGCCTTTGCGATAGTTGCAGTGTGTTCCCAGTCGTCCGCCGTACCAGAAGCCAGGTTGGGTTTCATAGATTCGCACCACCCCGACGATCGGATTCCGTTCATTTTCCAAGCTTTCCTGCAAATGCACAGCCACGATCGGATAGGCAGTCTGATCGATTTCATCCAGGTCGCTGTCCTGAAAAAGCCGCTGTTCGTCTACAAAAATCGAATGGCGCAGGGCAAAATAGGCTGCAATTTCATCAGGCGTTGTTGCAAGCTTGAACTGATATCGATTCATATTTGCTGAACCTGAAGTGATGCGTGATTTCGGGAAAACTTCAAACTCTTTAAGAGAAGGTACGTCTAAACCTCATACGTCGAAAGCGCAGAACAAGCCCCACACTTCGCACACCCCGCCTTCATTTCTGCCGAGCGCAGCCCGGATTGCTTCAGCATTGCGCCGACTCGCTCGTAAAGCGTCTGCATAAATTCACTTTGAGGAGCCGGATGATTTGCCAGAGGCGTTCCCGTAATTGGTACAAAAGGCACAACAAAGGGATAAACGCCGATCTGAATCAATCGATCGCACATCTCCAAAAGTGTCTCTAAGCTATCTCCCAAACCTGCTAGTAAATAAGTGCTAACCTGTCCCCAGCCAAATACCTGAACCGCTGTCCCAAACGCATCAAAATAATGGGCTAAAGGCACAGATGCTTTTCCCGGCATAATTCGCGATCGAATCTCTGGATCAGCGGCTTCCAGGTGCATTCCTAAATTTTCAACGCCTGCATTTTTGAGGCGATCGAACCAGGCAAAATCGTCGGGCGGCTCGCACTGGGCCTGGATCGGTAAGTTTACCCTGGCTTTGATGGCTCTGGCGCATTCAGTCAGGTAGGCTGCGCCGCGATCGGGCGTATTGGGCGTTCCAGTGGTCATTACCATTTGCTTGATACCGTCTAGCCGCACGGCTGCTTCTGCGACCTCTGCAAGCTGCGCTGGCGTTTTGCGAGCGATCGTTCTGCCTGCTTCGAGCGATTGCCCGATCGCACAAAATTGACAGGACGTTGCAGCATCGCTGTAGCGCATACAGGTTTGTAGCACGGTAGTTGCTAGCACATCTCGACTATGAAGCAGCGCAATCTTCCAGTAGGGAATGCCCTCTGCCGTGGTCAGACCATAGAACTGGGGCTGTTGCGGAAATTGAATCGGAGCGATCGGTTCTCCCTGGTGTTCTAACAGCATTTCGGCTACTTTGCCGTTTTCCGTCAGGGCAATTGTGCCATCCACTCTCACGCTGTAGGGTGACTGTGCTGCCGGACTGTTGAAGATTGGAACCATTACCGTTGTGCCATCCACCGTCACGGCTTTATGATCCGACGGGCCTGCCCCACCCTGACGACCCGATGCACCCACATCCGAATCGACTAGCTTCAGACCATAGGACTGAAGTTCAGTAATCAGCGTTTGCTTATTCATAGTGAGAATGATGAGTGAATGATCGGGCAAATCAGGTGTCGATTGCTAAAGGCGTTTCGGATGATGCCAAAGAAGACGGGAAAACCGATTGAGAAGATGAATCAGGAGATACTGCGTTTAACATTGTCCTTGCCTCAGGATTCATCTGCAATTGCAGAAAATCAGGACGGGCATAGTGACCGACCGAATCCATCATGCGCTTGCGTTTGGTGATCAGCGAGAAGTCGAGATCGGCAACGATCATGCCCTCGCCTTCGGTAATGGGCGGACAGAGATGATTGCCTTCGGGACCAATAATGGCAGTATTACAGCCGCCGCTTAGCACCCGCTGAAGCTTTTCATCAGTGGTAATTTGTCCGACCTGTTCCGGCGAGAGCCAACCTGTTGAATTAATCACAAAACAGCCTGACTCCAGCGCATGATGGCGAATCGTAACCTCAATCTGATCAGTAAAAATCTGCCCTACCAGGGAACCGGGAAACTGGGCGCAGTGAATCTGCTCATGCTGTGCCATCAGCGCGAAGCGAGCCAGGGGATTGTAATGCTCCCAGCAGGCAAGCGCGCCAATCCGCCCTACCGCAGAATCGATCGCCTTCAGCCCTGATCCATCTCCCTGCCCCCAAACCATGCGTTCGTGATAAGTCGGCGTGATCTTGCGTCGCTTAAGCAGCAGGGTTCCATCTGCATCGAAAATGAGCTGTGTGTTATAGAGGGAGCCATGATCGCGCTCATTCACACCCAGTACCACAACCATGCCATAGGAACGCGCCGCACGGCTTACGGCATCGGTGACAGGTCCGGGAACGGTTACAGCTTCTTCGTAGAGCCGCATGTGTTCCTTGCCCATTAGAACCGGGGGCTGCACAAACGAGAAGTAGGGATAGTAGGGAATGAACGTTTCTGGGAAAACGACAATCTGTGCTCCTTCTTTTGCAGCCTGGGCGATCGACTGCAACACTTTCTCAGTTGTACCATCCCGGTTAAACAGCACCGGACTGATCTGGACTGCTGCGGCGCGAACCGTGCGTGAGTAATCCATAGAATCACAAATTGCGGATGCAAACGGTGGGGAAATTTAGCCCAGTTTGTCCTGAATCCGAACTGGAGATTAAACCGTCCAGGTATCGAGGATAAAAGCGTTGTCTTTGCGGTGCATCAAAATGATGTCTAATACATCAAGCGGATTAATCGGGCGAATGCCGGGAATCAGTGAGGGTTCGCCGTGTCCGTACAGGGCTTGCAGCGCAAAACGGCAGGCATAGACTTTACCCCCTTCTGCCATGAACTTGCTGAGCTGATCGTTGAAATTTTGGTGTCCGGGGAAAGCAGAATCGCCCAACTTCGGGAAGCCGCGCTGCACACCGAGGGTCACGCCCGGGCCATAAAGCAGCACCGATGTTTCAAAGCCTTTTCGCAGCAGACGAGTTGCTTGCAGCAGATTCACGAACCCGATCGATCCTTCAAAGGCAACGGTGTGAAATGTTACCAGTGCTTTCTCACCCGGTTCTGCTTTGACATCAGGAAATACTTTCTCTTCATAATCGACAAAGAAATCACCAACTTGATGGGCGGGGGCTGTTACTTCAGGCATACCATTTTCCTTTGTGGATTGGTTTGTTGATTGGATCGACGTGTTGTCAGATTACGAGGTTGTTCACACAATATTTTGTATCTTTAACTACGGAGCGTCAAGATTTGGCGATAGGGTCAGGTGCGCGATCGAGGGTGGGGAAAGAATGCTGCGATCGGGGGTTAGAACCTGTTTAAATCGATAGGTCATTGAGATTGTGCGATTAAAACGAACTCTGTCTCCCCTCTACGAACCCAACAAAAACTCATTCACCACGCTCCAATCCTGCGCCACGACCACTCGTTTACGAGCCACCATATAGTCCGCTAAATACGTCGCATCTCGCGCAATTCCTGAAAATCGCCCAGAGCCCCAGGTATAAAGCCAGGGCAGCCCCAGAAAATACAGTCCCCAAATGCCAGTCACGCCGCGATCGTGTCCCGGATAGCCCTTTCCATCAAACACAGGCACTTCGATCCAGCTAAAGTCCGACTGATATCCTGTACACCAGATTATCGTGCGGATATTTTCTTGCTCGTAGTCGATCGCCAATGAATTCTCGATGGGTTCCCAAACCGGATGATAGGGAGGCTCGATCGGCGCATCGATTTGATTCTTTTCGATAAACGTATCAATTGTTTTTTTGATGCTTTCGGCGACGGCATCTGCCTGATCCAGATTGTGTTTCAGGTCGTTTTGAAACTGGAGCTGGGTTCCTTCAGCTGCTTTCAATTTACCGTGCAGTTTCATGCCTTCTCGCGCAAACTGGCGCAGGTCAATCTCGCGTCCGCCGTCTCTGCCTGTCACATAATGATTGGCTTTTGCCCGCACTTTCTCTTTTTGCGGATGCTGATCGATCGGCAAATCGTAATAACCCATTTGATCAAGCCAATCTACTACATCTTTGCCGCGATATCGACGAGGCGATCGAGGCGCACCGCCCACGCACAAATGCACCTGTCTCCCTGCAAGATGCAGATCCTCTGCAATTTGACAGCCCGATTGTCCAGTGCCCACCACCAGCACCGCTCCATCCGGCAAAGATTCGGAATTTCTGTACTCAGAAGAATGGATCTGATGCAGCGCAGGCAGACATTCGGCAAGACGCGGAATGCGAGGTACATGGTAGCCGCCGATCGCTACAACGACCTGATCTGCCGTAAAGTCTCCGATCGAAGTTGTGACTTCAAACTGTTGCGCTTCATTTCTGCAAAGTTTTAGCACTTCTACGCCTTCTTTGAGAGGTGGTTCAAATGAGGCGGCATAGCGTTCGATGTAGCACACAATTTCTTCTTTTTGCATGAAGCCCTGCGGGTCATTGCCGGGATAGGGAAAACCGGGAAGCTGGCACTGCCAGTTCGGAGTGACCAGGCAAAAACTGTCCCATCGCTTTTCGCGCCATGCGTAGCCAATCTGGTTTTTCTCAAAAACGATGTGGTCAATGCCGCGTTCTTTCAGGCAATAGCTCATCGACAGACCCGCCTGTCCGCCGCCGACAATAATAGCTGAGTAGTGATTGCTCATAGCTGCTGAGGTGGAATGGGTGATGGGGAAATGAATACAGCGTTTACAGTCTATTGATAAACAAAGGGATGGGAGGGCGAAGTTCCACACCGGGAAACCTCTGCATCCCATTTAAGTCCTTGAAGAAGTTGCTGTAGATAAACTTACTGTCAGCCTAGATTTTTTATCTATGAAGTCTTTGTATTCTCAGATACGAAATTCCCAAGTCTATTGATATTGGCAGGTGCAGTTCGACAAACTAAATCCATCCCTGCTCGATCGCTTTATAAACTGCCTGATAACGAGTCTTGGCTTTGAGCTTGGTAAGAACGTTGTTGAGATGAAATTTGACGGTGCTTTCGCTGATGACGAGCTGATCGGCAATATCTCGATCGCGGTGCCCCTGAGTCAGGAGCCGCAGGATTTCCAGTTCTCGATCGGACAAGGCAACTGCTGGAATCCCCCAAGTCTGTCCCTGCATAACGGCTTCAACCGCCTGCCGAAACTGCTCTGGCTGAAGAGAAAAATCAACCCTTGCCCGGATGTCGGGGGGATGCGATCGCGATCCGCTGACCCAAATTACTTTTCGAGTGGGGGAAACTGCCTGAATCTCATCGGTGAGGAGTGGCGCGTCCTGATCATCGCACAGTGTTAAACCTGCGGTGGTTGCCAGATGGGTGAATGCCAGTTGCAGCACAGGCGATGTACACAGCACTTGCAGTTTCAGCTCCGAGCGCGCCTGAGCATAAGGAATATTTAACGTAATTTGGGTGGCACGCTGATCAGAGGTAGGCTGGGTTTGCAGAATGCCGCCCAATCCGGTAACGAGAGGATGAATTTCGGCAAGGGCGATCGAAATCGAAATCTCAGGATCGGTGTCAGGGTCGGCGGGCACAGTAGGAATAGGAACAGGAATAGGAACGGTTGCTTCGCAGTTCCCTGAAGGGGTAATCGCTTCCAGGGCAACAGTGGTGTCACTGTAGATCAAACGAGCATAGGTACAGCGCAGATGGCTCAAAACCTCAGCCGTTTTTAACACTAGATAACTTCTGGAAGTGGATAGGGGCTGCTCGGTTCCCAGCAGCGTCAATCGGGAGTTTTTGAGGATTTCGGCTAGCTGATCAGACAGGGCAAGCGGACGCATCGGCTGAGCTGCTAACTGCCAGCGTTGCTTCTCTTTCTGGTACTGAATTGCAGTATCTAAGGCGATCGTCACGATCGTGCAGAGGGTTTGCAGCACTTCCAGAAACTCAGGTTCGAGTGGGTGATGACTGAACATTGCCAGCACCCCGATCACTCGATTGCCGATCGCGAGCGGATATCCAGCAAAGCCGCGAATTTGATTAGCAACCGCCCATTCCCGATTACCGACCCACGGCTCCGCAGGTAAATTGTTGCTCAGGAAGGACACTCGGTTTTGCGCGATCTTGCCAACTTTGTAGGCTCCCATTGGAACTCGCCCAAAAAAGCCATCGGTGCGCGTGTACATTCCTGCTGATGCCACCAGTCGCAGCATGGTTTGATCGGGTTCCAGCAGCCAGATTCGTGCAAAGGCACAGCGAAACCGATCGACTAATCCCTGAGCCACACAACAGGCGATCGGCTCTGGCTCCAGGCATCCAGAAAAGGACTGAGCAATTTCGTTGGCTTGCTGCAAGTCCAACAGAACTCGTGTGGAGTCCAGCAGACCGCCTGATAGGCTTGCCATAGTGTGAAAAGCAAGTAGTGAACCCATCATCTCCCATTGAGGCGCAGTTTCCCGTCTACCTCTGTATCCGCGATCACAGAATGCCTGCTTCTGGCCGAAAACAATTCGCCCGTCTTTAGAGAGGTGATTCAGCCGCTCACCCATGCCTACGATGAAAGCTGCACTAGATCGCCAGGGAGCAACGATGCAAACTCAACCACATACCACCATGCCCACCCGACCGCTCGGTGACTCTGACCTTCATATTACCCCGATTGGCTATGGAGCTTGGGCGATCGGTGGTGGAGATTGGCAATTTGGCTGGGGTCATCAGGAAGACCAGGACTCGATCGCTGCAATTCATCGGGCACTCGATCTGGGCATGAACTGGATTGATACTGCCGCGATTTACGGCCTGGGACATTCTGAGGAAATTGTGGGGAAGGTGCTGAAAGAGCGATCCCGCAGGGCTGCGGGCATCGGTGCCCGGTCGGAGCGTCCCTATGTGTTCACCAAATGTTCGATGATCTGGAACGAAGCGCGTGAAATTAGCCGCAGCTTAAAAGCTGATTCCCTTCGCCGCGAATTGGAAGCTAGCCTGCGCCGCCTCCAGGTAGAAACGATCGATCTCTATCAGATTCACTGGCCCAATCCAGACTCAGACATCGAGGAAGGCTGGAGTACACTGGCAAAGTTTAAAGAAGAGGGAAAAGTCCGCTACATTGGCGTTTCAAACTTTAGTGTGGAACAGATGCACCGCGCTCAGGCGATCGCTCCCATTACCTCGCTTCAGCCGCCCTACTCGCTGGTAAAACCTGGTGTAGAGCAGGAAATTTTACCGTTCTGCCAGCAAAATAATATTGGCGTAATCGTTTATTCGCCGATGCAGTCTGGCTTGCTGACCGGAGCCATGACCTCAGAGCGCATCGCTAACCTGGCAGACGACGACTGGCGCAAGAGTAGCTCTGAATTTCAGGAACCGCGCCTGTCTCGTAACCTGAAACTGGTTGAACTTCTGCGGCAAGTCGGACAGTCCCACGGACGATCGCCCGGAGAAGTTGCCATCGCCTGGACGCTTCGCCACCCCGCTGTCACTGCTGCGATCGTGGGAGGACGGAGCGGAAAGCAGGTTGAGGGCATTATTGGCGCGGCTCAATTTCGCCTGACCGAGGAAGAACTCCGTCAAATTGATGGCTTTCTGCGGGAAAATCCTTAAGTTGATAGATTAATCATCTAGACCAATTGCTGAGTTCGTGCGGATAGCGATCGAGCCAGGCTTGTTGGATGCCTAAGGATTGCAGCAAATCAGCAGTAGAGAAGTATCCCTCCTGGAGAATGGCGCGAATCCTCCAGCGAGGGTTGAAGGCAATTTCTGGATTTTGAGAAATGAGTGCTCAGAATTCTTCTGATGATAAGAAACTTGTGCAAATCCATCAGAAAATTCAGATTTTATCGATTGAAATTGTGCCTCGAACTGCCTCTCTACCCCAACCGTGCTAAGGTTTAAGTTGATATCGGTTTTGATGGGGAGCAGCCATCGAACGTAAGGGGGAAAGTTTGGTTAAAATCCAACGCTGTCCCGCAACTGTGATGAGACGGTGATGCAATTAAGTGTCTCTGAGTCAGGATGCCCGCCGATCGACTTCATGACCCTATCTGCGAGGTACAGATTGTGTTTCAAACGTTTATGTTTCAAGAGTTTGTGTTTCAAGAATTCTCCTTTGGGCGAGAATGTCCCATTGCTTAAAGTAATCGCCCACAGGCTAACAGCAGACATTCTGAGGATATTTTGAGCAGCGGCTCAACAGATGCTTACCGGATACTTATCAAAGTGTCACGATGTTGATTCGCTATGAACCGATGCTGAGCCTGATTCTGTTGACTGTAGAGTTTCGATACAAACGATCTGTTTTATTTCCTTCAGTCCTATCCTGATGCTCAAGAATTCTGCATGAGTGTTTATACAATACGGCAACCAATGCGGCAACAGGCTGCGATCGTCCTGCTCTTGCAATAAGTGCTCACTGTAAGGAGATGTTTTGGGAACAAACCGTTGGGTAACAAGCCGGAAAAATACAGCTCTGGAAACAATGCAGATCTAGAACATCGAACGACGACTAACTTGAAAAATTGACCTGAAAATTATTCTTAATCATGATGCAAAACACTTTATTTGTCTGTGTTCTCTGCCGTTCTTCTCAATTAGAAACAAACCAATTAAGTCCAGGTCAAATCCTGTTCGATCGCTTAAAAGAAGAACTGGCAAATTGTGACTGGAACGAGGCAATTTGCCTTCAACCTGTACGCTGTATGGGGGCTTGCAGCCGTTCCTGTGTTGTGGCACTGGCTGCTCCCAATAAGCTCACTTTTATTTTGAGTGAACTGTCTGCGCTCGAATCTGTTGCTGAACTGCTGCAATTTAGCCAACAGTATTCAGATAGCGCAAGCGGTAAGGTTCCCTATCGAGAACGTCCGGCTGCTGTGAAGCAAGGTATTCATGCAGTTTTGCCGCCGCTGCCCGTTTTACCGCAAGCGATCGTAACCTCTTAGAAGCCTAACTTCTAAGAAGCCGTAGACCACTCAGGGTCACGAGAACAGTTGATCCTTCGTGTCCAATCACGCCCAATGGCAGTGTAATATCGCCGACAAAATTGGCGGTAATGAGCAGCAAAATGAATGCCAGCGCAAAGATGATATTTTGTTTTACTACGAATTGGGAACGCTTTCCCAGTCGAATCGCGGCTGCAATTTTTTCCAGGCGATCGGTCATCAAAACAATGTCTGCGGTTTCTAATGCGACATCACTGCCTGCGGTTCCCATTGCAATTCCGACTGTTGCCTGAGCGAGTGCAGGCGCATCATTAATTCCGTCACCCACCATGACCACCGTTTCATACTTTTGCTGGAGTTGCTGAATAATTTGAAGCTTCTCTTCTGGCAGCAGTTCGGCATATACCCGATCGATTCCAACCATCTGTGCCACACTATCTGCGGTTTGTTGATTATCTCCAGTCAACATCACGATCGCTTCGATTCCCATTCGTTTGAGCTGAGCAATTGCCCTGGCTGCCTCTGGCCGAACCGTGTCGGCGATCGCAATCAGTCCCAGCACCTCCGCTTCCTGAGCGACCCAAACGACTGTTTTTCCATCTTGTTCGAGCTGGTGACTGGCTGCTAGCAGATCTGCGGGAATTTGCTGAATCTTGGATCGCACAAAAGCCGCTTTGCCGACGCGAACCGAAATATTACCTTTTAACCCGGTGATCCCCTGTCCCGGCTGTGCTTGTACGAAGGTCAGCGATAGATTTTGGGATGAACTTCCGGTAGAAGTTATCCGCGCTGCCCGTTGACAAATTGCCTGCCCGATCGGATGTTCTGAATAAGTTTCTAGCGCGGCGGCAAGTTCCAGCACCTCTGCTTCCTGGTATCCCAATGCCGGAATCACTTTGCACACTTGGGGCTGTCCGGTGGTGAGCGTTCCGGTTTTGTCAAAGGCAATCGCCCTCACTCTTCCCATTAATTCCAACTGAGCCCCGCTCTTAAACAGAATTCCCTGTCTGGCTCCGTTTGCAATGCCTGAAAGCAGCGTCGGCATGATTGCAGCTACCAAGGCACAGGGAGAGGCAACCACCAGAAAAATCAATGCCCGGTAAATCGTCGTTTCCCAGCTCCAGCCCCACAAGAAAGGCGGTAAAATCGCCAGCAGCACACCCATCAGAACAACCACACGGGCATAGCCTCGCTCAAACCGTTCGATAAACTGCTGGGAAGGCGGCTTCTCGGTCTGTGCCTGTTCCACCACGCGGATGATTTTTTGCAGCAGGCTGCTTTCTGGCGGTTGATGCACGTTGAGCAGCAATGCTCCGTAGCCATTCAGGGTTCCGGCAAATACCTCATTCCCAGCGGTTTTCTCGATCGGCAGCGATTCTCCCGTGATAGCGGCTTCATTCAGAGCGGTCTCTCCCTCCAAAATGACTGCATCTGTTGGAATTAGTTCTCCTGGCTTGACTCGGATGCGATCGCCTACTCTTAGTTCTGCAATCGGCATCATGCGCTCTTGTCCATTGACGACCATGCGTGCAGTGTCTGGCGTGAGGCTCATCAGGCTGCGGATACTGCGTTCTGTATGCCGCATTGCATAACTCTCCAGTGCACCGCTAGTGGCAAAAATCAGGATCAGCATAGCTCCATCAACAATTAGATGGTATTCGTGCCGCCATAGTCCCAGAAAAGCGGCTCCCAGGGCTGCCACGATCATCAGCAGGTCAACATCTAACTCCCTTTCCTGAAACAATGTAGTCAAGCCTTCACGGGCACTTTCCCAGCCTCCAACCACATAGGCAATTGGCAGCAGCAGTAGTGCCAGTCCCAGCCAGTTCAAATGCAATGCAGTCCAGCCCAGAAACACCAGAACACCACACAGCAAGGCCGCGATCGCATCAGGATGATCTGTGGCAAGCCGAGGAAGACGAGTCGGATAAAGCATGGGCAGAGTCAGAAACACCTGCTCTCAGGCTAAACCCTGACACTGATGTTAATGTCAAGAATAAAGACTTTAACTCAGACAAGATGGCGCAGGTATTGACGATTAAAGAACTGACTGATGCAGTTGGGGGCGGAATCACACCCCGCATGGTGCGGCACTATCATCAGCTCGGGCTGCTGCCTCAACCTGCCCGCTCGCCTGGAAACTACCGCCTTTATACTGACTCAGATGTGCAGCGACTCAAGCAGATTGTTGCCCTCAAACAGCAGGGGTTTCAGCTTGCCCATATCCTAAAATTGCTGGCAGCAGACCCAAGTCACGATGCACCGGAAACATTGCTGTCTCAGCTTCAGCGACAATATCAGACCGTGATCGAGCAAATCACCCGGCTCCGGCAAACTGCATCTGCATTGGAGCATTTACTCGGACGCGATCGCTCCTGTCAAGCGGCCCAGGCAGAAGTGCTGGCGCACTTGAAACCGCTAGAGGCACAGACACAAACTCATCTGCATTGCTTTGAGGAACTGTGGAATCAAATAGATGCTGAGGTTCATACCCATCCCGAAGCGTTTGGGGAATCTCTGCAACGGCTCTTACCTGACCTAGGCGATCGTTCCGAGATTGAAGTGGATTTGATTGCCCGACTGGTGCTGGCTTGTGGGGATGTTAGCTTAGCTTCATTTGTGCGATTGGGGAAAGGAGCAACTACCGCAGAGCGTAACTGTGGAGCGATCGCTGCCAGCCGAGAGGCGTTAAAGGCAGGTTGTCTCGTTATTGCCGATGTGCCGATGGTAATGACAGCCCTAGATCAGCCTCGTCTGCGGCATTTAGGCTGCAAAACAGCGACGCTAATCGATGACCCACATATTACCAGCGCAACAGATGCAGAACAGTTGTTTTGGCAGCAGACTTGGAGAGAACGCTTAAGCAGTTGTCCAAACGGGTGCATTTTCGTGGTGGGCTATGCGCCCTCAGTTTTGCTAGCACTGTGTGAAGCAATTGCCCAGGGAACTATTCAACCCGCTTTGGTGATTGGGATGCCGATTGGCTTTAGCCATGCACCCATTGCTAAACAGCAATTAATGCAGTCGGGAGTTCCGTTTATTACGATCGAAGGTTCCACCGGTGGAGGACTGCTTGCCGCTATAGCACTCAATTCACTCGCAGAATCCCTCATTGCGAAGCCAGACTGTCATTGTTATCTCACTGGGCGCTAACAAGCACGCAGCGAACGAGGGGATGCATCTGATCGCGAAGCTAAACAAAGTGCAGCTTTCTCAATTCTCTGGCGAAAGATCTCTGGCGAAATAGATGCCTTGCCTGTTCGCTCCGCACAGGATACTTACCGAATACAGCAAATTTCATGTGAATAGACCACAGTGATTGAACCAACCAATGGCGTCATCTTCAGTAATGAACTGAACTGCTTCCGTCATCGCTTGGTCGAGGGCTTGATCGGTGCGAGCCGCTTTTGAGCGAAGAAACTGCTTGAGTTTCGACCAACAGAGTTCAATCGGAGATAG
>NZ_JAMPLI010000003.1:0-400567 GCF_039962475.1 Leptolyngbya sp. GB1-A1 | reverse complement strand
TCTTGCCATGTTTATGAGCTTTGCTATGACCGCACAGAGGACATTCCATCGCTTTGCTTCTAGTCGAGGTTCCTCTCTACTCTACCAATCCCACATTATCCTGAGGCACTACCGTTCACAGTTTACTTATTTCTGCGAAAAAATATAGTTCCTACGTAGATTCTACATAAAGGTTAGAAAATACACTTAGATTCTACCTAGAAATTTTATAGAAATTGTCCGGTTGGGCAGTGATACTCGAACCTTGCGAATTACTGGGTGACTGTATCACCACAACATTAGGGAAACTGCCTTCTACGGTTACAATCGATCGCATCAACAAAGCGTAACCAACATTACTCCTCTGGCAAAACCTGCCCTTACAGAGACTATGGCTCTCCTCTCGGAAGCCAAATCTATCTCGGCACGGCAAATACCACCTGTCTGTTACGGTTCGCCCCCACGCGCCACCCGATCGAAATTCTTACACTAAGACCATGTGAGCTTTGAGTTTGGGATTTGAAATTTCGGATAAAGCCTATCTGTTCTGCGATCGATCGTGGTTTTGTTCTATCAGCACCCTTGCGTTTGGATCTTCTACAGATTGGATCTTTTACAGAATAGACAAACTCATTCATCAATCCCGAATTATCAAACCGTCCCACCCCTTGTTCGGTAAACCCGCCTTCAAGGAATGAGCAAAAATACACACTATAGAGGTAGTGCTGCATCCTGAGCTGTGGCGGCGTTTGGCTGTTTATTGCAGTCTCGTTGCTTAGAACAAAGGACGACCGGGACACCCGGCAGCCGAGGGACGGACACCCCAATCCATTTGGTTTGTGAGCAACCAGATCATCGAGAACTCTAGAACCGGAGATTTGAAAGGTATATGGCTAAAGTTGTTGGAATTGACTTAGGAACAACCAACTCGTGTGTGGCAGTGATGGAAGGGGGTAAGCCGACCGTTATTGCAAACGCAGAAGGGTTCCGCACGACACCCTCGGTTGTTGCTTATACGAAAAATGGCGATCGTCTTGTCGGACAGATTGCAAAGCGTCAGGCAGTGATGAACCCGGAGAACACCTTTTACTCGGTGAAGCGGTTTATCGGTCGTCGCTTTGATGAAGTCGGCAACGAGATGACCGAAGTGTCCTACAAAGTGCTGAACATTAGCGGCAACGTCAAAATTGACTGTACGGCGCAAGGCAAGCAGTTCGCCCCCGAAGAAATTTCCGCCCAAGTGCTGCGGAAGCTGAAGGAAGATGCCAGCAAGTATCTGGGCGAAGACGTTACTCAGGCAGTGATTACCGTTCCTGCTTACTTTAACGACTCCCAGCGTCAGGCAACCAAAGACGCAGGCAAGATCGCAGGTCTGGAAGTGCTGCGAATTATCAACGAGCCGACTGCTGCATCACTGGCATACGGTTTGGATAAGAAGACCAACGAGACGGTTCTGGTATTCGACTTAGGCGGTGGTACGTTCGACGTATCGATCCTGGAAGTGGGCGACGGTGTGTTTGAAGTGCGATCGACCTCCGGTGACACCCACCTGGGCGGCGACGACTTCGACAAGAAGATCGTAGACTTCCTAGCAGAAGAGTTTAAGCGCAACGAAGGCATTGAACTTCGCAAAGATAAGCAGGCACTCCAGCGTCTTACTGAGGCAGCCGAGAAAGCCAAGATCGAGCTCTCCAGCGTGACTCAGACTGAAATCAACCTGCCCTTCATCACCGCAACGCAGGACGGCCCCAAGCACCTAGATGTCACTCTGACCCGCGCCAAGTTTGAGGAGCTTTGCTCTGATTTGATCGATCGCTGCCGCATTCCCGTTGAAAACTCGCTGCGCGACGCGAAGCTGGACAAGAGCCAGATCGATGAAGTCGTCCTGGTGGGTGGTTCAACCCGGATTCCCGCTGTGCAGGAAGTTGTGAAGCGCGTGCTGGGCAAAGACCCCAACCAGTCGGTGAACCCGGATGAAGTGGTGGCAGTCGGTGCGGCAATTCAGGCAGGCGTGCTGGCAGGCGAAGTGAAAGATATTCTGCTGCTGGACGTGACTCCGCTCTCGCTGGGCGTTGAAACCCTTGGCGGCGTGATGACCCCGATCATTCAGCGCAACACCACCATTCCCACCAAGAAATCTGAGACCTTCTCGACGGCAGCTGACGGTCAAACCAACGTAGAAATTCACGTTCTGCAAGGCGAGCGTCAGATGTCAAACGACAACAAGAGCCTTGGAACCTTCCGTCTGGATGGCATTCCCCCGGCTCCCCGTGGCGTGCCTCAAATCGAAGTCACCTTTGACATCGACGCTAACGGCATTCTGAATGTGAGCGCGAAGGATAAGGGCACGGGCAAAGAGCAGTCGATCAGCATTACGGGTGCTTCGACGCTGCCGAAGGATGTGGTTGAGCAAATGGTGCGCGATGCCGAAATGAACGCATCGGCTGACCAGGAGCGACGCGAGAAGATCGACATCAAGAACCAGGCTGAATCGCTGGCATACCAGACTGAAAAGCAGCTCAAGGATTTGGGCGATAAAATTCCCGCAGACGACAAAACCAAGCTGGAAGACATGGTGGCAGAGCTGCGTCAGGCGATCAACGCCGAAGACTACGACAAGATGCGCTCCCTGCCGAACGAAATGCAGCAATTGCTCTATAACATCAGTAGCAATCTGTATCAGGGCGCAGGCGCACCGGGCGCAGGTCCGAGCGATGATGGCGGCAGCACGGGCGGTTCGGCTCCCAGCGGCGATGACGTGATCGATGCCGAATTCACAGAAGACAAGTAAGCCAGTTAGAACTCCTGTGGAGTGCAAGTGATCTGGTAAACCTCCGATAAAACAACTGGGGCGGCTCTGCCGCCTTTTTTGTTGCTTTACGGGATGCTCCCTAAGAGTAAGGGACTTTGAGCTGCTTTCGTAAACTCGATCGCTAAACGAGGTTTCCCTGCCCTATTCTTGGGAAACGACAGGGCAAGGGACATCACTCGCAAAGTTAGAAGCAAAAGTCAGACGCAAAAGTTAGGAGCAGGCAAAATTTAGACGCTGCTTTGCGCTCCCTCAAGGATTCGAGGTCCGTGATGAATCTTGTGCTTATACTCTTTCTCTGCCAATTTCTGGCGAATGATTTGCCCTGCATAGCGCAGGGGGCGCCCAAACTGTTTTTCGATCGCCGATCGACGCAGCCATTGTTCGTATCCTTGAGCGATCGGTCCAGTCAAGAAGTGATGCCATTCCAGGATGACGCGATCGAGGGTATATTCTTGAGCGCGCTTAAAGCCGTTTTCAACCATTGCTAGATAAAGTTCGGGATCTTGCTGGAGCCGCTGGAGAGCTGCGATCGCTTCTTCGGGGGTGCGTACCTCAAAGTAATCCAGTTCCGATCGGCGTATTTGTTGATATCCTGGCTCTGGACCCAAAATAGCTGGACATCCTGCAAACCAAGCATTGATCAACTTCAGAGCTGGCTTTAGAGAAATATCGTAAACGGTGTTATTCCGCACTGCAATTACGGCATCCGCCTCAGTGTAGTTTGCCCAATCCGCAAAACTTGAATCTAAATTTTCGGTACTCATTCTCAGAGTAATTCCCATTGCTTCCAATGCTGATAGAAACTCTGGAGTTCTGAACGGTTCTGCAAGATTATAAGAGTGTCCTTTGAAGACAAGATTTTTGAGCGTTATGCCCCGCAAAGCATCACGAGGTCGAAGATTGGGCTGAGGTCGATGGGGTAAGTAGTGATGAGTTTGATCTCGAACCTGTAGCGGGTTGATAACAATTCGGTGATTACAAAGTTGGGGGTGAGGAGTATCGTATCGGCAGCCGATAACATAGCTTTTAAATAGCCAATCTTTAGGTTGAAGGTAATAGTAAGGAATAATACAAATTTTTCCTGGTACTGGCTCTGATACCAGATGAACATCAAAGCCGCGCCGCTTTAGATCGAGATATGCCTGAGCCGACCACATGTCATGTCCAGTGACGCACAGTTCATAAAACGAATCATCAAACGCCAAATCGGGGTTATTAATTAAGGGAAGCCATTTGGGGTCTTTGGTTACGAAATAGACAGGATAGGGCAAGGGCTTGAAGAAATTTTCTGTAACCGTGAAGTAAGGATTTTGAGTAGATAGCTCCCGGAGGCGATCTGTAAGAAGCATATTCAGTATCTCCGTGCTGCAAATAGCTTGGTAAGGGAATTCAGGGTAAGCAATAGAAACTAATTAAGCCAATCAAAACCAATCTGGAATTTATGAAGCTACAGTGTTCGATTTAATTTCGATTTAATTATGTTCAATTCAGTCTCCAACCTCACGTTACGGACGTTCCAAAACAATTAAGGCACGGTGGTTAAGAGCAGTACCTTTCTAAGAAAGCCTCAGCGTCTCTTAATGCAATTGAACTAAAGATAATACTTGATCTCCCCTAGAGAAAAAGGCATGAAACGGTCGTCTTCGTAAAAACTTTATTACGCCTCCGTCTGAGTGATCCTAAAGGATAAGGAGAACAAAGGTTGCTAACCCTACTAAAAAGCTTGCCTCACAGTACTTTGAGAGTCTGAATAATGCTTGTGTTTGCCTATAACTGAGAGAATCGATCGTCTTTGTAGAAACTTTATTGATTTCTCGACCTCCCTTACTCGACCTCAAACCGCAAATTCACGGTTTACGTCAGTATCAGAAACAACTTCTGTAAAAACTTTAATCAATCCTCCTGCGTGAACTATGGCTGCTGAAGGCATTGAACAACAGGCGAGCAATGGGGATAGGGGAAGTGTGATTGAGACGGTAGCAAATTGAAGCCTAAGTAAACTTAAACGATACTCAGCTATACGAGTGAGGATATGACTAAAAGAAAACTGTGGTGAATTTGTTTTACTTTTTGTCAAGTACCCAGAGAAACAATAAATCGCTCAAATTAGCGGAGATTGTCTAAAATCAGGAAATTGCCTCTCTTAGCCGATCGAATTCCATGAATCAAGCTGGTTACTATCGCTATCCCACCCTGAGCGGTGATCGTGTTGTGTTTGTCTGCGAAGATGACCTGTGGACGGTTCCGCGATCGGGCGGTGCGGCAGTCCGGTTAACGGCAAATCTGGGTGAAGTGAGGCATCCTGTTCTCTCTCCCAATGGCGAGCTGCTGGCGTTTACCGGACGGGAAGAAGGACACCCAGAGGTTTACTGTATGCCCGCAACCGGGGGCGAAGCCACTCGGCTCACGTTTACGGGTTCCGCTTCAACCGTAGGCTGGACTCCCGACAGCCAGATTGTGTTTTGCAGCAGCGCAACGCAGCCCTTTTTTCGAATGCCCCGGCTGTACACGATCGAGCCTGAGGGCGGTCTACCCAAAGAGCTTCCCTGGGGTGTGGCGAATGCAGTGAGCTTTGGTCGTGCCGGGGGTGTCGTCATCGGCAGAAATATTGCGGACCCGGCACGCTGGAAACGCTATCGAGGCGGCACTGTGGGCGTGTTGTGGGTTGATGTGCAGGGGGACGGTAACTTTCGGCTGCTGATTCAGCTCAACGGTAATCTGGCTGCGCCCATGTGGGTAGGCAATCGCATTTATTTCATTTCAGATCACGAAGGCATCGGCAATATCTACTCTTGCACCCCTGAAGGGGAAGATTTGCAGCGTCACACGGATCACGGCAAATACTATGCCCGCCACGCTTCTACCGATCGACAGTGCATTGTCTACCATGCAGGAGCAGAGCTGTACTGCTTTGATCCCGCAGCCAACACTAACACTCGAATTGAAGTTGACTTCTACAGTCCCAGAGTGCAGCGACAGCGAAAATTTGTCGAAGCAAGCGAGTTTCTTGACAGCTATGACCTGCACCCAAAAGGACATTCCACGACGCTGAGCACCAGAGGCAAACCGTTTGCCTTGAGCAATTGGGAAGGGGCAGTGCTGTCGCTGGGGCAATCTGAAGCCGGACGCTATCGATTAACGCGCTGGCTAAATGACAAAAAGCGATTGGTATCGGTGAGCGATTGCACTGGAGTTGAGGCACTGGAAATCCTGTCGCTGAATCTGGATACAGAAGCAGAAGTTTTGGAAGGGCTGGATATTGGGCGGGTGAACGGGCTAGAGGTATCGCCGACCGCCGATCAGGTAATTTTGACTAACCATCGACACGAGCTGATCTGGATTGATTTGAATACCAGGGAGCATCGAATCCTTGATCGCAGCAATTTTGCCTGGATCCAGGGCTTTTCCTGGTCGCCAGATGGACAATGGGTTGCCTATAGCTGCGCCGAGAGCCAGCTCACTTTCTCGATCAAGCTCTGTCACCTGGAAGACGGAACCTTGCATCGCCTAACACCGCCCCGCTTCCGGGATGTACAGCCTGCTTTTGATCCGGGCGGTAAGTTTATTTATTTCCTTTCAGTGCGCGACTTTAATCCGGTGTATGACTCAATCTACTTTGATCTGGGCTTTCCAAAGGGAATGCGTCCGTTCCTAATCTCGCTGCAAAAAGAGACACCGAATCCGTTTGTGATGCAGTCAAAGCTGCTAAATGGAAAGGAAGAGAACAAGACAAACGATAAGAAAGAAGAAGAAAAAGAGAAAGATTCAGAGAAGGCAGAAAAGAAAATTCAGCCTGTCAAAGTTGACCTTGAAGGAATCGATCGCCGCATTCTGGGATTCCCGGTCAGCGAAGGACGCTACGGGCAAATCTGGGGCGTAGAAGGGAAAGTGCTGTTTACGGCATATCCGGTCACGGGCAGCCTGGAGCAGGGCAACGGCAATGGCAACGGCAAAGCAACGCTGGAACTCTATGACTTTGAAGCACAAAAGCAGGAACGTCTCGCCTGTGAAGTGTCGAGCTTCCGAGTTTCAAGAGATCACAAGACGGTGATTTATCGATCGGGTCATCGGCTGCGGGTCTGTTCCACCAATCCCCAAGATAAGGAACGCGCCAGAGAAGAACCGGGTAAGAAAAGCGGCTGGCTCAAGCTCGATCGCATTCGGGTCTCTGTGACGCCTGCCCAGGAATGGCAGCAAATGTTTAAAGAGATCTGGCGGCTTCAGCAGCAGCAGTTCTGGACGGCAGATATGTCCGGCGTGGATTGGGAGCGCGTGTACGATCGCTATCGTCCGTTGCTCGATCGGATTTCAACGCGATCGGAGTTTTCTGACCTGATCTGGGAAATGCAGGGCGAACTGGGCACGTCCCATGCCTACGAATACGGCGGCGACTATCGCCATGAACCCCACTATCACCTAGGCTTTTTGGGTGCAGATTTCCAGTACGACTCAGATACAGACGGCTATCGCATTACCCACATCGTGCAGGGAGACTCCTGGACCGAGCACGATTCACCTTTGAATCAGGTCGGGCTGAATGTGCAGGAAGGCGATATTTTGCTGGCGGTCAACGGGCAACGGGTGGGGTTACACCGATCGCCCCAGGAATTGCTCGTTCACCAGTCGGGCTGTGAAGTAAGCCTTACCTTTGCCGCCCGTCCTGAAGAGGCTGAAACCGATGCCGAAACCGCCCAAACCAATTCTGCCCCTACTGAAACTGCCCCTACTGAAGCTGTACCTACTGAAGCTGTACCTACTGAAGCTGCACCCCCAGAGAACTCACCCGATAATTCAACAGATAACACAGCCAGCGAATCGAAACCGACGACTCGCACTGTCTCAGTCAAAACGCTGAACCGGGAAACCCATATTCGCTATCGAGAATGGGTCGAGCGCAACCATCGCCAGGTGACAGAAGCAACCCAGGGCAGAGTTGGCTATCTGCACATCCCGGATATGGGCGCGGGTGGGTATGCAGAGTTTCACCGCTACTATTTCGCAGAAGTCCACAAACAGGGCTTAATTGTAGACGTGCGCTATAACGGCGGCGGTCATGTTTCTCAGCTTTTGCTCGAAAAATTGGCGAGAGAGCGAGTTGGCTACGATGTGCCGCGCTGGGGCAAGCCAGAACCTTATCCGAGCGATTCCGTTCTGGGTCCGGTCGTCGCCCTGACTGACGAACAAGCCGGATCAGACGGAGATATCTTCAGCCACTGCTTTAAGCTGATGAAAATCGGTACGCTGATCGGCAAACGCACCTGGGGCGGAGTCATTGGCATTTCACCCACTCACTCCTTGGTGGATGGCAGCACGGTGACGCAGCCTGAGTATTCTTTCTGGTTCAAAGATGTGGGCTGGAATGTTGAAAACTACGGCACTGATCCCGATATTGAAGTCGAAATCACCCCGCAAGACTGGCGACAGGGCAAAGACTCTCAGCTCGAAAAGGCGATCGAGGTCGCCCTGATTCAGCTTGAGCAGCAGGATGTTTCCTTGCCCGACTTTGGCGATCGTCCTTACCTGCCCCTGCCGTAATCCACCCGATCGCCCTATTCCCCCGATCGCCTCCCAAAACCACCCTGCACTCACCCACTCACCCCCGAATCAGGCAAAATAAAACAGACCATCTGATTCCCCCCACCGATCGCTATGGCAGGACTCAACCCAGAGCAGCGCAACTACTACTATCTCCTCGAAGCCGCCCGCACTGGGATTCATAAACCCATTCTTGCCGCCCTTTATGCCGTCCAGCGTCGTCCTGCACTGAGCGATGGAGAAACGGGGTTGGGCATTTCGCCTGCCAATCGGATTCCGCCGGAGCAGGTGGATACGTTTCCAGAGCAGGTACAGTTTGCGGCCAATACGATTCGCAGCCTGACGGATAAGTTGACGGCTCAGGGGTGGAAGGGGGCGGATTTGTGGAATGGGGCAGAGGGGCGATATAGCGATCGATTCATTCAAACGGTTGCACTGGGCTATATTCCGCCTGTGAGTGAGCCGACTTCTGCTCGATTAGAACCCGGCGATCGGGATGCACTAAAGCAGGCTTTGATTGCAGATTTGGCGATCGACTTTAGCGGAAGCCAGTTGCCGCAGAACTTAGATTATCTCGACAATGCGCTGCTGCGATTTGTGGAACGACTGCCGCGCTATTATCTGGGACTGAGCTATCAGCAGGAATCTTTGCTGGAAGCGGTACGAATCTGGCGCAAGCTGAATACTCGTGAGGCGACGATCGCAGGCTTGCTCCGAATCCCGGAAAACGATCCGGCTTTGCTGACCCTGGATGCGACCCGGTTGGATCAGCCTTTGCTTCAGTTTATGCAGCAGGTTTCACCTTTTTTTGCCGGATACCCTCATCAGCGAGAGGCATTGGTGCGATTAGTGCAGCTCTGGCGGCAGCTCGATTCGCGGGAAGAGGCGATCGGCGCGCTGCAAAATAATCTCTCGGCAGAAACGAATATTCAAATTGTTGACCCGGCGTTGATGGCCTTTGTGCAGCGCATTCCGCAGTTTTATCAGGGACGGGGCGATCAGCGCAACGCACTCACAGAAACCTATCGCCTTTGGGCAGGGTTAGACTCGCGCACCTCGGCTCTGACGGCTCTGGGCGTGAATTCGCAGATTCTGACCGCCAGCAATCCCGATCGCACACAGCTCATCAATGCGGCGACTCAGCTCGATCGCGCTCTGCTGGACTTTATGCGCCGTGTGCCCGTTACTTATCGCGAAACTGACCAGCAGCGAGAGGCACTGATTCGACTGGTGCAGCTCTGGCGAGGATTGGATACCCGCGAAAAGGCACTTCAGTCTTTACTGCAAGATGTGCGGCGAATGGAAACGGCTGGGCGTGGATCAACCGACGCTGCCCCTGCGCCTGAACCTGAACCTCTGCCTCCCCGTCCAACCCGCTGGACACCGGAGAATATTCAGCTTTATGCGGCCATTATGCCCAACGGCAGCTTTACCTGGGCAGAAGCCACCCACGGTGGAACCCGAATGCCACCCAATCAGGCAACGGTAGACGGCATTGTGCGAATTGCAGCTTTAGCCCAGCAAGCCCGCGATCGCATTGGTCGTCCGTTTCGAGTGACAAGCTGGTATCGCCCTCCGGCAATTAATCAGGACGTGGGCGGAGCTTCGTTTAGCCGTCACCTCATTGGGGATGCGATCGATTTTTACTGCGATGGGCTGACGGGTGATCAGGTTTATCGGGCACTCGATCCCTGGTGGACAGGCGGATTAGGACGCTACAGCAGTTTTCCGGCTCTCTGCCATCTGGATGCGCGGGAGTATCGTGCCCGGTGGACACATTAAGCAGAAATCTTAAATTCGACAATAAAGGCAGTTTGTCCAGCTGCACTTTCCACGCGAATTCTACTGCCTAATCGCTGAACAAGCTTTTTCACTAACGCTAATCCCAGTCCTGTCCCGTCGTATTTCCAGGGGTCGCTGTTAGGAATACGGTAGAACTTGTCAAAGATCCGCTCATGTTCCGCTGGAGGAATTTCGACACCAGAGTTGCTAATCCGAATTGCTAAATGTTCTGGTGTGGCTTGGGCAGCAAGGGCGATCGCTTCTCCAGAGGGGGTATATTTGCAGGCATTGTTCAGCAGTTCGCTGAGAATGCGCCCCAGATAGGACATATCGGTGATGAGGGGAGGCAGATCGG
The DNA here is from genome assembly GCF_039962475.1 of Leptolyngbya sp. GB1-A1. Lineage (NCBI taxonomy): Bacteria > Bacillati > Cyanobacteriota > Cyanophyceae > Leptolyngbyales > Leptolyngbyaceae > Leptolyngbya > Leptolyngbya sp. GB1-A1. The sequence goes on along the minus strand of NZ_JAMPLI010000003.1, from coordinate 390,104 downwards.
GCGGGATGTGGATGGCGAATTGCTGCTGTTGCTGGCGGGCACGTTCAACAAAACTTTCAGCAAGATGGGGAAGATAGTACTGAAGCCCAATGCTTGTGAAATTGAGCGGGTCAGTCCCGGCGTCCAGACGGGTGAGATCGAGCAGATTGTCAATTAAGCTAATCTCGCGCTGTCCCTCAGTTCGCAGCACATTGAAGTAGCGAGCGATCGGATTTGACTCATTGGTGAGGATGCCCAACTGCTCCAAGCTAATTCCGAGCATATGGGTTGCCATACCGATATTGGACATTGGCGTTCGCAGTTCGTGGGAAACAGTGCTGAGGAAGTCGTCTTTGAGCTGATTGAGCCGCTCCAGTTCTTGCACCTGCTGCTGCGCTGCCTGGAAAAGCCGAGATTGACGCAGGGCGATCGCACATTGATTGGCAACCTGCTGCACAAGCCGCACTTCTAGCTCGTTAAACAGTTCCTGCGAATATTTGAACAGCCAGATCTCTCCCAAAATTCCTTTTTCATCCCGAATGGGACAAGCCAGAATCGTCAACAATTGCTGCCCGGAGCGAAGGGTATTGGTCGTCAGCCCACAAAATTGGCAGAGTTGTCCTTGCAAAAGAGAGAGATGAATCTCGCTGTGAGGAGCCTTGGCAATCTCAAAGGTTTGTCCCTGAATCGGAGAGAGAGTATTGGTAAACTCGTACACAATGGTGCAAAGCGTCTGCTCGGCGTTGTAAATTCCAGTGTCGCAGGCTTCGATCGGTAAATCCTTGGCTAACTCTTCGACAACTACCTGCAAGATTTGCTGTTCGTCCAGGCTGTCTCGCACCTTATCCGTAATGCGTTTCAGCAATTCCTCAAAGTGGAGAGACTGCTGAAGTTGAGCGGTTCGCTCCTGCACCTGCAACTCTAATTCAGCGTTGAGAATTTGCACCTGCTGATGCAGTTCTGACTGCTGAATAGCGATCGCAAGCTGGGTTGCCAACTGCTCCTGCAATGCCATTTCAAAGGATTCCCACTGGCGAGTGTTGTGGCAATGATGTGCCACCAGAAGCCCCCACAAATGGTCGTTCTGAAGAATGGGCACCACCAGCAACGCCCGCACTTGAATTTGTTCCAGCATTTCGAGATAGCAGGGAGTCAGGCTGGCACGGTAAATGTCATCGACGGCAGTGATTTGTCCCTGAAAGTACAGCTGTACCTGGGTTTCTGCAAAATAGGTATCAGTGATCTGCCTGCCCAGCAGCGATTGCCATCCTTCCGCCACGGATTCAGCCACAACCAAGCCGCTCCAGCCGGCTTCAAAGCGATAAATAATCGCGCGATCGACCTGAAGCAGCCACCGAACTTCTATGACCGCCGTGTCGAGGATTTGCTCTAGATCCAGCGTTTTACGAATATTTTGGGCGATTGTGGTCAGAAGCCGTTCCCGTTCTGCCTGCTGATGCAGCGTTGCTTCGTATTCCTTTAACGCAGTAATGTCAACGGCAACGCCAACCACCTGTCTGGGGTTTCCCGCAGGAGTGCGGTTCCAAATTTTGTCTCGACCCAGTAGCCAGCGAAAGTCTCCCGATTTATGCCGCATTCGGTACTCGGTTTCGAGAAACTCATTCTCCTGCATTTGAGAAAAATTCTGCTGATTCTGGATGACTCTGGGCATATCATCGGGGTGAATCAGCAGCACAAACAGCAGATCACCCATTGCCTGAACCTCGGCGGAGGAGTATCCCAATACCGCTTCAACCTGCTGGCTACAGTAGACGTTGCGCTGTTCAATCAAGTCGTAGATATACAAAATTGCCAGAGTCGATTCCGCAATTTGCTCAGTTAACTGCTGCTGTTCTCGCAGGGCGGCTTCGGCAGCTTTTCGTTCGTTGTCAACGCGCTTGCGTTCGCTAATATCTAGATCGATGCCAATTATCCGAATCGGAGTGCCCGCTGCATCGCGCAGCACCAGCGTACAGGATTCGATATAGCGCAGGGTTCCGTCTGGTAAAATTGCCCGAAACTCTGATTTAACCGCTGTTTTTTCTACAAGAGCTTGCTGGATAGCCGCACGGCGGGTCGGTAGATCATCAGGATGAACACAGGCTTCCCAGGCTGCGTAGGAATCGACTGCTCCAGGCAGCTGAATGCCATAAAGTTCATGAATGCGATCGTCTGAAACGAGGCAATCGTTGACCAGATCCCAATCCCAAACCCCCATATGGGCTGCTTCTACCGCCAGCTTAAGGCGATTGGCTAGGGCTTGTCGCTGTTCCTCTGCCTGTTTGCGATCGGTGATATCGGCATGAATGCCGATCATTCTTAGCGGTTTGCCCGTTGCCGTCCACTCCACGACCTTGCCGCGATCGAGAATCCACTTTTCGCTGCCGTCTTTGCAGTAAACCCGGTATTCATTCTGATAAATCGGAGTTTTGCCGCTGAGATGGTCAGCCAGCTTGTCGTTGCACGAGGCGCGATCATCAGGATGAATTCGACGATTCCATTCCTCCAGTGTCTTGATTCCCCCAGGCTCAGCATCGTCCAAGATCGCTCCCCACTGCCAGGAAAAGGCGATCTGATTGGTTTGAATATTCCAATCCCACACGCCATCGCCTGCCCCTTCTAGCGCAAACTGCCAGCAAGCCTCGCTTTGCTGAAGGGCGAGCGTGCGTTTCTGCACCCTAAGTTCGAGTTCCTGGTTAAGCTGTTGCAGAGCAAGCTCAGCCTGTTTGCGTTCGTTTTCGACCCGCTTGCGCTCGGTAATGTCAATCTGAATGCCAATGATGCCCGTGGGGTTGCCGTCTGCGTCATATAGAATTTCACCTATATCAGCAGACCAGCGCACTTGGTTATCCGGCAAGAGCACGCGATATTCTATGCTGCAGTTCCGTTTTTCTGCTAATGCCTGGGTCACAAACCGATCGGCAGCTTCTCGATCGTCTGGATGAATCGCGTTAAGCCAGTTTTGATAGCTGGGGTTATGGATCTGCGGCTCATAGCCCAACAAGCGGTAGTTCTCTTCTGACCAAAACGTTTGATTGGTTATCAGATCCCATTGCCACATCCCCGCGTTTGCTGCTTTCAAGGCAAGTGACAAACGATTTTCACTGGTCTGCAATGCCTGATAGATTTGCCGTTGGCGATCGTCTAGCTCAGCGACTAGCCCCTGCTGAGATTGCTGCAAATTTGCCTGTTGAACCGCAATGCCCAGATGAAGCGCGACCTGCTGCAAATATTGCATTTCGATCGGCTGCCACTCACGCGAGCTGCGGCAGTCATGAACAATCAGCAGTCCCCACAAGTTGCCCTGGCTCCCAATCGGCGCGACCAGATTGGCTTGCCCCTGCAACCATTCCCACCGTTCAGCCGGACTGGCTGGCAAATCTCCTGCTCGAATGTCACAAATCGCTGCGACTTCGCCCTGGCGGTATCGTTCGACCCAGATCTCATTAAAACTGCGATCACAAATCACCTGCCCGATCAGCGGTGTCCACTCCGCACCAGCAGACTCATAGGCAATGACAGCATTCCCATCTTCTCGCAAGCAGTAGATCAAGACGCGATCGGTTTGCAGTCGGCTTCTGGTATCAGCGATCGCCCACTGTAGAATCTCCTCTAAATCCCTGCACTGTTGAATCTGAAGGGCAAGAGCGGAAATGTTCTCTAAAATCTTCTCAAGCGAAAGCGAGGAGCCCGAATTTGCAGGTGCCACAAGATTTTCAGTTGGCGAATGACCCTTTTACAACAGCGAACCCAAACTTTTACAACAGTGAACCCAAATGATAGAACCTAAACAGTGAATCAATAAACAATAAACCTAAACAGCAAGCGGCGATACTAATATGCTTATGTTGCCTTTCCAAGGAATGATTAGTTCGTAATGAGACAAAAAATGCCCCTTTCATTCTGCGTTTAAAGATTAGCGGGATAAAACAAACCCCAATCAACGGCTTAGCTCCCCTGATTTAACTTATTATACAAAACGCCCTGAAGCCCGCTGCCTCCAGTTGCATCAAGACTGCTCTTTGCTAAACGATGCGCCAGATTTTTTCCACACCCCGTCGTTTAATCGTAGGAAACGGGGAAGAATTTGTGCAGTGAAATTCATTGCCTGATTCAGCAACGTCCGGCAAAGCAACCCTCTGCCAGATCAACCCATTCCAAATCCACTGTTACTAAACCAATCATTGCCAGACCAACCATTGCCAGACGAACCGATCGAGGCTAACCTTTGAGCAGCGCAACTTTACGCAAATTCAATTCGTCAGTGGATTCGTCAGTAAATTCGTCCAGCAATGAGGAGAGCGTGACTTTACCGACCATGATGCAGCCCTGTGAATGCCTGAACTGTGACCCGCTTCAAGGAAAATTACCCATTCCTGAAGAAAATTCTAACCCTGCCGCCAAGCTGCAACTGCTGACGCTGGGGCTGATCTTAACAGGCGGATTTTCCCTGATTGAATACAGCATGGGCTGGTGGAGCCACAGTCTTGCGCTGGTTGCCGATTCAGGTCATTTGCTGTCTGACTGTCTGGCAATGGGGCTATCGCTGCTGGCAACCTGTGTGGCGCAGTTAGCAAACCGTCACCCGTCTTTTCTGAATATTCGACAGGCGGAAGTGCTGGCTGCGATCGCCAATGGGATTGGGCTACTGGTGTTGGCAGGCTGGGTTGCCTGGGAAGCGATTGATCGGTTTCAGAGCCATACTGCGATCGTGAGCGAAGCGATGCTGCTGACGGCGATCGTTGGGTTGCTGTTTAATTTGCTCACTGTTCGTCTTTTTCATGCTCACAGCCATTCTGATTTGAATGTTCGCGGCGCGTTTTTACACATTCTCGCCGATACCGTGAGTTCGATCGCCGTCGTTATCTCCGCTCTATTAATTTTGGTGTTTCATTGGGAATGGGCAGATGCGATCGTGAGCTTACTTGCTGCTGCCTTTATTGCTGTGAGCACACTGCCCTTTTTGCGTGAAAGTTTGCAGGCGTTGCGTCGTTCTTCGCAGGCTTAGCGGCGCAGGCAAAGGTTTTCTCCGCTCATATCTCCCACACAGTTTCCGTTTTGGTCGAGAACGACTACCGATCGAACCGTTGGGAATTGTTTGAGCGTGGCATTTAGAGAACTCATTATCCGCGCATCATCCCCCACTCCGGCTGACACCACCTGCCGACAAAACTGGAGCCTTGCTGTTGCTGAAGTGATCGACAGCGTGAAGTCTCTGCCGCCACAGTTAGAATTGCCCTGTAAGGTGAGGGGTGCGATAAACCCTTGCTGTCTTTCCTGGCGAGTTGGCCCTGCCACCACCTGGCTCACGGCAAACCGAGCCACGCTTGCAGTTTGAGCCTGTCGCCACACAGGTTCTACATAGCTCAGGTCGCTTTGCTGCTGCGGATTTTTGGGAAAGAAAACTTTTACCCTTTGAGGCCGGGGAGCCGTTGCTTCAAGCTGAGCGGCGATCGTAGGCGTGACGGCAGCCGTTAAACCTGCGACGGTGACTAACCCTAAAAGAAATCTATTGCGAAGAGAAGACTTAAACATCGTGAACATCTTGAACATCGTGATATTTTCAGGAACTCCGAGTTGCAATCCAGCTGATCTCGGATGACATGACAAGTGACGATCGAGCAGGGGTGGAAGTTTCGGCAGGAAAAGAACCTGCTTTGGCATTGCTGAATTATTTGGCGTTGCTGAATTAAAGGATAAACGGTTGGGTTTGACTATGCTGGGCAGCTCCCTAAATCGGTCAATTCTGGCAGATTTTGAGCGTTGAAAGTTTTGCCCTAGTGAGCGTTTCAAGTCAAATTCATTGCATGATTCAGCAACGCCCTTAGTTTTCTTCACTCCTTTTCCATCGAGTTTCAATCGAGTCAGGCAACTCGGATACCAGCCCCAATTAAATTCAACCCACGATCGCCCAATTCCTTAATCCCCCTCAAAATAAACTCGCCGCAGCGCACTATTTAATCACTGAGCCGCCCTCATTTCCCCAAAAATCACTTTCCAAATCACAACAAATCCTCCTAATCAACTTAAGTTCGGCTGTATTAAAGTGCAGTCGTACTGTTATCTTATGAATATGCGTATGGCTTGCTCTCCGTGATTCCGCAGCAGCTTACTCTCAAAAACTTTCTGAGCTACCGCGAGGCAACGCTCGATTTTCGCGGCTTAAATGTTGCCTGTATTTGTGGTGCAAACGGAGCCGGAAAATCATCGCTTTTAGAAGCAATTGCCTGGGCACTTTGGGGCGCGAGTCGGGCATTGAGCGAAGATGATGTAATTCACCAGGGAGCGATCGAGGCCCAGGTGGATTTTGTGTTTGAGTATCAGCAGCACGCCTATCGCGTGATTCGCACCCGGCGGCGAGGGCAAGCCAGTTCGCTAGAGTTTCAGATTTCAACGCCCAATGGATTTCGCACCTTAACGGAAAAGGGAATTCGGGCAACGCAGCAGCTGATTTTGCAGCATTTGAAGCTGGACTATGAAACGTTTATCAACTCCGCCTATTTGCGTCAGGGACGGGCAGACGAGTTTATGCTCAAGCGTCCTACCGATCGCAAGCAAATTCTCGCCGATCTGCTCAAGCTAGAACAGTACGATGATTTAGCCGAGCAGGCAAAAGAACGATCGCGCCAGCTCAAAGCGGAAATGACCGTGCTGGAACGCACGCTAGAATCGATCGCGGCTCAGTTGGCACAGCCCAGTCTAGAAGCAGACGAAGCCAGCCTACGCGACACCATTCAGCAGTTGCAGACCGAACAGCAGCAGGATGGCGATCGGCTCTCAGCACTGCGTCAGTTGCAGCAGCAGCGGCAGGCGTGGATGCAGCAGCAAACCCTTCAGCAGCAGCAGGTTCATCCCCTAAAGCAGGACTGCCAGCGGCTTCAGCAGGAGCTAAAAACCCTTCAGCAGCAGCAGCTTCAGCTTGAGTCGCTTTTGCAAAACGGGGAGGCGATCGGCGCACAGTACGCCCAATATCAGCAGCTTCAGCGCGAAGAAGAGCAGCTCACGGCAAAGTTTCAGGCGCATCAGAATGCTCTGGCACAGCGGAGCCAACTCCAGCAACAGCAGCAAGCAGCCCTGGGGCAGATTAAAGACCAGCTTCGGCAGGCACAGTTACAGCAAGAGACGATCGCCCAACAGCAGCAAGAAATTGGACAGATTCTCAGCCGAGCACCCGAAATCGAAGCGGCACTGGAACAACTCCGGCAGGCGCGATCGCACCTCGCACAGCTTGATCAAATACAGATGCAGGCTTCTCCGCTGACACAGCGCAGACAGCAAGTGCAGACTCAGCTCGATCGCGCTCAAGCAAAGCTCACAGCCCGTCTTGAGGAAGTCCAATCCTTACGGCAGCAGCTAGAAGCACAGCAGCAAACCCAGCCTCACCTGCAAAAAGCAACCCTGACGGTTTCCGAACAGATCAGCTATCTGGAAAAACGCCGCCTTTATCAGCAGCAGGTTCGCGAGAAAGGCATGGAGCGGCGCACCTTTATGGAACGCTTGCAGGAACAGCAGCGCAAATGCGAACGAGAACTCGCCGAACTCGATCACAAACTGCGAATGCTTCAGCACGATACCGCCGAATCTGGGATTCAAGCAGGCGTTCAGCAATTGCTTCAGGCGAGTAGACCTGCAATCCACGACGGCGAAGACGCGCAACTCTCGGTCGTGGCAGCAATTGAATCTCGATTCCCTTCCGCCTTTCCGCCCTGTCCGTTGTGCGATCGTCCTCTGGATGAGGATCACTGGCATTTGGTGATCGAGCGGCATCAGGCACAACAGCAGGAAATCCGCAATCAGCTCTGGGTAATTCGGGAGCAGCTCACGACCTCCGATCGTGAAATTCGCGTCTTGCGGCAGGAATATCGGGCAGTGGAGATCGAGCTAGAGCAGTATGGCACTGTTCTGGAGCGGCGCGGACAGTTACAGCAGCAGCTTTACGGCGTTTCGGAAGCACAAACCCGACTTCAGCAGGTGATATCAGAACAAATCCATCTGGAACGATCACTTCAGCAGCAGGATTACGCCGCCGACCTTCAGGAAGAACTGCGGTTACTGGATCAGCGGCTTACCCAACTCGGCTACGACGATCGCAATCATGCCCTGGCACGGGGACAGGTCGATCGCTGGCGATGGGCAGAAGTCAAGCAGGCAGAGCTAAAGCAGGCTCAGCGCAAACAAAGCCAGCTCCTCGAACGCGAACCGCACATTGCCAAAACGATCGCCGCCCTGGAACAGCAGCTTCAGCAGATTCCCCATTCGCCCTTGCAGCAGCAGATCGAGGCAATCGATCGTCACATTCAGGAAATCGGCTATGACCTGGAACGGCATACGGCTTTGCGGCAAACGCTCAAACAGGCGCAGGATATCCCGCTGCGCTATCAGGAACTGCTTCAGGCACAGCAGCACTATCCTCAGTTGCGTCAGCGAATGCGTGACCTGACCGAACTCTGGCACGATCGCACCCAGGCCCTTCAAACCCTTGCCGCCCAGCTTCAGGCGATCGATCACACCCTCGCCCAAACGCCCGATCCTGCAGCAGACATTCGATCGATCGAGCAAAATTTGCTGCTGAGACGATCGCGCCTCGATACCCAATTTGCCGCCCTGGGTAAGCTTGAACAGCAGCGACAGCAGCTCCTCGTACTCAGCAATCAGCAAACCGCCCTGGTCGAACAGCTTCAAACCCTGCGCCGCCAGTACCGGGTGCATCAGGAACTCGCGCAAGCCTTCGGCAAAAACGGACTTCAGGCCCTCATGATCGAAAACGTGCTGCCCCAGCTCGAAGCCGAAGCCAATCAAATTTTGGGACGGCTCAGCGCAAACCAGCTTCATGTACAGTTTGTCACCCAGCGTAGCCGCAAATCGGCACAGTCAGGGAATCATCAATCTGCCAATAAACTGATCGACACGCTAGATATTTTGATCAGCGATACCCAGGGCACGCGCCCTTATGAAACCTATTCCGGCGGCGAGGCGTTTCGGGTCAATTTTGCGATTCGCTTAGCCCTGGCAAGACTTTTGGCACAGCGATCGGGCACTGCCTTACAGCTCTTGATTATCGATGAGGGCTTTGGAACGCAGGACGATGCGGGGTGCGATCGGCTAATTGCTGCCATTAATGCGATCGCCCCGGACTTTGCCTGCATTCTCACCGTCACCCACATTCCCCACCTGAAAGAGGCGTTTCAGACCCGGATCGAAGTTCATAAAACCGAGCAGGGATCGCAGATTCAGTTATCTGTTTAAGCCCCCGTTTGAGCCCCTGTTTAAGCACCTATTTAAGCACCGTCCTGAGCTTTGCAGATCTGGGCATCAATCTGGTGATACAGGTCTTCCAGCGTTCCGGTATTGTCCAGCACCACGTTTGCCTGCTGAACTTTTCGCTCGATCGCCATTTGGCTATCAATCCGTGCCTGGATCTGGACTGAGTCAAGCTGATCGCGCTGCCGAAGCCGCTGTCGCTGCTGGTCTGGAAACGTTCGCACCACCCAGATTTCGGTGACTAGATCAGTCATACGGGCTTCAAACAAAAGGGGGATCACCAGCACGACGATCGGATAAGTGTCTGCAGGGAGTAGGCGTAAATCGCTCTGCATTCGATCGCGCACGTAGGGATGAATCTGTTGCTCCAGCCAGAGCCGCTCTGCCGAACTGCTGAATATGATGTCGCCTAATCGACGGCGATCGAGCTGCCCATTTGACTGGAGTACACTTTTTCCATAGCGTTCGACAACTTCGCGCAGCACCCGCGATCCGGGATGAACGGCTTCTCTGGCATACAGATCGGCGTCCAGAACCGGAATTTGATAGGTTTGTGCGAGATAGCCCGAAACCGTTGTTTTACCCATGCCAACGCCCCCAGTAATGCCAATAATGCGCTGACGAGAAGATGCAGAATTTGAACGTGAATTCCCCGATGGTTGATTTGAATCAGTCATAGCGGTTAGAGCAATTTCCTCCGGTAACCCATTGCCCGATCGCTTGCGTGAGTCCTTCCAGGGTGTACTCGGCTGCCTCTACATCGACCCTCTTGAAGTACATCTGACAAGCGATCGAGGTTTGGGGCCCGATCGAGGCAAGGCAGGTGCGGGGAGAAGGAATCGGCTGAGATGCAGCAGGGGCGATGCTTTGCACAAGCTGATGAAAGCATTTCACCGTTTTAGAGCTAGCAAACGTGATTACATCAATGTGCAAGGGAGCTTCGCCTGAGGTTATCGCGTCCTTTTGCAGTGCCTGGGCAATTTCAGGAGCGATCGTGCGAACACAGCCCGACTCGTATGCTGCGACTTCCACCACTGTTGCGCCCTGTGCAGATAGCTCTTTCACCAACACTTCCCGTCCGCCCGTCTCGACTCTGGGAAACAGCAGCTTTAGTTCAGGCAACCGATCGCGATCGGGAAAATGCTCGACCAGTGAATCAGCAACATAGTTGGGCGGAATAAAATCGGGCTGAATTCCTTTTTGCTGAAGACAGGCAGCCGTTTTTTGCCCGACCACCGCGATTTTGAGCTGATACAGCACACTGAGGGATTTACCCTGAGCCATTAATCGTTCTATGAAATAATCGACGGCGTTGGTCGAGGTGAGTATCAGCCAGTCGAACTCGTGCAGCCGATCGATCGCCTGGTCCAAGCCATGCCAGCTTGAGGGGGGCGTAATCTCGATCGCAGGCAGCTCGATCACCCTTGCACCCTGCTGTTGGAGCAGTTGCGTAAACTGGCTCGATTGTCCAGCCGCTCGCGTAACCAGAACGGTTTTGCCCGCAAGCGGCAGCGGTAGTCGGGGAAGAAAAAGGTTTACCACGGTTCTATCGCTATCGTTGTTTTTATGTAAATCTACTGATCTTACTGATCACGACTATTGTGCCTGTTTAAGGGGAACTGAAGATAGGGGCGCAGCCGCACAACTTCTCCGATCACAATGACCGCAGGCGAGAGAGACTGGCGATCGGTTTGCCGCACAATCGTTTCCAGCGTTCCTGTCCAAATTTGCTGATTGGGCTGTCCTGCCCAGCGAACAATCGCGATCGGGGCAGTAGACGATCGCCCATGCCGCACCAATTCCTCGATGATGGTCGGGAGCTGTTTTGCGCCCATTAAAATGACCAGCGTTTCAAGCTGTGCCAACGCTTGCCAGTTCAATGCATCAGGTTCATGTGCCGTCACCACTGCAAAGCCTCGGCTCAGCACCGGATCGGTCAGGGGAATATCTGCCAAGAGCGGAGCCGCCAACGCTGAGGAAATACCCGGAACTGCCTCAAACGGACAGCTTGCCTCCATCAATGCCTGAATCTCGCTGGTCGATCGCCCAAAAATAAACGGATCGCCACTCTTGAGCCGCACCACCTGCTTTCCCTGCTGGCAAAGGCTGACCAGGAGACGGTTTATCTCCGCTTGAGGGGTACTGGGCTGTCCGCCTCGCTTGCCCACGTTCAAAATTTCACAGCCTGAGGGCGCAAGATCGAGAATTTCCTGATCCACTAGCGCATCATACACGATCGCCTCTGCCTGACTAATCAGCCGATACGCCTTGACCGTAAGCAGGTCGATCGTCCCCACGCCGGAACCCACCAGATAAACCTTCCCAATCCGATTTTCTTCTGGAGAAAACTGCTGCTCACCGCTCATTCGCTCTTTTTTCCTAACCGTATAACCTCACTTTCTTACCTTAGTTCCTTGAAAGTTCCTAATGCTTGTTAGCTGACTTTCAGTTTTTTCTTTTATAGGCTGGATAAGTTCTTACAAAGGCAGAAATCGTCAAAGGTCGCTCGGTACATAGCATTCAGCAGCTAAAGCAATCTCCTCAACTTGCTATGTCAGACGGTGGACGATCGCCAGCCTAGTGCTTTTCGATGGGAGTCGTTTCGATGCGTCACAAAGAATTCAGGTTCAGGACAGTTTCTCTCTGCTTTTTGGTTGGAATGTCTCTGGTGGGATGCCGAGACTTTAGCAATGTGCGAAAGCTAGGCGAGAACTCCAAAGAAATTGCGGCAAAATCACAGGAAATGGCAACTGATTACTATCAGTCCTGCCTCAGGCGTGCCAGGGTTCCGATCGACACATTTCCAGATATTGCCAATACTAGAGCGGCGGCAGAAGAGGCTTGTCGGCAAAACGATCGTGAGTTAGGGATGGCGATCGCAGATGCAAATCAAGTGATAATCGCTTACCTGAACAATCTGATGATGCTAGCGGACAATCGCTCCAGCGTGATTACGCCTGAAAATCAGAAAAAGCTACAGGGCGCGTTGGGAGATTTGTCTACCTCGCTGAGCGATACAAGCGGCTCGGTTCCAGAGCCAGTCAGCACAATTCTGGAACAAGGTTCAAGTATCCTGAACGTCATTTTTGATGCGGTTGCGGCTGACATTCGCGGAGACACAATTCCCCCGGTGATGGTTTGTACAGACGAAGCGATTGACAGCTACACCCAGGGATTAATCGAAATTGCGTCGGTTGTTTATGTGAATCAGCTTCAGCTAGAAGCAGACCAGCATCGACAATATTTCGGACTCCTGACGCCACCACCAGGCACTGTTTTCACACCGTCTGAGGCTCTTAGCTTGCTTCGGCTCGATCGCGAATATAACGAGGCGATCGACAAGATTAACGAGAAGAAAGCATTTGCTGAAGAATTTGTAAAAGTTCTGGACGCAACTCGTGGGAGCCACAAATCGATTAGTTTAGTCTTTGCAGAAAAGCTTGACTTAACGAAGTTGAATCAGGAGAAACAGCCAGAAATTGATCCGCTTAAACGAGATGCTTTTTGTGCCGAGCGTGCGACTCAGCGTTATCAGGAACCCGTGTCGATTCAGCTCACGCCGTCGGATGTCAGCAGAATTGTCAACATCTTGAAGGATTACGAAAGAACTACGGCTCCCATGATTGAAAAAATGAAACGAGTTGATTTCAAGCAGTAATTCCTGTCTTCGATTGAGCGATCTTTAACAAGTTTCTTCAGGAGATCTTATGTCAAGCACAACAAAGTTAGCCGAACTCATTACGACAGTCAAAGAAATTGGAGATGCTTCGTTTGCTGAACGAACAGCACTCTTCAAAGCAGGCAAGATTTCCACAGTTAAATGGGAGTTAGCAGATCAAACCGCAGTTCTGGACTATGTGAAAGCAGTGGCAGATAGGGCTGGCTTGACCGATTCAGAAAAGAAAAATCTGGTGAAAGAAGTGACAGATCTACTGGCAAAAAGTAGCCCTGCCAAACCCACAGTTCACGCCCTGGAACTTGAGCTGATTAATCTTCGAGCCAAACTCAACAGTACTCTTTTAACAAAGATTATTGCTGGCATGAGTAGTTATGAAAAGACGATCAACGATGCGTCCAAAGACTTAAAAGAGGCACTGGATAAGCTCAAAGAGCTGAACGAGTCATTTGGGGCGATCGCGATCGTTGTCAGCTTGGTCGCAGCGATGGTTTCACTCTCATCCGGTAAATTTAACTTGCTTGCCAAAGCCGCTGGAAACCTGCTGTAAAAGCAATCGAAAGATGGGAGCCGCCGTGATGTGCCTCTGTCGCTTGATCTAGATTTGTCAGTCAATCAGGATTTTGCTTCTGCAAACGCTTCAGTCGTGTCAGGCTGGGGCGTTTCAAGTTGTTCCAGGACTTCGATCATCTCCCGCTCGAATGCGACCTGTGCCCGATTCGTTTTGCCACCGATGTAGGTTCTGTTTGCAGTTTGCAGTGCCCAGATTTGCGAGTGGGAAACGTAGCTCATGACAACGCCCAGCATCAGCAAGCCAAACCCGGTGTAAACCAGTGGAATACCCGGATCGGCTTTAATCTGAAGTCCCGTACTGCCAACCACCTGCTCGATCGCCAGCGTCACGCCATTCACCTCAGTAGACATTCCTTCGCGGACGGTTGCGATCAGCTTGCCCTGCATATCGTAGACCAGCAAAATGCCCTGAAGATCTTTGGCAACGATCGACACGCCTGCCGTTAAATCCGGTTTGGTAGGAATCCAGGTTCCCCACAGGCGACCTGCGCCTCCAGTTTCAAGCTGCGCCATCGGAAGTTGAAGGCTGGGGCTATTGTTGATGTGGAACTTGAGAGCGGCGATCGACCAATCGGCCTGATAGAAAGTAACTCCTTTGTGTCTCAAGGGCTTATTCACATGAATGGTTTGGCGATCGACTTCCTGCCCTTGCTGATCGAGAACGGATAAATCGGAGTAGAACTGATCGATCGTGCCGTTTGGTGTGTAGTCGATCCAGAAGCGATTCACCCGCATTGACCAGTCCTTGGGAACCTGCGCCGCTGCCCACGGCCCTGCATCAAAGATATTCCTCACCTGAAACGTTTCGCCGCTGGGAATCATTTCCTGGGCAAAAAAGCCCGTCATTGCGCCCCAGATTGCCCCCACCAAAATGAGCAGCATACTGGCATGAACCACGATCGGACCAATGCGTCCGGTAATGCCTTTCCGCGCATAGAGCTTGTCGCCTTCCTGAAAGATGCGATAGCGTTTTTGGCTCAGCAGGTGGGAGAGTGAGTCGATCGAAACCTTATCCACTTCGGCACTCAGGGCAAGCTTTTCAAACTGGCGTGGCTGCTCATAATATTTCCATTTACGGGCAGCTTTGAGGGCGGGAAACTGGCGGGTAAAGGTGCAGGCAGTGAGGCTGGAGCCAAACAAAATCAGCAGTGCCAGAAACCACCAGGTTCGGTAGACATGATCGAATCCTAGCGTGAGAATGACCTTCCAGCTTAGAAAGCCAAACAAAGCTGGATCTTCAGGATAGTTCGCCTGATAAAAGGCAAGGGTTTGACCCTGTTCAATCACGGTTCCAGAGACGCTAAAAATGGCAATTACGAGAAGGAGGACGATCGCCAATCGCAAATCGGCAAGTAACGGCAATAGTTCTTTTTTGAAATATTGTTTGGGAACATTTGTGAATTGAGCCAGGGCAGAGCGAAAGGAGGAATCGGCAGACATAGTTAAAGATAGTTTTGAGGACAGAAAAAACAGAGAATAATAAACGTGGAAATTTGAAAAGTTATTGTTTAGGAAATGTCTGTGAGGATTGGAGTGCTACAGCCCCTAAATTCCCTATCGATGGGTATAAACGGGAGGCTTTGAATTGAGAACTGGATCGGAAATGCTTCACAGGTAAAGGGTTAACTGGTGAGAGGTTGGGGGACGGCTCGGTTCCTCCAGAATCGAGGGGGGTTAAGGGGGACGGTTCGAATCGCGATCGTAATTCAAACCTCCTCTTAGAAATTCGCTGCGCTAAACCCCTGTGGGAAATAATCGAAACAGCAGCGAGAATAAGCCAAACCCGACCAGCAACGCACCGCTTGCAGGCGTAATCCAGCCCGACCAGCGACGCAGCTCTAACAGTTTTTTAATCGATGCAGTGAATGTTCCTGCCAATACCAGGGGAGAGACATAGCCTGCCGTATAAGCCAGCAGCAGCATTGCGCCCAGTTGCGGGTTTCCGGTTTCGGTAATCCATGCCAGCAGGGTGGCGAGAACGGGGGTGCTGCATGGGGAAGCGACTAAGCCAAACGTTAAGCCGACCAGATACGATCGCACGCTTTCCGGTAGCTCTTTTGAAATCCATGCGGTTCCGCCCCAATTGGGCAACTGCAATGGCAGTAGCTCCAGCAGGTTCAGCCCCATCAAAATTGCAATCATGCTGACGACGATCGGTAAACCAATCCCGACCTGACCGTAAACCTGACCGACGATCGCCGCTGCAATACCCAGCCCTGCCAGTGTAGTCGCCAAGCCCAGCGCAAACCATGCTGACTGAACGGCTGCCTGAATCCGACTTCTGGCTTCGTAGCCGCCGATATAGCCGATCGTGATGGGCAACATCGACAGCATACAGGGAGTGAGACTGGTAAGCAGTCCCGCCAGAAAAATCACCCCAACGCTGACTGGACTCAGGTGAACGAGCTGATCGGACACCAACGTATCGGCGGAATGGGCAAGATGATAAAGGAAAGTTTGCAGCGAATCCAGCATTGGGGGCGATCGATATCGGTGAGGTTCTCCTTTTCTATTCTACCGAGTGGGGGATGCGGAGGGGATGGAGGGGTAGAGGGGCGAGTTAGAATCGGGTTTCGAATTCCAGGATGGCGCGGCTTTCTCCCTGGAAGTTGGAGGAGCCTCGGACAGAGAGCTCATCGGTGAGGCGGTAGCGCAGGTTTAATTGGGTAGGTTCGGGGGCGGTGAGGATTTGCAGAGTGGAAACAGAGAGGTTGTCAGTGATGTCAAAGCCCAGCTCGGCGGCGATCGCCAGGGTGGAAGTGCGGGCATCATCGGAAACGAGGGTAGTGGGGAAGAGGCTGAAGTCGGTTAAGCCGAGGGCGTTGCTGATCAGGTTTTGGAGCTGGCTTAATACGGCTGATCCGGCAAGGGAGGCGATCGCGGTTGTCACGCCGCCCTGTTGAGCCAGGGTGCTGACATAGCCACCGCCGATCAGCGCGAGAATTTCGGTTTCGCTGCGGTTGGGGCTACTGGTTAACTCTAGATTGTTGAACACCTGGCTGGCAGGTCCGGCGACGCTTGCCTGCACTCGCACAGTTTCCAGGCGACCAAAATCGGCAGCTAAGGGTAGATCGGCAACTTCAGCAGCGGCAAACGGAGAAGTATTGGGAACCGGATATCGGGTGATTTCAGGGACAGAGGCAACTAACTGCACATCCAGTAATGGATCGAGTCCGCGACTGGGCTGAAACACGACCGTGTTGGTGTAATCGCGATCGAGATTAAAGCGCGTTGTAAACAGGTTGACCTGACCACTCCGCAACTGCACAGTTCCCTCCGGGCGCAGATCGTCGATCGTGCCATCCACAATTAAATCTCCTGTCACCACAAAGCTCAGCAGCGGATCGCGGGTGACGCGCAAATCATCACCTAGCGTGAGCCGCAGACTCTGCAAGAGAGGGGGTGTGAAAAGCGAGGACTCTGTATTGCCAAACTGTGAAGTTGGGGCAGCGGCGATCGTTGAGCCATTGTCTTCGGGTAACTGCACTTGCCCATCGCTTAGCAAAACTTCGCCGCTGATTTCTGGAGCCAGAGCTGTTCCGGTGAGAATGACCCGTCCGGCGACATCGCCTTCGTAGCGGTCTTGCAGATCGAGCGCGATATTGTCCAGGTTGAGTGTGAGCGGCGGCTGGTTGTCGGGGTTATTCACGGTCAGCGGCAGGAGGATCGGCAGCGTTCCCTGCGCTACGATTTGCCCGTCGCTAAACTCACCTTGCAGGTTTTGCACCTGAACTTGATCGTTTCTGAAGACGATCGTGCCGTTGAGATTGGTGATATCTTCGGGCAAAGCCTGCGCCGAAACGCGAGCATTAGCAAATTCAGCCGTGCCGCCGATCGTCAGATCTTGCTGAGTGTCGGTCAAAATGCCGCTTGCCTGAACCTGCACATCTGCCTGTCCCTCGCGCCATGCCACCTGATCGGTAAAGGCGTTAATCAGAGTCAGCCCATCGTTTCGCACATTCAGATTGACATTAAAGGCACTCGACGCTGGCTCCACTGTCATAAAGGGAAACTTGTAGGGAATGCTGCCCGTGAGTGAAAACTCGTCGGTTGAGGTGGGTTCGGTGGGTTCGGGCGTGATGTTTCTGGAGCCATCTGGATTGTTTGTCCCATTATTGTTTGTCGCACTGTTTGCAGTGGTCTGCGGCTGCTCACGCACAAAGTCTGTATCAAAGGTCAGCCGTGCATCGTTGTAGCCAAACAAATTGCGAAGCGGCGGAAGTTCCGTATTGTTGACAATCGTATTATTGAGCTGAATTTCCCCGATCACCTGCGGATCTCCGATCGAGCCTGCCAGGGTGGCGTTTGCGGTTAGATCGCCCTCAATGTCGATCGGCAGCCGGAACACATCGCGCAGTGCCTCTACCGGAATTCCTTCGGCAAGCAACTGTCCAGACTGCTGTTCACCGCCCACCTGCCCCGAAAACGTGAGAAACGACTCATCCGACTGAAACCGGAGCGGCAGCAGCGTCAGCACGCCATTCTGAAACTGTCCCTGTGCGATTACCTGATCGACTTGATAATCTTCCCATCGCCAATCTCGCCCAGCGAGGTCAAATCGAACATCCACGCCAGTTTGGGCAGAAGAGGCAATGTCGATCGCCCCGGTAAACACGCCTTGCAGCTTCGAGAGATCGGGCAAAAACGAAGACTGTTCCCGTGCAGCAGCCTGCTGACTCAGCAACAAATTGATTTCTGAGTAACGGCGAAGCTGATTGATGAGAGCGGCATCCGGCTGACCCACTGAAAAGGGCTGAACCTCGGCAGCAGTCGCAAAAACCGGGGAACGTAGCCCACGCCCAAAGTCAGAAAAATTAAAGAACTGAAGTGCCGTGAGAATGTCTTCGATCCGCCCCTGATCTGCCACAATGCGAGCTTGCAGCGGATTGTCCGATCGCGAATTAAACGTTCCCGATAGCAAATAGCGGCTACCGCCCTGTTGCAGTTCACCCTGTTGCAGCACCGCCACCCCGTCTACATAGCGGAACTGTCCCGCAAACCGCTCGGCTGCAATATAGCCTAACGCCGGACGATCGATCGTCAACTGGCCGATGACGCTGGGATTATTCAAATTGGCAATATTCGCCTCGATCTGACCGCTTGCCTCACCCGCGACAATGCCAATGCCGTAATCTGCAGCGGGGGCAAGACCCAACACCTGAAGCGGAAAGTTTTCCAGCGTTGCCGTGAGAATATCGCCTGCGGTGCGTCCTTGCGCGATCGACTCTCCTTGCTGCACCAGGAAGCTCACCGGACGGTTGCGATCGTCCAGCGTCAGGGCAACTCGATCCTGCTGTCCTGCCACATCCAGGCTGATACCGCGATTCGTGTAGCGAAAGTCTCCGGTCAGGCGCGGTTCAAAGGCAACCTGATTCACGCGGAAATCGTTTAAGCCCAGCCGTCCGGCGACGCGTGGCGCATCGGGTGTTCCCGTGACTCGTCCGCTAAAGTCGGTGCGGCCTGCCAGCCGGATTTGCTCTGGAGTATTAATCGGCAGTTCAGAGAGCGCATAATCCTGCAAATTCACATTCAAATCCAGATTGGTGATCGCAGGCGTGCCTTCCAGCCGCGCAAACACCAATCCGTCTGCCTGAAAGCCCGTCGCCGTCGCATTGCGAACCTGAAGCCGATCGCCCAGCCAGCGCACATCTGCCGTTAAAGGCGAGTTAATAATTGCTAGCCCCTCCGATAGCCGCACCTGTCCCGATGCCGCGATCGCCCTTGGACTCAGGTTATTCAAACTGCCTGCAAGCTGGAAATCACCGCTCAGCAAGCCCCGCAAATCCGGCGAAAACTGCCGCAGCGCAACCCCCGAAGTCTGAACATCTGCGGTGAATCGTCCGTTGACGGATTCTGCATCTGCCCGAACAATGCCGCCTGCCACCAGAGCTGCCCCATCCTGCAACTGGATTCGATCGCCCGCAATTCGCACTCTTCCCCGTGCCGCATAGGTTGCCTGAGGAGCCTGAAAATCTACCGTCGTCACCAGATTATCGGGAGAACCCGAAAGCCGCGCCTGGGCATCGACTAAGCCGATCGTAAAATTATTCAGATTCGCGCCATATTGACGGGCAATCGTGTCACCAGGCAGGTTTTGTCCCTGTAGATTAAAGGCAACGCTGCTGTTTTCGCCAAAGCCAATGCGTCCACTGCCCGTAACCAAGCCGCCCCCACGCGGCACTGCCCGAATCCCATCAAACGCCAGAACGCTATCCCCGACCCGATAACGAGTTTGCGCCGACTGAAACGTCACGCGATCGGCAACGATAGGCGTTAAATTCTCCGCCACGCCCGAAACCACTGGCTTATCGATCGCCCCAGTAATTTGAAGCTGAGAGCGCACTTCACCGGATACGGGAACCGGAGAATCCACGTCAAACGTATTGAAGAGATCTCGAATCGTGGTGCGATCGACCTGCGCCCTCAGGTTGTAGTTGCGCTGGGTGTTGAGGCTGCCGCCCACCCGAGTCGGGATTAAGCCATATCTGCCGCGCACGTTTTCAAAGAACACATCCTGACCGCGAAACCGCAGCCTGCCGTTGACTTGCGTCAAGAGCTGTGGAACCTGCTTAATTTTGCCCGTCGCGTTTTGAAACTGCACGACTCCGTTGAGCTGAAGCGACTCGTCTTCGGGGGGAAACACCACCTCCAGATCGCTCGATAAGCGTCCGGCTCTAATTTCCACAGGCAGCGGAACCAGCAGATTCACATCAGGACCCAGCAGATTTTCACCTCGGGCGCGGAGCGTGGTTTGTTCGCGATCAAGGTTAGACTCGCCTTCGATTCGCAGTTCGCCCCCAGTATCGGGTCTGCCCGTGACTTCGTAGGAAATCAGCCTGTTTTGATTCCGAAACAGCGTAGCGGCATCCACATCTCGGATCACAATTTGCGGACGGGCAACGGCATTGCGGGAAAGGGTTTCCGGCGAATCATCGTCACGCGGTTCGGGCGTCGGGTTTTGCGGATTCGGCTCATCCGGGTCAACCACTTCTGATTCCTCTACGTTTCCATAGGGCAGCAGCGTTAATGTGCCATCCCGCACGCGCAGCGCATCGACTTCAACGGCAATAAAAGGGTCAGGTGCATTTTCGTTGTTTCTTGCCCTTGTGGTGATCCACTGTCCTTCTGCATTCTGGTCGGCAAATGCTTGGGCGTTTACCAGCGTCACATCTACGCTGAGCGTTTGATCCCACAACACTTCAAACGGGTTAAACGTGACCTCAACCCGCTGCATTTCTAGCCGATCGCGATCGGTTGGCGTTGCCGGAATTGCAGAAGGACCAAAGACAATCCGCGTCAAAGAAATCTGCTCGACCTCGCCTGCCTGCACCGGACGATTGAGCTGCGTA
Source organism: Leptolyngbya sp. GB1-A1 (assembly GCF_039962475.1). NCBI lineage: Bacteria > Bacillati > Cyanobacteriota > Cyanophyceae > Leptolyngbyales > Leptolyngbyaceae > Leptolyngbya > Leptolyngbya sp. GB1-A1. Next base: position 369,266 of record NZ_JAMPLI010000003.1, on the reverse strand, counting down.
CTGACCTGACGAGCAATCAGGGGAGACAAACCCTCGTTCACAAATCGCCATGCCCACCACACGCCACCTGCCAGCCCCACGAGCAGCAGACCCCCCGCGACGAAACCCGCCCGAATTACCGTGCGCCGCCTGCCCCCCGTACGGTTTTGCCTCGCTGTAGACGTTTGCTGCTCAGGCTGATTCTCTTTATTATCATTGGGAGAATTCGTCATCCGTCTCACCCCACTCGCCTTTCCCACCGCTGTCCTTCGGCTGTGCACCAGCGCAACCCGCCTCACGACGGACAGAACTGCCGAAAGATTTTACCCGTTTCTTCAGAATCGTTTTCTCAAATTGTCCTTAAGCACTATAGCCGAGTCTTTGGGAGAGGGAGCAACACAAATGACAGCAGGATACCAGATTTTGCGGACTCCCCTGTGTCTAAATTGTCGCTAAGTTTCTACGTCTCTCAGCCGATCGCTTCGCTGTTTCCCAAAGGGATAATTGTTCTCGCTAGAGAACTGCCTGGCATGATCTGTCTTGTCGAGCTATGGGGCTGAGGAATTTGAGGATGATGCTCCATCGCCAGCAGCAGAGCCAGACTTGCTAGCAGCAAAAGGCCAATACCAAACCCAATTTCAATAATCCACGAACGAATCTTAAATTGCACTGCCCGATCTCCACTGCGCCTCTCATAAGATAGACGATCGCGAAACGCAAAAGGTTCTTAGATAACTAAATTTAGTTCCAGGGCTTGTTACCCCAAGGCGGCATCGATCGCACATTAACGCATCAGCAAGCGGGGACGATCGCAAGTAGCCAGTATCACAAAGGCAGTCGATCGTTTTCTACCATCGTTTTCTACCATTGATTGCTGATTCATCAGAACAACCCTCCTGATTCACACCGAAACGATTCCCCTCACCGTCAATCTTGATATCTAAGCCACAGTTCGAGGCAATGGGAGCAGTCAGGAAAGCAGTGTTTTTTTACGATCGCTCATTATCTACGATCGTTCACAGGGGGCATAATGGCTAACGGTGCGATAGTCTAACTGCCATTGAGGGGACAGGGACAGATCGGAAGTCTTTTGAACGGAGCGCGTTGTTTCCACAATCCAGCCGGAGCAATCGTCTGCTTTGGCAGGAGGAATCTCTTCTAACACTTGAGATTCAATCTTAATTTGAATCGAGTAAGGCTGTTCACCCCATACGCTGGAATGCACTTCACCCCGATCGCCCAGAACTTGAAAGCGCAACTGCAAAGCAATTTGACTGGAGTTTCTCACGACTAAATCTTTGTAGCCATAGGCAACCGCAGCATCTTGCCCCAGCGGATAAAAGCGTTCGTCGCCATAGGCATCAATGCTGTGACAATGACGTTCTAAAATCTCGCAGCCTGCCTGCAAAAATGTGTTAAACAAATTGGTTGCAATCAAACATAAACCACCACCCACATCAGTCAAAACTTTACCTCGAATAAAGACTGGAGCGGCTCGAAATCCATTCTTTAAAGTAGGTTCACCGATCCGATCGCAAAAACTGAAAACTGCTCCCGGTGCTAAGCGCAAGCAGTGAATCCGTTCGGCTGCAAGCTGCAAATTCCACAGACGATTGGCACGAATTTCGGGAGTACCGCGATCGGGAATCGGCGTTCTAAATTCACTCCATAAATAACCGTAGCGGTCAGCAAATTCGGGGTCTTGCGTTCGAGCGTAATAAAAGGGATAGCCTCGTAAAAACGCTTTACCCTGTTTCAGCCGGTTACGAATCGGTCGCTTACAGTTCTCCCAGAAAAGATGCATGATTGTTCTGTTGGGAAATTTGTTTTCGATCAACACCACTCGATCGCTTTCGTCTGCTCAACAATATCTTCAGATTGAGAAAACTCACCGATCGACTCCCCTTCAGCGATTATAGTTTGACTGAGGTAAATTATTCGATCGCTTTACAAATTGTTCGATCGTCTCTCTGATCGTCCCCAGAATCAATTATCAAAAGCGTTGTTACTTTTCACAGTGTCATGAAAGGACAGTTTGGGTCAAACAGCAACGAAGCACAAGCGGTAGGGCTGAAAAAGAAATCCGATCGCAAGCTAACACAGTCAAACAAAAGGGAGCGCTCGCATACCGCCTTTATCATGAGGGCATCACGCGATCGTCTCTGCCTGTCATGCGTCCTTGCTGCCAACCGTGCCTTGTGCCAGTGCTAAACTCGTAAACACAAATCTAGATAAAACGCTGCATCGCCAGCCATGAAGCCGGGAAAGGTGCAATTATGCCTACTGCCCATTCCATTTCTGCTCAACCGATCGATCGCTTACCTGCCGAGAAGCGCGTCACATTGCATGGTGTGAGTTGGGAGGCTTACCAGAAAATTCTAGAAGCGTTGGGGGAGAAGCGAGCGGCTCTTCTGCGCTACTACAAAGGAACGTTAGAGATTATGACCCCCTTGGAGGCACATGAGAATCTGAGTCGTTTAATCAGTGATTTTATTAAAATCCTGGTTGATGAGCTGGATCTCAACATTAAAAGCATGGGGTCAACGACGCTGAATCGTCCTGACTTGCAAGTTGGAGCGGAACCCGACGAAGGATTTTATATTGCGAATGAGCCGATCGTGCGAGGCAAAACCGTTGATTTAGCAGTTGATCCACCTCCTGATCTGATTGTCGAAGTGGATATTACTCACACCGATGTCAACAAAAATGTGCTTTATGCAGAAATAGGAGTAGCTGAATTCTGGCGATACAACGGTAAACAGCTAAGAATTTACGAATTGCACAATGGGCAATATCAAGAAGTAGAAGCTAGTGCTACCTTTCCGCAAACGTCAAAAGAACAGCTTTATGAATTTCTAAAAGAATGCGCCCAGCAAGGAGAAACCCAGGCTAAGCGCAATTTAAGAACAAAAATTGTATAGCAATAAAACGAATCGCCAATCTCGTCGTCTAGAACCCTCATCTTTAGGTACAGTTTTTAGGCGGTACGAAAAAATGGTTTGCCAATTTACTCCATTTGTTGCAATTTCTTGATCCTACTCTGTGATAAAATGAATTGCCAATTTTTGATGCCTTTGTAAATTAAGGCTTTCAGGTACTACATTCCACATGGCAGCCGACCCACAATGAGGAGGCGATCGTACCTTGTATCCTACTACTAAAGAATTTTTGAATCGTTCTTGCACCACCGACCGGAGGGCAAGCTCGAACTGATCGAAGATCACCTGATCGTCGGTAGCCAACTACTGCTGCGACAGATTCTTCAGGGTTGGCGAGCGATTGCGGCGATCACGTTTGCTCCCATTGAAATTTTGCTCCTATTGAAATATGAATCGAGGCGCTGTGGATAGGAGAGCGATCGTTTGTTCGGGATGTTGTCATGCGGTTGGGAGAAAAAGGATTTACGCCTGACCTGATATTTTTCCAGTCCAAGAGTCCTTGAGAGGTGGCATTTCACAACCGCCTGTGGTGAAGCGAGAGAAGGGAAGGAGGGAGAGGAGCGTGGGGAAGGGGCGATTACCCCTTTGGGGAACTGCGAAGCATACGGGTGGCTGATGTTTAGAAAAAATTTTGAGGCACTTCGCGCCAGAGGGAAGAGAAAAAAGGGCAGAGGGCACAAGGGTAAGAGGGTAAAGGGCTACGGAGTCCTCGGAGCACGACACCCAGAGCGAGGGGGGCTTTGAGCACCAGTTCCCTCCAACTTTGGAAGGCTAGGGGGGCTAATCCTACTCCGGTTCAGCAATGCCACATGCCAAGAAGAAGTTTATGATTCATGACTTATAGTTTGTATAGGAATTAGCTCAATTTATCATTTTGAGTTAAGTTACGTTAACTTAACTACTGCCGAATAAAACCTCTTGTTAAAGCCCTGCTGCTAAAAACACTGATTCATGCATCCGCAAAATTCATCAGCCCCTTCCTTATCTTTAGATTCTGCAATTGATCGACGCCCGTTGACCATAGCTCCTGATGCGTCCCTGGGCAGCGCGATTAGGATGATGAGCAAAGCGCAGAGCAGCTGTGTTCTTCCGGGTTTAGAACTCTCGCTCAATACCGTACTGATGAGCGAAGCGCGAGCAAGTGGCATTCTGATTGTAGAAGGGGTACGGCTCCTGGGGGTATTCGGAGAGAGAGACGCCCTACAGGCGATTGTTTCAGGGCGAGATTTAACGGCAGTGAAAGTTGCTGACGTTGTGCGTCAACCAGTCATCGCCTTGACCCAAACTGAAGATCAAAACGTTTTTACTGCCCTCGCTCAGCTCCGTCAGCATCAGATTTATCATCTTCCTGTTGTGGATGAGCAGGAGCAGTGGCTCGGTATCATCACCCCGGCGAGTCTCCGCTGTGTCTTACAACTAGATGAACTACTGAAATTAAAGCAGTTAGCAGAAATTGTTTCTCCGCCGATCGTTCAAGCACCTGCAGCTACATCAGTTCTCCAGTTAGCTCAATTAATGCTTGATTGTGAAGCGGATTGTGTCGTGCTGACAGCAGCAGATGATACGCAGGATAATTCCCACCCTGTGGGATTACTTTTAGAGCGGCATGTGCTTCAGCTTTGGACATTAGGGCTAGATTTATCGCAGATACAAGCTCAGACAGTGATGAGCAGCCCATTCCTGCACTTCCCATCCTCAGAGTCGATATTAGTTGCTTACTGGAAGATGCAGCAAGCAAAAGTGCAGCGGTTTGGGGTATACGGACCCCAGGGAGAACTTTTAGGCGTTGTCTCACCCACAAGTTTTCTAGAGGTTCTGGCTCTTAATGAGATGTATGACGCTGCGGAACAACTGCAGCGATCGATCGAGCAGTTTGAGGCATCAAGCGGTGAATTGGCTCAAGAACAGGGTTCAGAATTGGCTCTTCATCTGCTAGAAAATCCGGTAGGCTTGCTGGAACAGCTGCAATGCAGCCAGATTCTAGCCGCGATGGCACTCCACATCCGAGAGTCCCTGAATCTTAATGACATCCTGCAGCGGAGTGTCGAGGAAGTCCGGCAATTTCTCAAAGCAGATCGAGTGATTATCTACCAGTTCCATCCAGACTGGAGTGGCACCGTCGTGGTCGAGTCAGTCGAAGACGGTTGGAGGCCTGCACTCAATAGCAGCATCCAGGATAAGTGCTTTGGGCAAAACTATGCCCAAGCTTATAAGAATGGACGGACTCAGGTTTGTGAGGATATTTATACAGCTGGTTTAACTCAGTGTCATATTGACATTCTGGTCCTATACGATATACGAGCAAGCCTGGTTGTCCCGATCCTGCAAGGAGAACACTTGTGGGGATTATTATGTGCCTATCACTGCTCTGGCCCCAGACAATGGCGATCGTTTGAAGTTGATTTATTGAAGCAACTCGCAATTCATATGGCGATCGCGATTCAACAATCTGAGCTGTATCAGCAAGTCCAGAACGAACTGAAAGAACGCAAGCGAACCGAGGAGCAGCTAAAACTGTCATTGAAGGAAAAAGAAGCCCTATTGAAAGAAATCCACCATCGGGTCAAAAATAATCTACAGGTGATTTCAAGTGTCTTGAGACTTCAATCAGACTACATCAGGGACGAAAGGGTACTTGCACTGTTCAAGGACAGCCAAAATCGAATTCGTTCAATGGCGCTGATTCATGAAAAACTGCATCAATCGAGTGATTTACTCAAAATCAACTTTGATGAATATATTCGTGACTTGGCGAATAATCTGCTTCGGTCCTATACGGCAAATTCGCAAGCAGCAACGCTACGAGCTGAGGCAGCAGGCGTTTGGCTCAATATTGATACAGCCATTCCCTGTGGATTAATCATCAATGAATTAGTTTCCAATACCTTAAAACATGCTTTTCCTACGCCAACCTCAGAAAATGAAATCCTTATTGAAATTTCCCCCACTTCTGACAATCGATTCATATTAACTGTTCAGGATAATGGAATTGGCTTTCCGTTAGAGCTAGACTTCCGTAACACAGAATCACTCGGCTTGGAACTTGTCTGCGTCTTTACTGAACAACTCGAAGGCACTATAGAACTCGATCGAACAGAAGGAACAGGAACGACCTTTAGAATTACATTTTCAGAATTAGAAAGTATAGGAAGGGAACAATAAATGGCTAATGAAAGGATTTTAGTCGTTGAGGATGAAAGAGTTGTTGCCCGTGATATCGAGAAGCGATTGAAAAAGTTGGGGTACAGTGTACCTGCATCAGTCGCCTCTGGAGAAGAAGCGGTTGAAAAGGTCGCGGAATTACGACCAGAGTTAGTTTTAATGGATGTCCGACTTAAAGGTCAAATGGATGGCATCGAAGCGGCAGAGCAAATTCGAGCCGATTTTGATACGCCTGTCATTTATTTAACGGCTTATGCTGATGAAGCCACATTGCAACGAGCCAAAGTGACAGACCCCTTTGGATATATCGTGAAGCCGTTTGATGAGCGGGACTTGCATGTTGCGGTCGAAGTTGCCCTCCGCCGGAAATTGTCAGAAACTGCGATTCGCGTCGCTCTAGAAAAAGAGAAAGAGTTGAGTGAGCTAAAATCTCGGTTTTGGTCAATGGCAGCTCATGAACTTCGAGGTCCGATGACCTCAATTCTGGGCTGTGCCCAATTGCTGGAGCAGGAAAATCATAATTTAACCGAAGAAAGACGACGCGAGTTTTTATACATAATTCAACAATCGGTTCGATCGATGAATCAATTGTTGGATGATTTATTATCTGTTGGTCAAGCCGCAGGTGGAAGCTTGAAGTTTAAGCCAGCCTCTTTAAATTTAGATCGCTTCTGTCGAAGACTAGTCGAGGAAATCCAATTTAGCACAGGTTCAAAGCACCGCATCCTTTTCAACAGTCAGGGGCACTGCGAGAATGCTTGTCTGGATCAAAAACTCCTCAGGCACATTCTCACGAATTTAATTTCAAACGCAATTAAATACTCTCCCCAAGATCGCCCCGTCTATTTTGACCTTTCCTGTCATGAAGAACAAGTCACCTTACAAGTTCGAGATATGGGAATTGGAATTCCTTCTGATGCTCAAAAGCATTTGTTTGAACCTTTTCAACGAGCAAACAATGTGGGCAAAATTCCTGGAACTGGGCTAGGGCTAACCATCGTAAAACATTGCTTAGACTTGCATGGCGGGCAAATTGATGTAGAGAGTGAAGTGGGCGAAGGAACAACCTTTGTTGTTAAGCTGTTCCAGCCGCTAAATAGCCAACTGGAAAGAACTGCACCGAGTTAAACAGGAATGACAAGGCGCAAGACTGCCAACAAAAAACTCTCGACTGACAACGGTAGTCGGGCTTAGCAATGTTTGTGATATTTATAATGTTTGTAATATCTACTATAGGAACAGCTTCACTGTCTTAATTGGGACTGTCTCAATTAGGCTAATGTAGCCACAGTGTTGCGTCGCAAAAAATATCTGAATGGCAAACGAACTTGATGGGCTGATTGCGTACACAAGGGACAAGCCACCGTTTTTCTCATCTTCTAGGTTAGAACATTCTCCATATAGACAAGCTAACTGCCACAACCTTCCTTCAGTGTGACAGTTAGTTTAAGACTTTACGCACGAGTTTAGAACTTTACGCGCGAGTTCAAGACTTTATTGTTTGCATACAAACATCGAGAACAGCTTCGTTAGAACAGCTTCGTTAAACTATTCAACTGTCACTGACTTCGCCAAATTACGCGGCTGATCCACATCTAAGCCTCGGCGCGACGCAATATGATACGCCAGGAATTGTAGTGGAATGACCGTCAGAATTGGAGAAAGCAGTTCCTCGACCGAAGGCACGGGCAGAATATCATCAAACACTTCCGCCGCATGAGCATCATTCATCGGTGTCACACCAATTAAACGCGCATCACGAGCTTTCGCTTCTTGAGCGTTAGAAATCACTTTCTCATACACCGCTCCCGGCATGGCAATCGCCACCACAGGCACTTTTGCATCCAGTAACGCGATCGGACCATGTTTCATTTCGCCTGCGGGGTAACCTTCGGCATGGATGTAGCTGATTTCTTTGAGTTTGAGTGCGCCTTCGAGGGCGATCGGGAAGTTGATGCCCCGTCCTAAAAAGATAAAGTCCTGGGTTTCGGCGAAATCGTGGGCGAGTTCTTCGATGTAGCGTTCCTGGCTTTCAAGAATTAGCTCCATTTCTGAGGGAAGCTGGCGCAGCCCGGTAATGATTTGCTCCAGGCGATCGAGCGGAACGGTTTTGCGCCGATAGGCAAACTCTAACGCCAGACAGTAGAAGGCGACGAGTTGCGCAGTAAAAGTTTTGGTTGCTGCCACACCAATTTCGATTCCGGCGCGAGTGTCGATCAGATGATTTGCTAAATGTCCCAAAGTGCTGTCGGTGCGGTTCGTGATACCCAGGATGCGGGACTGAAATTTGCGATCGAGATCGGTTCTGCGTCGCTTGTCCATTTCCAGGGCAGAAAGGGTGTCTGCGGTTTCGCCGGATTGGGTCACACCGATCGTTAGCGTATGGGGCGTGAGTGGGGGCGGTGCGTAGCGAAACTCAGAGGCATACTGCACCTGTGTGGGGATTTCGGCAAGCTGTTCTAGCAAATACTTACCCACCAGTCCGGCGTGCCAGCTTGTACCGCAGGCAACGATCTGGATTTGCTCAATATCCGCATAAAACTCATCCGGCAGATTCAAGCGAATTGGGGAAGTAGAACTAGCGGCTGTCCACCCACTATCCAGATAGGCTTCCAACGAAGTTCTCACCACACCCGGCTGTTCATAGATTTCCTTCACCATGAAATGCCGGAAGCCCTGCTTTTCCACCTGAATCGGGTTCATGTCCAGCATTCGCGGCGTTTTCTTGAGTCGATGCCCGACAAAGTCATACACTTCTACGCCCAGCGGGGTCAGCCTTGCCAGTTCGCCATTTTCCAGCGTCAGCACAGCGCGAGTATGCGTCACCAGAGCCGGAGTATCCGACGCACAAAAGAATTCGCCCTGCCCAAACCCGATTGCCAAAGGAGCCTGCTGCCGCACTGCAAGGAGTTCATCGGGATAGTCGGCTGAAACGATCGCCAGCGCAAACGCGCCCTGAAGGTCATTCACTGCCAGGCGTGCCGCTTCGAGTAAGGGATTGGGGCTGGTAGAGAGTTCTGCCAGATAATCGGCAATCAGGTGGGGAATCACTTCGGTGTCGGTATCCGATCGAAACTCGTGTCCCTTTGCCTTCAGGTGTTCGCGCAGTTCGCGATAGTTTTCAATAATGCCATTTTGCACGACTGCCAATCGCTTTGCCGTATCCATGTGGGGATGGGCGTTGTATTCCTCCGGCTTGCCGTGGGTTGCCCAGCGCGTGTGTCCAATGCCGACCTGTGCGGGAATATGTAAGCCTTCTAACTTGTCTTGCAGATTTTGCAGTTTGCCCTTCGCCCGGACACAGTGAATTTCGCCTTCCCAGATGGTGGCAATTCCCGCGGAGTCATAGCCGCGATACTCCAGCTTGCGTAACCCTTCGAGCAAAATACCGCTTGCTGCTTGAGTTCCGATGTAGCCAACAATTCCACACATGGGCTGACGCTCCTCTTCAGGCTAAAGTGGATGGATTTATTTTAATGGGGGCAATTATTGTTCACGCACCTGGATATACAGCAGTCGATCTGGTGATTCCAGAAAGGTGATTCCAGAAAGGTGGAGCTTGGCTCGATCGCGAAGGTTTGCCCCACCCTGCCCTGCGGACTTCCCTCCCTGGAGGAGATGGGATTAATGGGTTTGTTTTGGGTTTTGTGAAGTGAGGTTAGTCTGACGAGATTGTGATTAGGCGATCGCTGAACGCTAAACAACGGCGCTTAAATCAGACAAGGCAGAGCCGGGCTGAACTGACCCTGATGCTTTCAAACTGTCAAGAAACGCATAAACCGCCGGAGAATGTAACCCTTCTGCCAAGATTGCTGCGCCGATAATTCGCTCTAGTTTCACGGGCAGACTTCTCACCTGAACATGGGGTGGCAGTGGCTCGGCGGCTAATCGTCCCATAATCGTAATGCCCAAGCCTTGGCTGACCATGCCCACAGCGGTCGAATCTTCCGTTACTTCGTAGGTGGGTTTTAAGGGCTGCTGAAAGCGATCGAAGTGAGCATCAATCAGGATGCGGCACTCGTCCTGCGACGAAGGCAAAATTAAGGGCAGCCTGTACAGATCCTGCCAGGTGAGGGAGTCTTTGAGCTTGCAGCTGGGGGGAAACAGAACCAGATACTCATCGCGCAGCAGTTCCCAGGATTCAAATTCATCGGTCGTCGGCAAAATGGTAATGCCCAGGTCTGCCTGACCCTGCCGCAGGGCTTGAGCAACGGAAACGCCGAAACGACATTCGCGAATCGTAATACTCACGCCCGGAAACCGCTTCTGAAACTCTGCAATCACGCCGGGCAGCACGTGAGTCGCCGCACTCCGAAATGATGCAATTCGTAGATGACCGCCCTGAAGCCCCTTCGCGAGGTTTGCTTCTTTGCCGATCGCCTCCAGATTATCCAGCATGGTATGAGTATGCGCCAAAATGCGTTCGCCTACGGGAGTTAGCGAAGCCCCATGTCGCCCCCGCGACAGCAGCACCACGCCTAATTCAGCTTCTAACGCCGCGATTGCATGACTGATGGCGGATTGAGACACACCAAGCTGAAAAGCCGCCTCACTGAAGTTGCCATACTTGGCGATCGTAGCCAGTGCCCGCAGTTGCGATAGCTTAATGCCTTCAAGATTCATCGCGTCCACCTCTTCCCTGCACTTCCCAGATTGTCGCTTAAATTCTCAGGAGACTCCAGAGGTAAACATGAATTTTTTTCATGGAAACGATGCAGTGCGCTTTTTGATTTCATCGTTGCAGCTACTTAAAGTGGGGCTATCAGATGAAATTTTGTTACGGCGATGGAGTTTATTCCGCCATTCAATTTACTCATCGTGCTCCAGCACGAGCATGACCAAAGGAGTAATCTGCCTGCAAACCGTCTGATTCACCCTTCGCATCCGGGAGTCATGGTATGAGAACTGATTTCAATCCGATTCAGCAATCCTCCCCCCTCGTTAATCCACGATCGCCGCAAACCTGGCAAAATGGACGCCTCAAGCGGATCTGGGATCGATTTGTGCAATATTGTCTCGGTTATTCTGAACCGCAAATTACGCTGAAGCGCGATCGATCGGGTGAACATTACTGGAGCGTCTACGACCCGACGACCCATCAATCACTCACCTTCGGGAGCGCAAACGAAGTTCGGATCTGGCTCGAAGAACGCTATCGCAGATGAAAATCCGACTTAATTTTGATTGGCTCTCTTTTAATCGAACAGTAGCCAAATTCCTGCTAAGGCGATCGTCGCTCCTAAAATTGCCCTTAAACTCACTCGTTCTCCTGCCCAGAAAGCGATCGGAATCACAAACAGCGGACTGGTCGAGGTGAGCGCCTGAGCAATGCCCGTGGCAGTGAATTTGAGGGCAGTTTGCTGGAGCCAGATTGCCAGATACGTGCCGCTAAATGCAGTAAGAGCCAGGATAGCCAGGAAGCGGGGCGATCGAAGCGGCTGGAAAACTCGGAGGGCCTGACGCTTTGCCACCATCCAGACTAGCAAAATTAGCACACCTGCTGCAAGACGAATCAGCGTACTCCAGAGTGGGCTGACTGTGGTTCCGGCTAACGCTGCTCTGGACAAAACGGCTCCGCCTGCCTGACCCAGTGCCGCCAATAATCCGAAGCCAACTCCCAGCCAGCGGTGCGATCGATCTCGCGGCTCATTGGGTGTGCGTTCCACCACGACCCAGGCAACCCCTCCCAGGGTTAAGGCAATTCCGATCCAGGTTTGCAGCCCTAGCTGTTCGCTAAGGAATAACCCTGCCAAAATTGCTGCCATCGAAGGCGACAACGCCTCAAATAAGAGCGATCGTCTTGCCCCCAGCGCATTCAAACTGGCAAAAAACGCGGTATCGCCCAACCCAATTCCAATTGCCCCGCTCAACCCCAGCAGCAAGACACTCATCCCGCTCAAGTCAGGCACATCGCCCCGCAGCAGCAGCGTCAGCAAAATAAAGCCGATCGCAATCCCACTCTTCGTAAAGTTCAAAATTAGGGGCGGCATCTGTTTCCCCAACCCCACATAAATCGAGGAAGCGATCGCCCAGATCAGTGCAGCCCCCAATCCGGCGATTTCACCCTTATAAGTCTCAATCCAATCCACAGGTTCTCAGCGTCCGAGTCAACCTTTCCATTCTGCCGTGTAAATAATTTGGAATTCGGAATTGGCAATTGCAAAGCCTGGAGTGAGCGATCGTGCTCAATACGTCTCTTTGCTTTACCGCTCTCCCTTTCCAAACTGTTCCTCAACAAACCGCACTGCCTCGGCTCGATCGCGCACCACTCCATCCAACGTTGCATCAAAAACCGTTTCTAAAATCTCCTTATATTGCCGTCCGGGTTTGAAGCCAAGCTGTTTGAGATCGTTGCCGTTGAGCAAAGGTTCGATCGCCGAATCCTTAGTGAGGTATTGCCAAATACGTCGTCGAATTGCGCGAGAACTGGTGATTGCTAGCAGCGTCAGCGTCTCAAAATCCAAGGGTTGCAGCAGCCGATAAACCTTACTAAGACGGGTTGTCCCAGAAGGGAAGTGCTTCGCATCCCATTCAGGCAATTGCTCATTTATCCATTTTTGTCGATCGTCAAACTGTCCTAATCGATCGAGACTGTCGGCAGGAAGCTGAAAATGCGTTGCGACTTTGACTCGGGCTGCGGGTAGCAGGTGCAGCAGCATGACTTCGAGCAAAATTTGCCAGTGAGAAAAGGTTTTGGAAGGGGCAAATTGTTTCAGCCAGCGATCGGCAAAACGGAGCTGGTACCAGAGGGAATCGGTGAGTTTCAGCTCAGGATGGATACAGCAAATTGCGCCCAGATGATCTAAAAGCGCGATCGCCCGTTTCCAATAGGAAGCTTCCAGAATGTATTTCAACTCTTGCTTCAGGCGGGTTTGCAGTGCGGGGGTTTTCTCCATTTCGAGCTGGATTCGGTCATAAACCCCGCTGGCGATCGCATGGCGAATGTAACCTTCAGTTTGCGGTTCGATCTGAAATCCAAGTCGCGTGGCAAAACGCACTGCGCGATAGATGCGCGTCGGGTCTTCGATAAAGCTATTGGCATGGAGGACACGGATTTGCTTTGCTTCCAGGTCAATCACACCGCCGAAAAAGTCGAGCAGTTCGCCGCGTCGGGGGGTAGTCAACCGGATTGCCATCGCGTTAATCGTGAAATCGCGCCGATATAAATCCTGCCGGATTGAGCTTGCCTCGACTTCAGGGTTTGCCGCCGGATAGGGATAAAACTCGGTGCGAGCCGTAGCGATGTCCACCCAGAGCGAGCCAAGTTCGGGATCGTTGTGCCAGAGGAGGGCTGCAGTCTGAAATCGTCCGTGGATTTGCAGCTTCGTTTGCGGGTAGCTTTCCTGCAATGCTCGTGCTAGCTCGACTCCTGCTGCCTGGTCTGCCGATCGATGAAAGCCATCTACCACTAAATCAATGTCATACAAATGGGGTTCACCGCTCTGGGACAGCAGCATATCGCGCACTGCACCGCCCACCACATAGAGCTGCCAACCGCGCTGCTCTGCCAGTGTTGCTGCCTGCATCAGCACATTCCACAAAGCTGGAATCAGGCGACTTCGGAACATTCCCTGCACAACTTCTGGAAGGAGGCAAGCTTGACGCAGTGAGGGTTTTTTCGCATCGCGTACCGTTTGCCTTGCCTGGTTTTGCCTGCCCTGATACTGCCTATCCTGATGAAGCTGGCGCAGCACATCGGTTCGTGTCACCATGCCAACAAGCTGTCCGTCCTCCAGCACAGGCAATCGACCGATATCAAAGGTGGTCATCAGCGATTCGATTTCCGGCAGCGAGGCATCGGGGGCGATCGTCTTTAGATTCGTCGTCATGTAGCCTTTCACCGGAGCATGGCTGAAGCCGTGATGCAGTGCAATGTCAATATCCCGTCGAGAAATAATGCCAACCAACTGCCCTTCCGCATCCACCACTGATAGCCCCGCATGACCGTACCGCAACAAAATTCGCTGTGCTTCCTCGATCGTCGTTTCTGGGCGAATCGTGCGAACCGGAGAAGACATCATTTCTCGTGCCGTTGGCGGCTGGGGAATCTGCTGCGTCAAGCGATCAACAATCTGCTGAAACTCGCTTTCCGGATCAGCCGCCCTCAGGGATAACGATGCTGCCCGCGAATGTCCGCCGCCACCCCATGGCTGGAACAGCTCACCCAGATTCAATTCGTCTAATCCCAGTCCACCTCGCGATCGTCCGATGACCGTCAACCGTTCTTCCGTACCGTCTCCTAAATTAAAGCGCGTCGCCAGCAGCAGCACATCCGCCTCGGTCAGGGTCAGCAGCCGCGATGCTAGATTCGACAGCCCCACCACATGACCTCCCACGGGCAGCAGCACCCAGGCGATCGAATTGCCGCGAATGGTTTCCGTCTGCATTTGCTCCAGGGCGATCGTCAACAGCTCTTGCAGCTCTGGAGATAATCCTGGCTCTACATATTCCCCGATCGATCGCAGGTTTGCGCCCTGAGCCATCAGCCAGGTCAACGCTGCTGCATCTCGCACAGTCGAATGATCAAACGTGAGCGACCCCGTATCCACATGAATGCCCAACGCCATCACGGTTGCTTCTGCCGGAGTCAGCGTGATTTGTGCCGCCTGAAGCTGCTCCACGATCAGCGTGGTGGCTGACCCGATCGCCTCCACACACATTTCGTCTGCCGCAATATCTCCATCGGGATGATGGTCGTACACCGTAACTTTAATTCCCGGCAAATCCAGCCATTCCGCCGCCTTGCCCAACCGATCGCGCCACTGCGTATCCACTACAATCAGCGATCGAATCTGATCAGCATTTACCGATCGTCGCTCAATCAGCGCATATTCATCCCGATGCAACGCCAAAAAATCATGCACTGTGGGATGACTTCCCCCCGTCAACACAACTCGCGCTCCCGGATGCAGCCGCGTTAAGCCGATCGCCGCGCCCAGGGTGTCAAAGTCAGCCGTGGTATGACAGAGGATGATATCCATAGTCACTGTAGAAATAATGGCAAAACGATTTCTTTACTTTAGCGATCGTCTCCCCGCTTTTGACCAAACAACCTGAAAAGACGAAGCAATGCGAAAGAGCCTCCCCAATTCAATGGAAAACTCGATCGCACCTGCTTCGCCCTAAACGATTTAATTAAACGACTTAATTAAAGGGGTGTGAAAGGGGTGTAATGAATAGGCAAGTGAGCAGCCTAACTCTGCCGCCTAACGCTGCACAAAGCTGAGGATGAACGATCGCACCTGTTTCTTAAGGCAATCCAGCGATCGTCTCCCTGATCGTCATGCCATTTGCGAATCATTAACCAGCAGAACACTGTGCGAAACGGCGATTAACTTCTTCCCAGTTCACCGTGTTCCACCACTGCTTCAGATATTCGGGGCGGCGGTTCTGGTACTTGAGGTAATAGGCGTGTTCCCAAACATCGTTGCCCATGATCGGGTAGTGACCATCGGTGATCGGGTTGTCCTGGTTGGGGGTGCTGACGATTTCGAGTTTGCCGTCGCTAGAGCGCACCAGCCAAACAAAGCCGCTACCAAACCGCTTCACGCCAGAATCGTTGAACCGCTCTTTAAAGGTTTCAAAGCTGCCAAAGGTGTCATTGATTGCTTCTGCGATCGCCCCAGTCGGTTCACCGCCTGCATTAGGAGCCATCAGCGTCCAAAAAATCGTGTGGTTGAGGTGTCCGCCGCCATTGTTGCGAACGGCAGTCCGAACGGCTTCTGGAACAGTATTGAGATCGCGAATTAGTTCTTCAATGCTCTTGCTTTGCAGGTCAGAGTGGGATTCGGTCGCCGTATTCAGGTTCTTAACGTATGCGCCGTGATGCAGGTCGTGGTGGATCTGCATGGTCTGAGCGTCGATGTAGGGTTCGAGCGCGTCGAAGTTATAGGGCAGTGCGGGGACTTCAAATGCCATAGTGAATCCTTATTATTCTCTCAACTGTTTCTACAGATTATTCTAACGAATCTTTTGAAAGAGAAAACTATCAAAACCAATTTTCAACAGAAATTTCTATCAAAACCAGTAAAGAGGCGGAAGGATATAGCGGAAAAGTTGCTGTCGCTGTATCGCTTTAGATCGATCGGATTCAACGCTAAGAGGATACAGGCTCGCTCCAAAGCCAGGCTGCTCAGAAGCTAAAACAGCCGATTACAAACTTGCGTTATCGGATCTCATTCCTCTAATTGTCTTAGGTGACTCTTGGGATAGAGATGCCTTAGAAAATCAAGCTGGTATGCTTCGGGATGATTATTACTGCTCTGTCTTAAGTCTCCAAAATTGGAAAGCTGGACGTGCTTTCAAGGCTCAAAGCGGCGTAATTTTTTGCCGCAAATATCCTCTAAAAAAATCCTCTAAAAAATACTGTGTGAGGAAAAGAAAAAGTATGAAACCAGTCATCATCGTTCATGGTGGAGCAAAAACAATTACAGAAGATAAGGTGGCAGCAAATCAAGCGGGATGCTTAGCGGCAGTTGAGGCGGGCTGGGAGGTGTTACGTACCGGAGGCAGTGCAGCCGCAGCGGTTGAGGCAGCGATTCGTGTCCTTGAAACGGATCAGACGTTTAATGCGGGCTTCGGTTCGACGATGAACAGTGAAGGCGAAGTTGAAGTCGATGCCGCAATCATGGACGGGGCAACACTAGACTGGGGAGCCGTCGCAGCTGTCCAGGGCGTTCGCCATCCGATTTCTGTTGCTCACAAGATTATGAAGGAAAAATCCCGATTTCTCGTGGCACGAAGCGGGGAACGGTTTGCGCTAGAACACGGGCTAGAAGTGTGTGCTAAAGAAGATTTGGTCAGTGAAGAACAGTATCAGGAGTGGAAAGAGGAACTTGAGGTTTTAGACCGCCCCAATACGGTGGGCTGTGTCGCGTTAGATGTCAATGGGAATCTGGTCGCCGGAACTTCCACAGGCGGAACCACTGGGCAACCTCAGGGGCGAGTCGGCGATACTGCATTAGTCGGCTGCGGCTTGTATGCCGATAACCGCTCTGGAGCTTGTTCGACGACAGGAGATGGTGAGTCGATTATTCCAGTCGTACTGGCAAAAACCGCGATCGATGCCTTGGTTGCCGGAAAGCATCCCGATGATGCAGCGCAACATGCGATCGACACCCTAATCGATCGAGTGGCGGGAGAAGCAGGCTGTATTTTGATCGATCGAGAGGGACAAGTTGGCTGGGCACATAACTCATCTGAAATGGCAGTTGCCTATATGTCCGATGAGCTAAAGCAGCCTGCCTTTTTTACCCGTCAGGATCAAAAGTTCACAGTTGTTTAACTCCTCTGTTTAACCCCCTCCCCGCTATGGCTTCTCAAACCTCCTTCCAGTTTTTTCAGGGCAATTCACTTTCTGATTTGTTTGCTCAAGACATTAGCAACGGAAACTACGCGCTGATTTTGAACTACCCAGCGACAGCAAGCTGGGCAGCTTATCCAAACACGCAAAAATACTTTCTGCAAGATGGCAGCGGCGAATCAACCAAAACATCCTTCGATAAGATTTGCCAGAAAGAACCCTGGAAGAATTTAGCAGTGTTGGGGCACGGGCTGCGCGGTGTGGTCATCAGTCCACCTAGTAACACACTGATCCACTATTGGCGCGAGCATTTTGGCTTTCGCGATTTACAAGCAGAGAAGCTGGATTGCTCAACATATCTGGATGATCTCAGTCAGGGTAATGACTCCTCTGGGCAACTGCAAAGTAACCAAATCGATCGCGTCATTACCCTCTTTCCCTTTGATCACCTGCTGCCCGAAAGACACGCTGTTGATCCAGAAATTCATTACCGCTTGCTCAGTAAAGCAACGCTTTCCCAATTAGGAGTGCCCTGCCCTACTTATCAAACTTATCAGTTAAGTGAAGTTCGTCTTGATCAAATTCCGCTCCCTTCCCAATTCCCCTACTTAATCAAGACGTCGCATGGTCTTTCCGGTGAGGGAACTTATATCATCCGTACTCAGAGTGACCTGAACTACTGCCTGGAAGAATTAGAGAAGTATCTCAAAATTAAACTGCTCGAAACAATTATTGTTTCCGATTTTGTTAAGCATGAAGTAAATAATTACTGTGTACAGTTTTACGTTAATAAAGCTGGAGAAATCACGTTAATTGGCGTAACTCAGCAGCTTGTCAGCTCTGAAGGGACATACTTGGGAGGCGTGATTGACTACACCAATGATTTGAGCAAGTTTTCCTCGATGATTGCGGCAGTTGGAAAATATGCCCATCAGCAAGGATACTTTGGAGTCATTGGTTTTGATGTATTAGAGAATCGGAACGGCGAACTTTACGCGATCGATGCTAACTTCCGCATCAATGGTTCTACACCTCTTTGTCTCCAGCGGCATCAGCTATTGAAGCTGAATAAAACAATCGCAAAATACTCCAGCGATTATCGCATGGAAGGAACGCTTGACTCCATTCTGACAACGCTCAAGTTGCATCTCGATCGCAGAGATTTCTTGATTCTCTCGGCTCTGGAAAAAGTGAAATATGGAAAAATCTACACCGAAATTTACGGCATTGTCACTGGAGAAACCGTAGAGGAGATGCAGCAGGTTGAGCAGAGTTTGCACCAAAAAGGATTGCATTTAACAGGCTAAATAATAAACCGCTGATAAACAATTGGAAGGCAACCCAAAATGACGGCAGCGATCGACGATACAAAACGAATAGCAATCGCCATGCAGTTAGCAGAGATGAAAGCATTGCAAAATCTGCTAATTCACAACGATCAGCTACTCCTGAATGCGATCGAAGATGATGAGATTCATCATGAGTTGCAGGAAATGCTAAAACAGGATGAAAAGAACCTGGGCATTCTGGAAACGGTCATCGTTCAGTATGGGGTTCCGGGTGAGTTAAAGGAAACGGTTGAGCAAAGTCTTGAGAACACCCAACACTTGATAGAAGATACTGAATTAACCCTGTCTGAGAAAGTTTTGCAGCATGAATTGCTGAAGCATCAGCAGACGATGGCAGGACTGATCATTCACAAAGCAGCACAGGTAGTTGGGGCTGATATTGAAGCAGCGATCGCGCCCTTACATGCCATCAACTTTGAAAACCGCGCTCATCAAGAACGGCTCAAAGGAATCTTAGAAGTGCTGGGGGTGCGTGAACTGACTGGACAAGATCCGGCTCAGGGACTATTGGCAAGAGGCGAAGATGCGGTTGCAGCTTTCACAGGCATCGTGGGCAGTGTGGTGACGCGATCGGATGATGAGATGAGCCTCCGCGATCTGCTTTTGATGGATCACAGCAAGGCAGATATTCTGTTTGCCGAAATTTTAGGAAGTGATGATCCACAAAAAATTCAGGAGTATTTTGGGCAGCTTTATCGGGATGTCAAGGTTCACGGCTTAGCTGAAGAACAGGTTTTCTATCCGGCTCTCAGCCCCTACTACGAGCAGATGCAGGAAATTGTTGATCAAACCGATGATGCGATCAAGCTGCTGGATGAGGTCAAGCAAATCGATCCTGCCGACCCCAGCTTTAAAACACGAATTGAACAGGTGAGGCTTGCGGTTCGAGGTCATGTCGATCAAGAGGAGAATGATATCTTTCCCCGCATTAAACAGTATCTCAGTAACGATCAGCAGAAACAATTGGCGACGGATTTCAAAGCCGCTAAAAGTCAGTTACAGGAACAGGAGCAGGAACACCATAGAGCTATCCCTGTATTAGAGCCGCAGATGAGTCAGAGCAGAGGTGGTGGCAACACAAAACCCTGGTTTGTTTATATGAATCATAGAATTCCGTGGAAGCTTGTGTTTCAAACGAAGGCTGTGATCAACTGGGTTGAAGCCGTTTTGTTTCTGATAGGCGATCGATGGGTACGAGAATTTTTGAATACAGAACCACTCGTCAATCTCGAATACTCACAGCTCTTCTATGGCTTCGTTTTCATCATCGGCATTGGTTATTGGTGGGTGAGCCAGGACGTTACGCAAAATCGCGGCATTGTCAAACTCGGGATTTTCGCCCAATTTAGCGTTTTTGGATTGCTTGCTTATCATACTTTGATCGGCAGTCTTCATCCGTTTTATCTGCTGTCCGGTGTGTTTGATTTGACCTTTGCAATCTTATTTGTTCTGTTCCTCTACTTCGATTCCCAGGCGAAACAAGATGTTCCAACGAATGGAGTTTTAGAGTAGTCAGAATCACATAGCAGGCGATCGATGGCGGAAGTGAGTTTGAGGAGTGTTCGAGGGGCTGCATTTCCCTCTAAATTCCCCAACTTTGGCGAACTTTGAAACTTAGGGAAGGCTGGCTCAGTTTCCCTGGAATTGGGGGGCTGTTCGGATTTCGATCATCGATCTTTAACCTCTAAATCAATTAGTTGTAAATCAATAAATGTCCAAATCGATCGACTTATCTAAACCGCTGCCTACGGCTGATTTTTACCAATTGATCCATGAGCAAATCAGCAATGAAGATGACTCGATGAGTCAGCGGGTAAACTGGCTCATTCTTTCACAGTCATTCTTCTTTAGCGGGTTTGCGACACTTTTAACTTCACCGCCTGACCCAGAGAATGGCGGCTATGCAGAGTTACATCAACTCTTGCTCTGGATCGTTCCTGGCATTTCTTTAATCACAAGCATTCTGATTTATGTCGGAATTCTGGTTTCCCTGGTTTATATGGCTGAATTACGGAACCTGTTTCAAACCTATCCGCAGGATGATACAACCGAGCATTATCCGCCAATCCAAGGTACAACGCTGACTCGTCGTTTAGCCCAAATGCCTGCGATCGTCTTACCCCTGCTTTTCATCTCCACTTGGACAGTTTTATTGATTCAGGAAGTGCGTTAGAGATGGGTTGAACATTCAGCGCGGCAGTGCATCACGACGTGATCGAACACAGTAGCTTACGCAGCATTGAACAAAGTATTGATGCAGTAGAACAAGTTGACGCAATAGAACAAGCTGACGCAGTAGAACAAAGTGAGGAAGTCGATGAATTCAACGCAAAAGATGTCCCCGCCAGCCGTGTGGGCTGGACTGGAATGTACGGTGAATCGAATTGGCGATCGATATTTTGACCAAATGGAATGGAATGGACACGCCAATCGAATTGAGGATCTGAAACGATTCGCCGCGCTGGGTGTGGAAATGATCCGCTATCCGATCCTGTGGGAACGCATTGCGCCGAATGGGGTAGAACAGGCAGATTGGTCATGGGCAGATGAGCGGCTGAAAATGCTGGATGAGTTGGGCATTTGTCCGATCGCCGGATTAGTGCATCACGGCAGCGGTCCTCGCGATACCAGCCTGATCGATCCGGCATTTCCAGAAAAGCTGGCAGAATATGCGCGGGCGGTTGCCGAGCGATATCCCTGGCTGAGCCATTACACGCCTGTGAATGAGCCGTTAACGACTGCCAGATTTAGCGGGCTGTATGGTCACTGGTATCCGCATGAGCGCGATGACCTGATGTTTGCCAAAGCATTGATTCACGAGTGCCGTGCCACGGTGCTTTCCATGCAGGCAATTCGAGAAATTAATCCGCGGGCACAGCTCGTACAAACCGAAGATCTGGGCAAAACCTTTAGCACGCCTCTGCTGACATACCAGGCACAGCTTGAGAACGATCGCCGCTGGCTGTCGCTCGATTTGCTGTGCGGGCGCGTCAATCCTGACCATCCCCTGTGGAGCTATCTGCTGGGGGCAGGCGTTGAGGCAGACGAACTGCTGTGGTTTGAAGACAATTCCTGTCCGCCCGATATTATCGGCATTAATCGTTATGTGTGCGGCGATCGGTTTATTGATGAACGAATGGAACGCTATCCCGAACATACGCGGGGCGGCAATGGCAAGCATCAATACGCCGATGTGGAAGCGGTGTGGGTCTGTGCCGATGGCATTTACGATCACGCGGCTCTGCTAAAGGAAGTCTGGCAACGCTATGGGCAGCCGATTGCTATTACTGAAGCCCATTTAGGCTGTACTCGCGAGGAGCAGTTGCGCTGGCTGAAAGAAATCTGGCAGGTGGCTCAGGCAGTACGAAATGAAGGGGTAGACTTTCGAGCCGTCACAGTCTGGTCGCTGCTGGGGACTTACGACTGGAATAGCCTGGTGACTCGCGACGATGGATTTTACGAGCCGGGTGTATTTGATGTCCGATCGGCGGTGCCCCGTCCGACGGCGATCGCTAAAATGGTGCAATCGATCGCCACAGGGCAGGAATATACCCACCCGTTACTGGATCTCCCCGGGTGGTGGCAGCGATCGCAGCGGTTGCTCTACCCACCTGTTAACTATTCACAAAAATCAGGCGGATGGATTGATACAGAATCAGGGGCGGTTTGTCGCTCCGTCGAGATGAGGCGGATTGGAAAAGATTCTGCTGCCGCTTCCACGCCGCCACTGCTCATTACGGGCGCGACGGGTACCCTGGGACAAGCCTTTGCTCGCCTTTGTGAAATTCGCGGCATTCCCTATCACCTGCTGTCTCGTCAGGAGATGGATATTACAGACTCTACTTCGGTAGCGCAAGCGTTGAAGGAATTGCAGCCGTGGGCGATCGTGAATGCAGCAGGATACGTGCGAGTCGATGATGCCGAGCGGGAACCGCACCTGTGCCATCGCGTCAACGCCGAAGGGGCAACGATTCTAGCGGAAGCCTGTGCCGATCGCGGCATTGCAATGGTGAAATTTTCCTCGGATTTGGTATTTGACGGCAACCGCGCTGAACCCTATACGGAAAGTCAGCAAGTCGCGCCGCTTAACGTTTACGGACGGAGTAAGGCGATCGCGGAACAGCAGGTTCTAGCCGCTCATCCCAATTCTCTAGTGATTCGCACCAGTGCCTTCTTTAGCCCCTGGGATGCCTATAACTTCTTGACGATCGCCCTTCGCACCCTGTCAGCCGGACAACCGTTTATTGCCGCATCGGATGCGATCGTTTCGCCTACCTATGTGCCCGATCTGGTCAACGTGACGCTGGACTTGCTGATTGATGGCGAATCTGGGCTGTGGCATCTGGCAAACGAGGGGGCGATCGCTTGGGCAGACCTCGCACGGGAAGCTGCCAGGCTTGCAGGACTTGATCACACTCGCATTGATGCCCGTCCTGCTAAAGAACTCAACTGGGTTGCGCCTCGTCCGGTTTACAGTGCGCTGACAAGTGAACGAGGGGTGCTGTTGCCGGACCTGGAGCAGGCGATCGGGCGATATCTGAAAGAGCGCGTTTCAGCCTGAACGGGGTAGACCAGCGTTGCAGGGTGTTTCTGAGCGATTGCCGCTGAGGTTCCTGGAGCCAGGCCAGCGGCAGCAGCGCAACGAGCCGGAAAATGCTGGAAAGCGCAAATAGTTCTGTGATGTTACCTGCATTGCTAGATTGCGCCAGCCAGCCCCCTGCTAACGCCCCCATTGCCCCCGCCACACCCCCGATCGCCGCCGTGGTTGCAAAATACTTGGTTTGGTGCTGCACCGGAACGATCGCAAATTGCAGATTGTTGATGCACAGGTCGATCGCCGCCCCCGTCCCACCGCCTAAAAGATGCAGAAGCGGAAACCAGAGCCAGAGCGAGTGTGAATTTGCACCCGTCCCCAGCCAGAACAGCGGCGTCACCGCAACCAGCAGCCCATTCAGCAGCAGAATCGATCGATTGCCAATCCGGTCTGCCAGCCTACCCCACTGAAGAAGCATCAGCAGATTCGCGCCTGCTCCTATCCCGTTGTAGAGCGTGACCCAGCTCAAATCCAGAGCCAGATCATTCAGTAAATACAGATTAAAAAAGGGATTACTGAGGTTAATCCCAAATGCCCACAAGCCGAAGTAGAGCAGGAATAGCCCGTAATGAGAGTTGTGGAATAGTTTGTAGAAAAGGCTGGGGTCAGCTGTCTGAGGCAAACTGGCGACCGGGTGGCTCGTCTGGCTCTCCTCGATCTCCTGCATTCCAGGACAAAGCTCCACAGTTTCCTCTTGAGCGCGATCGCAAATCACCGCATTTTCGGGTTGAGAGACTGCCGGGCCAGAACCATTTGCCTGCGGATTGATATTTCCCTGAAAACTAATGTTTTCCTGAGAACCAATATTTGCCTGAGAGCCAATATTCGCCTGTGGATTTACATCGACCATGCGCGACTGAAAGCCCAGGCTAATGACTCCTGCAACAACTGCCACAATCATCATCACGCCAAATCCCTGAATGCTGCCCCCCGTCCAGCGCGAGACAACCACACCCAGCAGCGGCAGGGCAATCAAACCGGTCAGGCTAAAGGCACTATTCCGCAAGCCGAAATACCGTCCGCGCAACTGTCGGGGAACCAGTGTCGCCAACCAAGACAGCCAGGAAGCACTGCCGATTGCATTTATCAAATGCGTAATCAGCATCACCACCAACGTCGCGAAAATCATCGGCTGCAACTGGTTAGGATGTCGGCTAGAAATCAGGATGACGATCGCCAGCGGCAGCCACAGCAAGCGGGAAAAGCCGTAAACCCAGAGACTATAGCGACGACGGCTCGTGGTGCAATCTGATAAATAAGCCCCAAGGGGCTGCAAGAGATTTGCCACCATTGGCATCGAAGCCAGCATCCCAATCTGAAGCGGCGTTGCCTTCAGCTCGACGAGAAAATTACTAATCAGCACTCCGCCAGTCACGCTAGAAAAAAGCGTTGCAAAAATGCCGTCCAGCGTTGAAGCGCGGAGACTAGAGCGAATTTCATCTTTTGAAATTTTGGTTAGCACTTAGTTTGTTGGCACTTGGTTTGTTGACACAGTGTTTCTCGACACGGTGTAGCGCGTGTCCAACGCCAGCTCCGGCTCTAACCTCTCCTGTGGCGAAGCAGAAGCCACATCCTGTAGATAATCCGTCACCGGAGTGTACTTCTGTTGACAACTTCTCTATTCAATCACTCATGGACACTCTTCCTAATTCATATTGTTTTTTGCCTATTGTTCTTTAAGTGCTGTCACGATTAGATCAATCATTCCTTCTAAAGGGGCAGCGATCGTTTCAGCCGTCATGCCATTAGCAGGAGGGAAGGGAGCTAGCCCCAGCCTAAGATGCAGATACTATCCTTCCCTGATGCAGAACGATGTCCCTACTCCTGCTAGACCTTGACGGCACAATCCGGCAATCGCTCAGTGGAGAGCAGTACTTCCAGCATTCCCAAGATCAGCAGGCGATCGCAGGGGTTGAAGATGCGCTTCGTTCTTATTCCGATGAATGGATTATGGTTGGGATTACCAATCAAGGCGGGGTTGCGGCAGGACACAAATCAATACAGCAATGCATCGCAGAACAGCAATACACGCTAGAACTCTTTCCACGGCTAAAAGAGATTTACTTCTGTCCAGACTTCGGCGGCAAAAAGTGTTTTCGAGTGACTCGCCACAATGTTTATAACCACAGCAGAAGTCAGTGGTCAGGGCAGTACCGCAAACTGGGCGCAGGAATGCTGAATTTGGCAATGGCGCGGCACAAGCAAACGCCTGAAAAAACCTATTATGTGGGCGATCGTCCAGAAGATGAAATTGCCGCTCGTCGCGCCAGAGTGCAGTTCCAATGGGCAGGGGAGTGGAGAGAGCAGCAGGGAGCAAGCCACAAAAATGCTTTCATCCCAAAAACTCTTATTAATTAAGATATTCATTAACATCAATCAAGAGCGATTGATTAAGCAATATTGATTGAGGATTGAGTAAGCGGGTAACGCGATTCGAACGCGCGACATCAACCTTGGCAAGGTTGCGCTCTACCACTGAGCTATACCCGCATCAAGCACATTTACTAATGTCTCAAAAAACTGAGGTTTTGTCAAGGTTTTCTGAACAGTTTTTTGAGACCGGAGCGACATCAATCTGCTATTCAGCCGAAGCGGTAATGTTCTTGAGCGTCGCGGGAAGGGCTGCGCTGCTGCCTGGAAGACTGCCGCTGGGGTCAGCGTTGAGGCTGCGAACCTGACGCATCAGGGTTGCCATCTCGATCGCCCCCATTGCATAATCCCAGCCTTTGTTGCTCTTGATGCCTGCCCGTTCGAGTGCCTGCTGCATGGTGTCGGTCGTCAATACGCCGAAAATTACCGGAACGCCAGTCTGGAATCCGGCAGCAGCAATTCCTTTGGACACTTCGGCAGCCACATAGTCAAAGTGGGGCGTAGAGCCGCGAATCACTGCGCCAATGCAGATAATGGCATCGTATTGATGGGAAATTGCAAGTTGACGTGCCATAAGCGGAATCTCAAAGCAGCCCGGAACCCAAAAGTAGTCAACCTGAGTCCCATGAGGATCGGCATCGATCCCATGACGCTTAAGACAATCCTGGCAGCCCTCCAGCAATTTCCCGGTCACTAGGTCATTAAATCGACCAATGACGATCGCGAAACGCAGAGCGGCAGTATCGGTAAACGTGCCCTCAAAAACAGCCATAACAACTTCCGTGAGCTTTACCCAACTGGTATAAACAATTGGGGTGAACAGGTTCTTTGCATCAGAGCGGTTCCAATCCGATCGCCCTGCACAAAACGCCTTCTTCTAGGCTAAACCACTAAACCACAAAGTAGTTTAAGCCGCCCACTAAAAGCACTAGCAGCAGCCACACTCCAGAACCCAGCAGAATCAGCCGCTTAGATTGCTCCCAGTTGCGGGGCGAGGCATAGGCGACCGGAACGCCAATTACCATCACAAACGACATCACCACGAGGGCAGCGAGGGCAAGTTGAAACAGAATAGACATGATTTTCCTCCCAGTACAGCGACAGGTCAACAGCGAGAACTGCACCTGAATAACTCATGCTTTAAGCTACCAGAAATTGACCCCTGCTAGAAAGGTGGAGAAGTGAGTCAGTGGGCAGGGATGGGGTTACACCGCCAAGGACGATGATCAGCAAGACAGCACCCAGTCTCATCGCGATCGGTGCCTCCACTGCTGACGAAGCGTCCCCTCAATTTTCTTGTGCTGCTTGAGCTGCTGTTTTAAGTCCTTCACGGAAGCCTGAAGCGATTTTACATGGGGACAGTGTTTGCATTCTGGATATCCGGCGGGGGATGCAGGATTGGCTTTGGGTGGGGTTGAATTGTTCCGTTTTGGCAGCTCAGCCGCTTCTAGCTGAATCCGTGAGGTGACCGCGTTGGTATGATTTAGCACAAAGTCAACGACTGCTTCGGCAGGGAGGGGTTTACTGAACAAATAGCCCTGTGCTACATCACACCCCAGGAGGCGCAAAAATTCAAGCTGCTCCACCGTTTCCACACCCTCTGCAAGCGTCTTCAGATTTAGCCCCTGCCCCAATGCCACAACTGCTTTGGCGATCGCTGTATCGCTTGGATCGGTAATCAAATCGCGCACAAAAGACTTGTCAATTTTGAGCGTGTTCAGGGGAAGATGCTTGATCGAGTTGAGCGACGAGTAGCCCGTGCCGAAGTCATCCATTGCAATCTGGATGCCCATGCGCTGAAGTTCCTGCAAGACGGAAATGGTGAAGTTAACGTCCTGCATTGCCATGCTTTCGGTGATTTCTAGCTCTAAATACTGCGGCTCAACCTTTGTTTTCTGGAGGATTTGCACGATCGTTTTCACCAAATTGCGCTGCTGAAACTGATCGGCAGAAAGGTTCACCGCAACCCGGATCGGCGGCAGACCCGCAGCCCGCCACGCCTGATGTTGTGCACACGCCGTCTCAATCACCCAGGCTCCGATCGCCCCAATTAATCCCGTTTCTTCAGCGAGGGGAATAAATTGATTGGGGGGAACCAGTCCAAGCTGAGGATGCTGCCAGCGAATCAGGGCTTCCATGCTGGAAATCTCGCTTGTGTAAATATCCACCTGGGGCTGATAGTGCAGCAGAAACTCGTTTTTGATCATTGCCTTTCGCAGGTCGGTTTCAAGTTCCAGGCGTTCTCGTGCCTGCAGATTCATTTCTGGAGAGTAAATCTGATAATTGTTGCGACCTTGCTGCTTAGCGCGGTACATCGCAGTATCAGCGTGTTTTAGCAGGGTTTCGACATCTTCACCGTCGTAGGGAAAGAGGGCAATGCCCAAACTAGCGGATACATAGAGTTCCTGGCTTTCCAGATAAAAGGGTGCACTCAACACATCCAGGACGCGCTGGGTCAGCTTATTCACATCATCCACATAGCCGATGTGGGGAAACAGCAGCGTAAATTCATCTCCTCCCCAGCGTGAGATGGTATCGCACTGGCGTAAACAGCCCTGAAGCCGCTTGGTCACCTGCTGAAGCAACTGATCTCCTACAGCGTGTCCCAGCGTGTCGTTTACAGTCTTAAAGCGATCGAGATCCAGAAAAGCCACGGCAAGCGTTTCTCCTCGCTGTTGCGCCGACACCAGTGCCAGAGAAAGCTGTTCGTCGAACAATAGCCGATTGGGCAGCTTGGTCAGGCGATCGTGGGAGGCTTCGTGCCGCAGCAGTTCCTCCACCCGTTTTTGCATGGTTGCCATGTACAGGTGAATCCCGATCGTTTGTGCCAGCTTGACGACTTCCTGGCTCCATTCGGGACTTTGATCGGTTTTCAGCTCGCGCCATGCCTCAAAAGACCGACGAGGAAGCTGATTGCGCTCATCAGGATTTTGACGACCCGCCCACAGGATTTCGGTATCATAGCCGTTGCGGAACACGCTCAGCCAACCCACACGCTGATGATGATACTGAAGCGGAATCACCAGCACCGAGCGAATCGGAGTCGATTGAAAAGCAGCGGCAAGGGGCCGAAACTGAGGATCTTGAAACAGATTGGTGAACATTGCGGGAGGCAACAGTCCTCCATTTTCTGAATAAACACTTTCCCTGGAACCTTGCCCACGATCATTTTGCTGGCTCAGGGTTTGCCTTGTCATGTTTCGTTCTGTAATCCCCCGAGCTGCGATCGTTTGCCCGAGAAAGCTGAGCGGCATGAGGGCATGTCCAGAGGGTTTCCAGATCGTCGCCACTGCATAATCTGTGACAGGTTGATCGGGTAAAGGGTACTGCCCACCCATTACCTGCTGCCATCCGCAGCCCTCTTCAATAAAGGCTTCGCTCGGCTGTTCGCCAAAGGTGTAAAGCTGTGCTGGTTCTCCCCCCGGTTCTGCCACCAGATAAAGCCGTCCTCCTGAGCCGTCCAGAGCTTTGACCGTTTCCTCTAAAACCACCTGACGAATTTCAGCCTGGCTCAAGGGGCAATGCAGCAAACTGCTGATGCGATTAATCGTCGCTTCGTGATACGCCTGCTGTTGAACCTGCTTAAGCAGCGTGGATTGAGCAATGGCGATCGATACCTGATCAATCAAAAGCTGCACCATCTGCAACTCCTGCTTAGAAAAGTGGCGAGGCGAAGCATGATGAATTGCCACCAGACCCCAGAGCTGCTGCTTATGCACGATCGGCAAAACTAACGATGCCATCACCCCCATTGCCAGCAAATACTGGACATGGCACGGATCAACAGGCGCGTACCGCAGATCCTCGATCAAGAGGGGTTGCCCGGTTTCCTGGCAGTCGAGGGCATTGAGCGTTTTGCGCTGTGCGGAAACATCAACAATCACGCGCTGCCGAGTTCGGAGAAAAAGTTCTCGTGCCTGAGACGGAATATCTCCAGCAGGAAAGCGCAAGCCCAGCAAAGAAGGCAAGCGTGCATCCTGAATCGACTCTGCAATAACGATCCCACTTCCATCTGGCTCAAAGCGGTACACTTTAACACGATCGATGTCAAGAAAACCTCGAATCTCTTGGGCTGCTGTGGTTAAAATCTCCTGCAGCTCAAGCGATTGGCGAATCCGACTTGTAATGCAATGAAGCAAATGCTCTTGGTCGAAAGCGGTTTCTGACATGATCGGTGTTTCCCTACCTGCTGAGTTCAGCAATAAAGTTCTATTTCTAAGATGAGGCTTAGAGAAGAATTGCTAACAGAATCTCAAAAAAGTTCACATTACACACTTTAGGCAGATGAAAAAAGCGTGAATTTTACTCTCCTGATGTTTTGCTGGCTCAACTTGGTATAGAAACTTAGCGCATTCCCAAAGATATAAAAAAGGAAACAACGATTCGGAACGATTTCAGCTCAGAAGGTGGATTAACCCCAGACCTTAACCCTTGACCGCTTCTTCCAGCCAGCGTTTGATCGTTGGAACAACTTCATGAATGGAGATTTCCTGAGATTCCCGAGTTGCCCGACGAACGACTTCGACTTTGCCCTGCTGGAGGGATCGACCTGTCACAATCCGGTAAGGAATGCCAATCAGATCCGCATCTTTAAACTTCACGCCAGCCCGCTCATCGCGATCGTCGAGCATTACCTCAACGCCAGCCCGGCTTAGCTCGGTATAAATCACGTTTGCCGCCGACACTTGATCTGTATCGTTGACATTGGGAATGACGACGATCGCCTGATAGGGTGCAATGGCAACGGGCCACACGATGCCGTCTTTGTCATAGGACTGCTCTACCGCAGACTGCGCCAATCGAGATACGCCGATGCCGTAGCAGCCCATTACAAAGGGCAGTTCTTCACCCTGTTCGCTGGTAAAGGTCGCGCCCATTGCCTTCGAGTATTTGGTTCCAAGCTGGAAAATATGCCCGATTTCAATGCCTCGCGCTGTCTGAAGCGTCTGGCTGGGATCGTGCATGGCTCGATCGCCTGCGCTTGCCTTTCGCACATCGACTTGCAGCGGCGGCAGTTTGAATTGAGTGCCCCAGTTTGCGCCAACGACGTGGCGATCGGTTTCATTAGATCCCGTAACAAAAAGCTGCAAATCTACAGCTGTCTTATCAACCAATCGCAAGAACTTCGGCTCCAGGTCTTTAAGAGGCTTAATGTAGTCATCGTTGAGGTCGGGAGCCATGTATCCCAGCGGCAGTGCTTTCGCTGCCCATTTTTGCTGCTCTTCGGCCGAGGGAACGGATAGGGCAATGATCGTTTTGCCGCCGTACTGTCCTGCCAGTTTGGTCAGTTCGTTTTGCAGCTTCACCTCGTTCACATCCTGATCGCCTCGAATGCTGACGATTACCAGCACCGTTTTGCCGTTATCGTAAACCACCTGATACAGTACGTTCTTGACGATCGCCGTTGGAGAGCAATTCAGGAATTTTGCCAGACTTTCGATCGTGGGCGTGTTAGGCGTATCGCGCTTTTCAAATTTCTCAAAGGGCGAAGGCTCCGCGTCGGGCGGCAGGGAAACCGCTTTTTCTACGTTTGCGGCGTACTGACCGTCTTCGGTGTACAGCACTTCGTCTTCGCCTGCTGCTGCCAGCACCATGAATTCTTGAGAGCCGGAACCGCCGATCGCCCCCGAATCCGCATCGACGGCGCGAAACTCCAGTCCGCAGCGCGTCAAAATTCGATGATAGGCATCGTGCATCTTGCGATAAGACTCCTTCATGCCCACTTCATCCAGATCAAAGGAGTAGGCATCTTTCATGATGAATTCTCTGCCGCGCATCAAGCCAAAGCGGGGACGAATCTCATCCCGGAACTTGGTCTGAATCTGATACAGATTAACCGGCAACTGACGATACGAGCGAATCATATCGCGGGCGACCGCCGTAATCACTTCTTCATGCGTCGGTCCCAAAGCCACTTCTCGCTTCTGGCGATCGGGAAAGGCAAACATAATGCCTTCTGCCTGGGTATAAGTGTCCCACCGTCCCGACTCTTTCCACAGTTCCGACGGCTGAAGCTGCGGCAGCAATGTTTCCTGTGCCCCGGCAGCGTTCATCTCTTCGCGCACAATCTGGGAAACCTTTTGCAGCACGCGCCACATCATCGGCAAATACGCATAAATGCCGCTGCCAATCCGCCGAATATAGCCCGCCCGCACCAAAAGCTTGTGGCTGGGGATTTCTGCCTCTGCCGGATCTTCCCGCAGGGTGACAAACAGCATTTGAGACAGTCGCATAATCGGTTCCCTTTTCGTGCAGAAGTTCGATTCTTCAGTTTATCTCACGTCTAATTCTGCTTTGCACGAAGTGCTTGAATTCTGGCGACAATTCTGCGATCGCCTCTATTCCTTCCTGTATCTTCCATTCCTTCCCGTATAATGCTGCGAAACAGGCTTTTTCAGGAGTGTTTTGGTCATTACGCGATCGGGGCAAGATTCCTAATAGCAATTCTCTTTCTGCTTTCCTCCACTCCGCCCGTATGCTCGTAATAGAGTCCTCACCCTACAATCCTTACCCTATCGTCCTCACCTCACGGTCTTCACCGCTGCCCAACGCCCGAAGCTGCTGCATTACGCTGCGCTAACCCATCCTAGGCTCTACTCTCCATCCCGTCATCCACTCCGCTTCCCATCCCCCCATCCACTCCCTATGTCCGATCGCTCTCTCACTCGCCTACTTGTCAGCCTAGCCAGTCTGGTCATTGTGATCGCGGGCTTAAAGGCAGCATCTGGTTTGCTCAGCCCGATTTTGCTGTCGCTGTTTATTGTGCTGGTGTGTTCGCCGCTTTTGGCTTGGCTGCGGCATAAGCGAGTTCCGGGTTGGCTAGCTTACATGATTGTGATTCTGGGCGTCATTGCGATCGGGCTGGTGCTGGTTGTGTTTCTCGGGATTTCGGTCGCTCAGCTCTCAGAGGCACTGCCGCAGTATCGCCCGTTGCTGGAAACTCAGTTTGCGCTCATGCAGCAGCAGCTTGCTCGCTTTGGTATCCAGCAGGAAGACATTTTTCAGCTTGATTTGATCAATCCGGGACGCATTATTCAGCTTACGATCGCCTTTATTCGCGGACTGATCGGCACGCTCAGCAACGCAGGCTTAACCCTGTTCATCTTTATTTATATGCTGATCGGGGCATCGAGCTTTTCCAACAAGCTGAAGCGTGGTTTAGGAGCTAGAAATCCGATGCTGGCTCGCTTGACTGCCTTTAGCCGCAGCATTAGCGTTTATCTGCTGATCAAAAGCTGGCTGGGGGGAATGTCGGCGATCGGACAAACGATTCTGCTGCTGTTTCTGGGCGTGGATTTTGCCGTGCTGTGGGGCGTGCTGTCGTTTTTGTTTAACTTTATTCCTAACATTGGCTATGTGATTGCGCTGGTTCCGCCGCTGGTGCTGGCGTTGCTGGAGTTTGGGTTTGTGAAGGCGGCGATCGTGTTTATTGGCTATGCCCTGATTAATAACTTTTTTGATGTGGTGGTGGGTCCACGCTATCTGGGTCGCGGCTTGGATTTATCAACGCTGACCACTTTTCTGGCAGTCATTTTATGGACGTGGATTCTGGGTCCGATCGGTGCATTTCTGGCGTTGCCGCTGACCGTGCTGATCAAAAAACTCGCGCTCGAAACGTTCCCGGACAGCCAAATTCTCGCCACTCTGATTGGTGCAGGAGATAGCGAAGACACGCTCGACGAAAAGACACAAGGATAAATTTGCGACGTTGCTGAATCCGCTGAATCCAAGGATAAAGGGTTGAGTTTGACCCCGTTAGGCAGCCCCTTGAATTGACCCTTCCCTTATCCCTGGTTTTACTTCTGGTTTTGTCTCTGGTTTTACTTCTGGTTTAACGCTGTCGTTCTGAACTGCCGTAATACGATCGATACCATTCCACAAAGCGAGCAATTCCGGTTTCGATCGGGGTGCTGGGCTGGAAGCCAACATCGCGCATCAGGTCAGCGACATCAGCGTAAGTCGTGGGCACGTCTCCGGGCTGCATCGGCAGGAAGTTCTTTTGGGCGGTTTTGCCGAGGGTTTGCTCGATCACTTCGATAAAGCGCAGCAGTGACACGGGCTGATGATTGCCGATGTTGTAGAGCTTGTAGGGAGCCTGGCTGGCTACATTAGAGTTACCGGAATGAGGCGGGTTTTGCATAACGCGCACCACCCCTTCAATTACGTCATCAATATAAGTAAAGTCGCGCTGCATTTCGCCGTGATTGTAAACATCGATCGCCTGACCCGACTCTACCGCCTGCACAAATTTGAAATATGCCATATCCGGTCGTCCCCAGGCTCCATAAACGGTGAAAAAGCGGAGTCCGGTCGTAGGCAGCCCATACAAATGGCTGTAGGTGTGAGCCATCAGTTCGTTGGCTTTTTTGGTGGCAGCGTAGAGGGAAATGGGGTGATCGACGTTATCGCTGGTGGAGAAAGGCACTTTGGGATTAATGCCATAGACCGAACTAGAAGAGGCAAAAACAAGATGCTGGATCTGGCTCTGACGACAGCCCTCCAGCAAATTTACGAACCCTGTGACGTTGCTGTCTACATACGCCCAGGGGTTGCTGAGCGAATAGCGGACGCCCGCCTGCGCTGCCAGATTTATCACATAATCAAACTGCTGCTGCTGAAACAGGTTGGCTATTTCCGATCGATTGCTCAGGTCAAGATACTGAAACGTAAATCCTGGTTTATCCGTCAGTCTTGCCAGTCTCGCTTTCTTCAGGTTGACATCGTAGTATTCGTTCAGGTTATCGATGCCATAAACCGCAAAGCCGTTTGCTAATAGCCGCTCGGCGAGATGATAGCCTATGAATCCGGCAACTCCAGTGACTAATACTTGCATGATGGTTTCGATGACGAATCTGACGGTGGGCATTCAGTCTGCCCTTCTAAAATCTGCCCTTCTAAAATCTGCGCTGTTGAGCATAGGGTTCATCCTAGCAGGAGTCGTTTCAGCCGAGGCTCAGCCTACTGCGTCTCCTGAAGAAAGTCCTGCTTCTAGGACTGAGCAGTCCATCGATCTGGATCCCAGCATCATCGAAAATAGTCCAGTTTTGCAGCGATGGCTAAATGAAGTGCCGGATGTGCGATCGCAAATTCGCAGCGATCCTAGTTTTCGGACGCGCCTGAGACTCTTGTATTCCCAGTATCCTGCCAGCGAACAGGCAGCCGGGGTTCTGGTGGGCGTGGAAGATGTGTTTCTCGGTCGATCGCCCCTGACCCTTAGCGCACAGTATCAAACTGCCTTCGATCGCCCAATCGAATCCTATGGAGCCGATTTGCACTATTACGTTTTGCCCCTGGGCAGCAATGTTAATCTTGCGCCGATCGTAGGTTATCGCCATATCGAAACTGTTGACGGCACAACCGACGGCGTGAATGTGGGAGTCCGACTCATCCTTGCCCTATCCAGAACCGGAGCCGCTGATGTTGTGCTGAGCCAAAGCTGGGTCGCGCCCGGTTCAGAATCAGAAGTTGGACTCACAACGCTTTCTGTAGGCTACGCGGTCACACCGAACCTGCGTGTCTCTGCCGATGTGCAGCAGCAAAACGCCCCACAGCGTAAAGATAGCCGGGTCGGAATCGGGCTGGAATGGATGCCATAGAAAATTCAGGCAGGTCTGCGGGCAGCAAAGGCACAAAAAAGCCCCTCCGCTGGTGTGAAGGGGGAATGTGCCTGAGAACCGAGCGCTCTAGGTTCCGCCATAATTCCTGCGCGTTACTGCAAAGCAACCGATCGCTTTGCCGTTACCACTCCTGAAGAGTGATTGAGCATCATCGACCCACCCTTGCCCTTGCAGGAGGGGATGGGTCTGAAGTAGGAACGAGGGGATATGGCTTCAAGACCCACAGAACTACTTCCAGCCTGCCCGATCCATAATCTGGAGAGCTGCTGGGTTGTTTCGTCCAAAGACGCTTGCATTGATCGCATCATCGCGGAATCTGCCGTAGCTTGCCAGAACTGGGTCAAGGGATACGCCTTCCACGACCGGATATTCGTTGTTGCTCTTGGCAAAAATTTCCTGCGACTCGCGGCTGACCAGATGCTCCAGGAATTGCACGGCTGCTTCCGGGTTGGGAGCCGTCTTTAACACGCCGCCGCCGCTGATGTTAACGTGCGCTCCCCGATCGCGCTGGTTGGGGAAGAATACGCCAATTTTTTCTGCGATCGCCTTTTCTGCCGGATCTTCAGACTTGGCAAGGCGAGGCAAATAGTAAGTGTTGACAATGGCGATCGACCCTACTCCCGCAGCACAAGCTTGGATTTGGGCAGTATCGTTGCCTTCGGGTTCACGAGCAAAGTTTGCCACCACGCTTCTTGCCCAGGCTTCTGTTCTGGCGGCATCATTGGCTTGCAGCATCGAACCAACCAGCGACTGGTTATAAACATGGCTGGAGGAGCGCACCAGAATTTGTCCTTTCCATCGCTCGTCTGCCAACGCTTCGTAAGTCGAAAGCTCTGCCGGGTTGACCTTGGTTTTGTCGTACATGATCACTCGCGCCCGCTTCGACAAACCCACCCACAGTCCATCAGGATGGCGCAGATTTTCGGGGACTGCCTGCCGAATCACTGCAGAGTCGATCGGCTGTAACAGTCTTTCTTGCTCTGCTGCGCGCCAGAGCCGTCCGGCATCGACGGTAATCAGCACATCGGCTGGACTGTTTGCTCCTTCGCTTTTGATCCGCTCGATCAGCGCGTCGGCTTCAGCTTCGATCAGGTTGACGCGAATGCCTGTTTTAGCAGTGAAACTTTCGTAGAGGGCGGTGTCGGTGTCATAGTGCCGCCCAGAATAAAGATTCAGCACATTCTGAGCCTGAGCAGTGCGAACCACCGGAGATTGAGCCTTTGCTTTCCCTGCTTGACCAATCGCCACGGCTGCCGTTGCAGCACCCCCACACAAAAAAGCGCGTCGCGTAATTTTGTTCATATCCCGTTGAAGAGTCGAGGTAAAAGAGTATGCACAGTTGTGATATTTGCAGCAGATTGCCTGACGGGTGGTCGGTTTCGCTGCTGGAGACTCATTGTACACTTATTGCAACTCATTCTCACTAAACTGGCTCTGCTTTTTAGAAAAATTACTGAAACGGCGAGCGCTGCTTCTAGAGCAGAATCCTAATACAGCAATTGCTTGAGCCAAAACCGCGCAGCAAAATTCGCAACTCTTTAGAAAGAGTGCCATATGGCATCGAAAGTTTGTTGACAAGATATCTTGTTTAAGTTCGGATTAAATTCTGGAAAGACAGTGAAAAACGGCGATCGCAGCTCGAACTATCCCCAGCCTCCACGGTGGGAAAGGAGATTTGACCCATTTGATTGCCGGGAGCACCGCTTTTTCGATTTCCCTAAATTCCTCGCAGGCTCTCTTTGGCTAAGGTTTGATGGTGATCGTAGCCGGATGAGCAGCCGCGGGCAGCCATCGATTGGCGATTGGCATTCTCCAGCCTGTGCCAAAGGCGCGATCGGTGACTTTTAAGCCGGGAGGAGCCTGTTTGCGCTTAAATTCGGCACGAATCACGAGTTTGATCACACGCTCGACCGTGGCAGCATCGTGCCCACTTGCAACAATCTCGTCGGGCGATCGATTGTCGTGGATAAACTGATGCAGAATGTCATCGAGGATGTCGTAGGGCGGCAGCGAGTCTTGATCGACCTGCCCGGGCTTAAGTTCTGCGCTGGGCGGCTTGACGATAACATGAGCCGGAATCAGCTTTTGCCCAGTGGAGTTAAGCCATTGGCAAATGGAATAAACCTTCGTTTTAGGCACATCTGCAATTACCGCCAGTCCGCCGTTCATGTCGCCGTAGAGGGTGCAGTAGCCAACCGCCATTTCGGATTTATTGCCCGTAGACAGCAGCAGATGCCCAAATTTATTCGAGAGTGCCATCAGCAGATTGCCACGAATCCGCGACTGCAAATTTTCTTCCGCCAGCCCAAACTCTGTATCTGCAAACAGCTCTGCCAGCGTGCGATCGTAGCTTTGCATCAGGTCGCCGATCGGCAATATCTCGGTTTTAATCGCCAGATTCTGCGCGAGCTGCACGGCATCGGTGATCGAGTGCTTGGAACTGTAGGGCGACGGCATCAAAACTCCCAGCACATTTTCTGCACCGATCGCCATCATTGCCACGGCTGCCACCAGCGAAGAGTCAATCCCGCCGCTTAAGCCCAGCACAACCTTCGAGAAGCCGCACTTTCGCACGTAGTCCCGCAAGCCCAGCACCAGCGCAGACCACATTTCGGCGTCGTCATTTTCAGGCTGCGGCGCGATCTGGTTGGGATTGAGGCACAAATCCTGCTGCGTGTGATCATATTCAACCAGGACCAGATCCGGCTCGAAGGCATTTGCTCGGCAGGTCATTTCACCCCGGCGATCGAAGCCGCTGCTGTTGCCGTCAAAAATCAGATCATCGTTGCCGCCTACCTGATTAGCATAAATAATCGGAGTCTGGTAGCGAATCGCCGCATGGTGCAGCATGGCTTGGCGAATTCTTTGCTTGCCCATATGAAAGGGAGAGGCAGATAAATTGACGATTAGATTCACCTGCTGAGCCACCAGATCCTCGATCGGGCTGGCTTCATAGCTGCGCTTGCCCCAAAATTCTTCGTCGTTCCACAGGTCTTCGCAGATGGTGACGCCAATTTTGAGCGAGTCGATCGCAAATGCCATGCTTGCCTGCCCCGGCTCAAAGTAGCGATCTTCGTCGAACACATCGTAGGTGGGCAACAGCCGCTTGTGGAAATACTGCTGAACATCGCCATCTTGCAGCAGCGCAATGCTGTTAAACAGCGGTTTGCCTCCGGTTTGAACAGCGCGATCGTTGGGAACCACGGTTCCAACCAGAACGGCGATTTGAGGGGGCAAATCTTTTGCTAATTGGTTTAGCGTGTCTGCCATCGATCGTACAAACGCAGGCTGAAGCAGCAAATCGCGAGGCGGATAGCCGCAAAGGGAAAGCTCTGGCGTCAGTAGGAGAGAAACACCTTGACTCGCTGCCTGTTGAGCTGCTTCGAGAATTTGGCGGGCGTTGCCGGAAAGATCGCCGATCGTAGGATTGAGCTGAGCAATGGCAATTTTCATAGGAATTACAAGAGTTACAAGAATGTAGGAAAAAGAATTACTCGCTTAGCTGATAAAGAATAGCTAGAGGATTCACTTTAAATTCAGCTAAATCTTGTTCAATCACTTGCCAAACTTTTTGAAAATCAACCCTTCCAGAGTCATGAATTAAAAGATTTCGCATTCCAGCAATTTGTTTCTGGGGAATTTGAGGGTGAGCTGTTTTTAATGTCTGAGAGGTTCTTTTAGTCGCTTTGCTAATGACTTCTAAATTTCGCTCGATCGCGTCCTGCCACATTTTGTCGCTTGCTAGTGCAGTCAATGTCGCTATGATTTGTTGCCTCGTCTCTTGCAACAGAGCCAAAGATACGAACATTTAAAGCTTTATGCTGAGCAGCAATTGCTAAAATCTCTTCGCGTTTTTCTCTGATGAATTCCTCAATTTTCATCCTAACTTTTCCTACTCTATCTTTGCTAAAAAAGACCTTTGCTAAATAAAGACTAACGGCTTGTCCTTAAAAGGAGCAAACGCATCGGCATCAAACCGATAAAGGCTGGCAGGCCGTCCGGCTCCGCGTGAGATTTTGACTCCGGTATCCTGTAGAAAGCCGAGTTTTAACAGGCGCGATCGAAAATTAGAATAATCTGAGAAATTTTCGCCTAAAACAGTCGTGTAAAGCTGATATAAGTCGCTGAGAGTAAACAGTTCGGGCAGCACTTCAAAGGCAACAGGACTGTACTCTAACTTATTGCGAAGCCGACGATAACCATACTGTAAAACCTGGTTGTGATCGAATGCTAAAGGCGGAACCTGCTGAAGCGGATACCAGGCAATGCCACTCACCCCGTCTGCAATCAGTTTGGCTTCGGCAAAGCGTACCAGCGCGAAATAACTGACCGAGAGATAGCGCACGCCATACTGATGCTGGCTTTCACGCGGATCGCGATCGGGTCCGCCAAAAGTATAAAGCTGCTCCAGATACAAATTTTCAACCCGAATCTTTTCAGATAGCACCCGATATGCCGCATCTTCGAGCGATTCACCCTTTCGAACAAGGGTTCCAGGCAGGCTCCACTGTCCCAAAAACGGCTCTTCCCGACGCATCACCAACAGCACCAGCAGCCGATTTTGCGCGGTATCGACTGAAAAAATCACGTTGTCCACACCCACTTTAAAGTCGGCTAGAATTCCCGCGATTACCTCTTTGGGGGAACTGCTTCGCAACGGGTCGGTAGATTTTTTGGTGCTGCGTCCTGCCATGTGTAGAGCTGTTCTCGATGAATGTATGCCTCGATCGGCGGAATGACGGCTTCAGCGTCTCTAGTTTTCCGATAATCGGTAGATGAAACGTCTGGTACGGGGATAGAGGCGATCGTTACGCTGGCTCCCATTTGTCTCAAGGGTTCTAAGTCTACCTCGCTTAAAGGATAGCCCGGTCGTGGAATCACGAGTAATCGAACTTGCTGCAACAGTTCCTCAATGCAATACCATCGGGGAAGCTGCGCCACCAGATCAGAGCCAATGACCAGCGTAAAGTCTGCGTCCTGCCAGCGTTCTCTGGCGCGCTGCACCGTAATCAATGCTCTGGGATGGCTCAATTCCGCCTCCAGGCACAAATTGTGGCGCGGCGGATCAATATCTTCGATCAAAAGTTGCAGCATCGCTGCCCGATGAACAAGCGGCGTCTGGTGAGACTTAAAGGGATTGTCGGATGCCCAGACTGCTACCTGATCAAACTGACCTGCCAGCCAAGCCAAAACTGCCTGATGTCCGGCGGTTGGTGGGTCTGCGCTGGTTCCGAAAAGGGCGATCGAGGTCATGAGTAAGTGAGTGGATGAGTAAGGGGCTAGACGGGATGGGGGTGGAGGAATTTGTCGATGGATCAAACGATTCGTTAAAAGCGATCGGAGGTGTTCATAGGTTCAATCCTGCAATATCAACATTCACCACTATTTCGCTAATATTTCGCCATTGTTTCGCCACTGTGAAAACCCCAAGACCCAATTCACTCTCCGCCTCCTTATCTCCTCATTCCATTTCTGCCTCAAACTCTCCGCCTGGTTTCCTCAATCAGGGCTTGCAGGGCAGCAGAGATTGGGGGGGCGATCGTTTCCGGGTGGTGAATGCGGCGAATTGGTTCAGGTAGGCTGTTGATATTGGTGAGGGTGCGATCGGCGATCGTTTGCAGGGATTCAGGAGGGATGATGCGCTGACCCTGCTTAAGAACGGGCTGAAGGACGGGCTGTTCGTTTGGTTCGGGGGGTTCGCTGATCAGTCCCAGTCGATCGCCCTTAAATTGTCCCTGCTCAGTCTGTCCTTTCTCAATGCGGCGAAAAATCTGCTTGCGTCCGGGGTAGGTGGCCTTGCCTTCGGAAGCTTTCATAACCGGGATGCCGTCGATCTCGACCAGTTTATACACGCCGTTGATCGGGTTGCCGGAGACAAGCTTGGTGCCAATGCCGTAGCTGTCGATTTGTGCGCCTGCGATCTGAAGGCGATCGATTTCAAATTCATCGAGGTCACCGCTTGCCACAATGCGCGTGTCGGGCAAAAGCTGACGAATCTGCTGGGACTGGGAAACCAGATCGCCAGAGTCGAGCCGGACTGCTTTGAGGGTGAGGTTTTCTTGCTGGATGCCCACAGCGAGTCGCTGGGCTGCGGCGATCGAATCGTAGGTGTCGATCAGCAGCGTTGCGCCGGGGAAGTAGCGGTGAAATGCCTGAAACGCCTCGTCTTCGGTTCCTTCAAGCGCAGCCAGTGCCATGACTAGAGCGTGTGCCATTGTGCCACTTGGCTTTTGCCCGACCTGAAAGGCGGCAAGAACGTTTGAGGTGGCATCAAATCCGGCTGCCAGTGCCGCTCGTGCTGCAAAGAGAGATGCTTGAGGACCAAATGCCCGCCTTGTGCCAAATTCGAGCAAGCTTGCAGACCCGGCAACGTCTCGCATTCGCGCTGCTTTGGTGGCAATCAAGCTTTGGTAGTTGAGGAGATTTAGCAAGCAAGTTTCAACGATTTGCGCCTGCCACAGGGGAGCTTCAATCCGCAACATCGGCTCATTGGCAAACAGCACCGTGCCTTCAGGAACTGCCCAGACATCGCCTGTGAAGCGTCCGCTTGCCAGCACCTCCCAAAAACGATCGGGCACATGGGCAAAGATTCCGGTGGCTTGCAGGGCAGCAATTTGTTCTGCGCTAAAACTGAGCTGCTCCAGATAGTCGATCGCCTGCGCCAGCCCCATTGCCACGATGTAGCCAAAGTCTTCGGGCAAACGACGGGTGAACAGCTCAAAGCTTGCCCATTTCCCAGCGATGCCTTCTCCCACATAGCAGGCAGCCATTGTGAGCTGATACAGATCGGTGAGTAGGCTGTAATCCTGGGAGTTCAGGAGCAGTGCCGTATCTGGCATAGGGAATGGAAGGTAAATGGCTCAGAATGAATGGCTCACACTCGATGCACGGGTGTAGCGATCGTCCCGATCAGGAAAATCTATCAGCCTAGTAAGTATCAGCCTATTAATTATAGTTAAATTTACTAAAAGTTTTGGTAATCGTTCGCAGGATTCGGTTCGATCGTGTCACAGAAAGCTGATATTACACAAGCATTGCGTTCTGTGCTCCAGATCATTCTGCTGAATACTCAACTTTTGTAAATGATCCTACCTCCAACCGATTATATTGAGTTGAACTAAAATTTTCGATCGCTAATGTTCCCCATTAGTGCTCACAATCCAGCATTTCTAAACAGAGATAACTTGTGCAATTCGGGTATGAGCAGCCTGTATACTCTGAAGGGCGATGGCTGAACTGGATATGGCTTGCTCGACTTTTCTGAGTGATTCTAAACAGCGATCGAACTAGTGGTCGCAAAAACCGGGCTTTCTCTCACTGCTTTCCCGAATCAGTGTCCCTGTAGGGTCGATGAAATCCTTCCGCAAGTTTTGCCTGATGCGGTTGAAGAATCCCTCAACTCATCATGGCGTTGACCTCACTTCCTCTCACTTCCTCAAGTCGTGTAACTTCCCCTGCTCCGGTTCGGTTCTGCCCACTGCGATCGATCCTCAAAACTTGTTACATTAATTGACATCAGAGCGATGTCATCGGTGAAACAAGCAGAGAGCATCCCTGATACATCAAGCCACTGTCCACCATGGATGAGGTTCCCAACGTGAACGACGCAACAAAACGGCTATCAGAATTTTTTGAGGGCAGCAATACAACGAATGAACTGTGGCAATATGTCCAGTCCCTCAGCCCCGAAACCGTTGCTCAACTTTCTCGACCTCAATCGCGGGAAGTGCTGCAAGTGATGGAGCGCAACATTATTGGTCTTCTGGGCGGTTTGCCCCCTGAGCAGTTCGACGTGACAATTACGACCAGCCGTGAGGATCTGGGTCGGCTGCTGGCTTCCGCAATGATGAGCGGCTATTTTATTCACAGTGCTGAGCAGCGCATGAACTTTGAGAGATCCTTGCAAGGCGCGATCCTGACCGAGGACGAGGCAGCGTAAGTTTTCTGGAACGGGCAAGGCAACCGAGCAATATAATTGCTCATCCGTAAAATGGAGCTATGCCCATCTCTT
The DNA here is from genome assembly GCF_039962475.1 of Leptolyngbya sp. GB1-A1. NCBI lineage: Bacteria > Bacillati > Cyanobacteriota > Cyanophyceae > Leptolyngbyales > Leptolyngbyaceae > Leptolyngbya > Leptolyngbya sp. GB1-A1. Next base: position 325,943 of record NZ_JAMPLI010000003.1, on the reverse strand, counting down.
CTTTTCATCCGACTTATAACGACAATCCCAATCCGGTAGGTCAAACGATCGATCTGCCGGGTTTTCGTTTGTCTGCTGATCAGCCTGGGAAGGATTTATCGAATCACGAAATTCATGACCTGCGGCAGAACTTGCTGCGATGGTATGGCGAATCGGGGCGAGATCTGCCCTGGCGACGCACCCGTGATCCTTACGCCATCTGGGTTTCGGAGATTATGCTTCAGCAAACCCAGGTAAAAACGGTGATGCCGTATTATGAACACTGGATGCAGCAGTTTCCAACGATCGCCCACCTTGCCCAGGCAGACCAGCAGCAGGTTTTGAAGGCATGGCAGGGGTTAGGCTATTATGCCCGCGCCCGCAATCTGCACCGAGCCGCCCAAATCATCCTGGCTCAGCATGGCGGCAAATTTCCCCAGGATCTTCCATCTGTGATGTCCCTGCCCGGAATCGGGCAAACCACCGCAGGCGGAATTCTCAGTGCCGCATTTAACCAGGCTGTACCGATATTAGATGGTAATGTAAAACGAGTGCTGGCACGGCTGAGGGGAATTGACGTTCCGCCGAGTCAGGCAATCAAAGCCCTCTGGCAGATTTCAGCCTCCCTGCTCGACCCCCAGCAGCCCCGCGACTTTAATCAGGCATTTATGGATCTGGGCGCGACCATCTGCACCCCCAAAAATCCTGCCTGTTTGCTCTGCCCCTGGAACCCTCACTGTCTGGCGTATCAAACCAATATGCAAAACGAACTGCCCGTCTCTGAAAAGCGTGCCCCGACTCCTCATAAGCAAATTGGCGTTGCCGTCATCTGGAACGATCGCGGACAAATCTTGATCGATCGCCGCAAACAGGAAGGTCTCTTGGGCGGACTCTGGGAATTTCCGGGCGGCAAGATCGAGCCAGGTGAAACCGTCGAAGCCTGTATTGTGCGCGAGATTCAGGAAGAGATCGGGATTGAAATTACAGTAGGCGATCGACTCATCACGATCGATCACACTTATACTCACTTCCGCGTCACGCTAAACGTGCATCACTGCCAGTATGTGAGCGGAGAACCGCAAGCGATCGAGTGCGATGAGGTGCGCTGGGTAGAAGTGGCTGACCTAGAGCAATTTCCCTTTCCGCAGGCAAACGTGCAGATTATCGAGGCGATTAAACAGCAACAGCGGCAATGAGATACTAGAAGGCAATTAGAACCATCCACAGAAATTGTCGATCGCTCAAACCTGAGCAATGATAGATTCATTCACCTGAAGAATGTGATCTGGAATATGGCAGACCCGATCGATAACCTCCTGAAACAGGTTCAGCAAGGCGAAACTGCACGATCGTCCTCACCTGCGAACTCGCTGTCGCCGATTGAATCTTCTGCGGTTAAGTCAATCGATTATCTCCTGGCTGAATTCGAAGCAACTACCAGCACCCCAGTTCAAACCGTCCCACACGGCAAATTCTGAAACTCGTCAGCCCGAAAAACAGCGGCAAGAAGCAATCGCACAACAAGCGCAAGCGTGGCTTAACTGCCTTCACCCTCACAACGGCAATGCTCTGTTTTTTGAAAAGCTAGCTGAAAAATATTCTTCTCGATTGGAAGCGGCGCTCGATTTTTTGGAGCTAAACCAGGAATAGGCTGGCTCTGTTCGCCTTATTTCTGCTCACCTAATAACAGAACAGTTTAGAAATCAGCAACTTAATCCAACCGCCTGACATAGCCGCGATTTTTGTCTTAGACTAGGACAGGCTAATCGCAGCATAAGAACTGCCTCGGTAAGGGTGAATTTATGGACGACTTGTTGAATGCTCAATTAAACGCTCAGGCGACGGCTCAGGGGCTAATGACGGTGGAAGCAGTCCAAAAGGCATTGAACCGATCGCGAGCATCGGTCTATCGCTACGCCAACACTAATCCTTCTGACCTCAATCCGTCTTACGATGCGCGGAAGCTTAACCCGGAACTGCGGGTGAATAAAGACGATCCGCTTTTGTTTCACCCCAACGAAGTCGCTCGTTTTGCTCAAGATGTGCTGGGCATCAAGCAAGTGACGATCGAGGTGCAGCAGCCCAGTGAAAACGTAACCCACGATCTGCTGCGGGCAATTTTAACCGAGCTTCAAAGTCTGCGATCGGCATTGAAGGATCAATCGTAGAATTCATTCGCGATCGGATATCCTTTACCAGCAAATTTCATCTCTCCATAACCTGCATCTCATCCAACCGTTCTCAAAATGTATTAGCCTTTAAACTTGGAAGATTTTTTGGAACCGGGGTAGCTGCTTGTGCTAAATCCTGCGATTGCTTCGCTCACGGCTGATTTCCGCATCATTTTCGATCGTGACCCTGCGGCGCGAAACTGGCTGGAGGTGATGTTTTGTTATCCCGGTCTTCAGGCGTTGCTGCTGCATCGGTTTGCCCATCGGCTGTATAAGCTGAACATCCCGTTTATCCCTCGTCTGATTTCCCACATTGCCCGCTTCCTGACTGGGATTGAGATTCACCCTGGCGCACAAATCGGTCAGGGCGTCTTCATCGATCACGGGATGGGCGTGGTGATTGGCGAAACGGCGATCGTCGGCAACTATGCGCTGATTTATCAGGGCGTCACCTTGGGCGGCACGGGCAAAGAGAGCGGCAAACGCCACCCCACTCTGGGCGAAAATGTGGTCGTTGGAGCCGGGGCAAAGGTGCTGGGCAATATCGAAATTGGCAACAATGTCCGCATCGGCGCAGGCTCAGTCGTGCTGCGAAATGTGCCTTCTGATTGCACTGTTGTCGGCATTCCAGGACGCATTGTGTATCGCGCAGGCGAACGAGTTGATCCGTTGGATCACGGTCAGCTACCCGACTCCGAGGCGCAGGTGATCCGGGCGTTGCTCGATCGGATTGAGGCACTCGAACAGCAGGTACAGGCATTACAGCCTCCTGCCCCACAGCCTAAAGTTGAAGTGAAGGTTGAAGATTCCACTCGCGTTCCCGTAACAACAAGCTGTCGCCTCAACGACAAGATCATCGAGCAATTTCTCGACGGTTCGGGGATTTAGGAGAATTTCAAGCTCTAGGCAATCCCACGACAGGCGATTGAACACTTTCCCGGTAGGTTCCTGAAGCCTACATCAGGGATTCACTTCTTCCTTGGTCCATTCGTCGTTCGTTTTCTGATAGACATACCGATTTTGAGGATCGCCGCGCAGCAGCAAATGATCGACCTGAACCGGATCGAGCAGCAGCAAACAGAAGTTAGGCGGAGGCTCGATCGCATCAGGCGGAGGCGGAGTAAAATCACTTTCGGCAGTTCGCAACTGTCCCGAAGCTGCCCAGGCAAACTGTAATCGAGCTGCATCCGACAAATCCTGCCACTGGGTCTGCCGTGCCTGCACCAAAGTACGATCGCCAAAATCTGCCCGAACGATCGTCAACATTCCCAGCAGACGAAACTGCTCTCGCGTTTTGGGAAAATACCAACACAGCTCGCCCCACGGATTCTGCTCGATTTGGGCAGCCTTATCGCTGCGATCGTCGGTAATAAACTTAAGCTGATTCATGTCGCCCAGAAAGCCGCGAAACACGACGGTGCGATTAGCAGGACGATAACTCGCGCCTGAACCATTTTCGGAAGGGGACGATTGCGTTGGTGAAGATCGGACAGTGGCAAGCTGGGCATAGCGAGAGTAAATTAGCGATCGATTGCGGTGCAGTGCGCCTGTGAGAGCAGCCCGCCAGGGAGCCAAAATGAGGGAATGGGTTTCAGTCACGTTTACTCGTCAATATATTCGCTGGCAGGTTTAGTTTCTGGAAGCTGCAAAAACTCCTCTAGCCTGAACCTCTGGGACGGTGCTTGCATCGTGATCGATCGCTCCACAAACGCCAATCAGACTCCCTGGCTCTCCTTTATCTTAATGGTTTGAGGTTTTCTGGCGGGGAAAGGAGGCTTAAAGCGTGGATAATCAGATTCGACAATCCGATTCGACCCAGAAGGATTTAGACGTGCAGTAAATTCCCAAATCGCTTCTTGCTCGTGAGTTTGAAGTAAACTTGCTGTCTTTAAAGTCCCCATTAATGGAGAATTTAGGGGGCTAAAGCACTTCTGCCACGACTTCGATCGCCGCTCAAGCCCGTTTCTCTGTTTATTCCTGTTCCTATGCCTCTTGCTGACTGGATTTATCCCTTTCCGCCCCTGCTTCCCGGCACACTGATCAAACGCTACAAACGCTTTTTTGCCGATATCGAGCTGGATACCGGAGAAACGATCGTCGCCCACTGCCCGAACACAGGTCCAATGACCGGGGTCTGTTTACCAGGAAATCGGGTGATGGTTTCGATAAGCAATAGCCCGACGCGCAAGCTGCCCTACACCTGGGAGCTAATCGAGGTTGAGGATAGGGTTTGGGCGGGTACGAATACAGCTATGCCAAATCGCGTGATTGAGTCGCTGCTAACCGCCCGGCTTTTGCCGGAGGTGGGAGAATATGACCAGATTCAAAGAGAAGTTCCCTATGGACAGGATAAAAAGAGCCGGATCGACTTCCTTTTAACTGGCGAAAATACCGCTCGACCGATTTTTATCGAGGTGAAAAATACGACCTGGGCACGAGGGACGCTCGCTTTGTTTCCTGATACCGTAACCACGAGAGGACAGAAACACCTTCAAGAGCTGATGGCTCTGACTCCGCAGGCACGGGCGGTGATGCTGTACTTCATTAATCGCGGCGACTGCACGCAGTTTGCACCGGGCGATCAGGCTGATCCGGTTTATGGGCAGCTTTTGCGTCAGGCGATCGATCGTGGGGTAGAGGTGTTGCCCTGTCGGTTTGAGATTACCCCGCAGGGGGTTCGCTATTTGGGGTTGGCGGAGTTCAGGATCTGTCAAATTAATTGAAATGAGCCAGAACTGCTGCCAAAGGGAGTTTGGTGAATTTAAGAGGAGAACACTGAATGAATCCGACTCAAATCAACTGCGCTGAAGCCTGTGTGAATGGCTGCGTTCTGGGCGATGCTCAATGTCCCAACAAAGAGCACCGCGAAAAGGCTTCCAGGTTTATTCAAGAAACGTCTCTCGATCAAATGCTGGCGATCGCGGAAGAATCGCTCCGTCGCCGCACGACCGCATCCCAGCCTAAATGGGTCTTCCCCGAAGATGGGGTCAATCCAAACCAGTAGTCAGAGAATTCAAGGCTGTTGAGTCGATCGCAGGCGGCAGTTCCAGTGGAATTGCTCCCAAAATGCCTTTACGAAAATCGTTGAGAATCTGATTGGCTGCCCGCTCTTTGTCTCCCTGGTACCGCGCTTCTGCCAGATCAGCAACAAAGCTCTCTCCGGTGCGCGGTTGGAGGGCGAGGGTGTAGCGATCGCGCAACGGTTCTTCTGCAAATAGGTTAGGCGACTGGTGAAGAATTTGCTTAATCCGATCGACCAAAGCCGCCGCAACCCGCTGATTATCGTAGGCAGCCTGGCCGATATCGTCGCAAAAGGCAAGCTTCAGGGCAGCGTCCTGATCGTTTAAGCGGGAAGGCAATACGCCCGGTGCATCCAGCAATTCCAGTTCGTCGGAAATTCTCACCCACTTAAGCTGGCGAGTTACTCCGGCTCGACGGGCACTCTCGACGACACGCCGCTTGAGCAATCGGTTAATCAGGGCAGACTTACCCACATTGGGAAAGCCGATCACTACTGCACGAACTGGACGGGGCAGCATTCCACGATCGTGTCTGCGCTGGTTGATTTTTGCGCCCACCTGTCGGGCTGCCTGCGCCACGCCGGAGATGCCCTGTCCCCCATGGGCGTCGGTGAAATAGGGCTGTTCGCCTGCGGCGCGAAACCATTTCGTCCAGTCCTGCTGCACGGTTTGCGGAATCATATCAACGCGATTGAGAATCAGCACGCGCTCTTTGCTGCCGATCCACTGTGAGACCTGCGGATGACAAGTTGCCAGCGGAATCCGGGCATCGCGCACCTCCAGCACCACGTCCACTTTTTTGAGCTGTTCTTGCAGGGCTCTCTCGGCTTTAGCGATGTGCCCCGGATACCACTGAATCGGCGGTGAAGTCATTAGCGGATAGAGTAAGTTGGATAAAGTATTTAATTCGGTTTCTTTAATTGTGACAGGCGCGAATTGTGACAGGCGCACGACGATCGCCCGATCGCCCTGCCGTATCAGCGAAGCTCTACTTGGGCTGCGGCAGCAGATAGATCGCGCCTGAAATCAGCGTTAGAATCACCGCCAGCCAGAAAGCAGCCAGCGCAGCGGCAGTCCAGGCAGCCGGAAGCGGAGCAATTAGGAGGGCGATCGCCGCAATTTGGGTGACGGTTTTGAGTTTGCCCCAGAGGTTTGCCCCAGAGATTTGGGTTTGGTTAACGCGCCAGCCTGCGATCGTCAGTTCGCGTGCCAGGATGAGAAACACCCCCCAGGCGGGAACCTGTCCCAGTTCGACCAGTGACAGCAGGGGAGCCAGCACCAGCAGTTTATCGACCAGCGGATCGAGAAATTTTCCCAGGTCGGTGACTTGATTGAGCCGCCGCGCCAGATAACCGTCGAGCCAGTCGGTTCCGGCCGCCAGCAGAAAAATTGCCAGGGCGATCCAGCGAGTGCGATCGATCGGATGAGCCAGCAGCACCAGCAGCAGCGGCACACCCAGCAAACGAGAAACCGTAATCCAGGTGGGGAGATTCATGGGCGATACGCTTTGGGGAAACTGCGAAGCATACGGAGACAAGCCAGCGATAAAAACTTTTCGGTCAGAATTCAGCCAAAACAAAGGGCAAAAACTTAGAATTATCCTTAGCCCAACGTCTATTATCCAAACTCGATCGCTTTTATCGCTATGCGTGTTTTTGTTTTACTGTTTCTGAATGCTCAAACCAACGAAGAGGGAATTCATACGCTGAGGATAGGCGATCGAAACACCGTTCTCATGTTTGAGTCTGAAGACGACGCAACGCGATTTGGGCTATTGCTAGAAGCACAAGATTACCCCAATCCCAATGTTGAGGCGCTTGATTCGGAAGAGATTGAGGAAATCTGTCAAGACGCAGACTATGACTGTAGGCTGGTTCCTGAAGGAACGCTGCTGATGCCGCCCGAATCGAGTATCGAACAACCCGAATGGCAGGAAGATGGAACTCCGGGTGAGCCGGCTGAAGCAGAATCAGAAATGCCTATGTCTGAGCTAGAGCAAATTCGGCGGCGACTGGAGGGACTGCTATGAGCTGGTGGCACAAGCTAAAAAATAACGGTTTGGCGCGGTTTGGCGCACTGGTGCTGCTGCTGTTTTATCTGGTAGTGATTTTTGCTGAGTTTGTTGCGCCCTACGATCCTTATGCTTCGCAAGCTGACGGATCGCTGCTGCCGCCAACGCAAATCTACTGGCGCAATGAGCAGGGACAGTTTATTGGTCCGCACGTTTACCCCACTACGCAGGGTCCGGTCGAGCTTAAAACGGGCGATCGCTTGCTGAAGGTCGATCGAAGTCAGCCCTCTCCGGTGCGGCCGTTTGTGCAGGGCGATGAGTACCGCTTTTTGCAAGTCAAGCTGCCCTTACCGACACGATTCTCCCTCACGAATCCTCAAATTGAGGAAGTCGAGCTGTTTCCCGGCATTCCAGGGAATTTGCACCTGTTTGGCACAGCAGGTCTGGGCAGGCTAAATCTATTGGGAACCGACGAAGCCGCTCGCGATCAATTTAGCCGTTTGATTTACGGTGGGCGGGTGAGTCTCAGTATTGGACTAGTAGGGATTTTGATTTCGTTTCCGCTAGGACTGCTGGTGGGCGGCATTTCGGGCTATTTTGGCGGCGTTACCGATGCTGTGCTGATGCGCATCGTGGAAGTGCTGATGACGATTCCGGCGATTTATCTGCTGGTGGCACTGGCGGCGGTTTTGCCTCCGGGATTGACCAGCTCGCAGCGATTTTTGCTGATTACGCTGATTACGTCTTTTGTGAGCTGGTCAGGTCTGGCGCGGGTAATTCGCGGGCAGGTGCTTTCGCTGAAGCAGCGCGAATATGTGCAGGCGGCAAAGGTGATGGGTGGCAGACCGCTCTATATCATCCTGCGCCATGTGCTGCCGCAAACCGCGACCTATGTGATTATTTCGGCAACGCTGGCGATTCCGAGCTTTATTGTGGCGGAGGCAATTTTGAGCCTGATCGGGTTAGGGATTCAGCAGCCCGATCCGTCCTGGGGCAATATGCTGTCGCTGGCAATTAATGCTTCGATTCTGGTGCTGCAGCCGTGGCTGGTGTGGTCACCTGCCATTTTGATTGTGCTGACAGTGCTGGCATTTAATTTGCTGGGGGATGGCTTGCGGGATGCGCTTGATCCGCGTAATACGCAGCGTTAGAAGGGATTAGGGTCTGAGTACCGTAGGGTGCGTTAGCGTCAGCGTAACGCATGATTTCCCATTGTGGAGTGCCCTCAACTGCAAAGCCTCTTCAACCGTCCGCACCCATTAAATTAAGCGTGATTTGCTGAATCAGGGAATCCTCCTCCACGAAACCCGATTACCCCGAAGGGGGAACTGCGAAGCAACCGCCCTACGCTATGCCCTACTACCGCAGAAGCAAAATTGCAGGCGGCACGTATTTCTTTACCCAGGTCACGCATCAAAGACAGCCCTGGCTCTGTAGCGAGATTGCCCGATCGCTCCTACGCTCGGCTTTGCTCAAGGTTGGTGCCAAATATCCATTTACGATCGAGGCGATCGTTCTGTTGCCTGACCATTTGCATTGTATTTGGACATTGCCGCCGAATGATAGCGATTATGCAACGCGATGGCGATTGATTAAAAGCGAGGTGACGCGGCAGGGGTCAGACTTGCTGGGGGTGCAAGCAAGCCGGAGTGAATCGCGGCAGAAGCGGCAGGAGGGCAATCTTTGGCAGCGACGCTTTTGGGAGCATACGATTCGGGATGAGGCGGATTTTGCGCGGCACTGTGATTATATTCATTACAACCCGGTGCGGCATGGGTTATGCGAGCGGGCAGTGGATTGGCAGTATTCGAGTTTTCACCGCTTTGTGGCGCAGGGGGTGTACTCGAAGGATTGGGGGATGTAGGGGGAATGGGTGCCGTTTTTGGAAGGGGGCGATGGATGAGGGGAATGTTGCGCTAAGGGTTGTTATCGTTTTGGGGTGGGTGTTTCGGGGTTTGGGTCATGCGTTACGCTATCGCTAACGCATCCTACAAGATCTACGATCGCACTGCTAACTTAATGGCTGAACCTGAAGTTGCTAATCATTTAGGACTCCATATCGAACCCAGTATCAGCACCGTCCAGACTATATCCTCCTTTGACGTTGGTGAAGTCAGCACCTATCAGAATGGAGTCATTAAAGTAAGTGCCTTCACAGTTAGCGAAGCTCAAGTCAGCCCCGCTCAAGTCAGATCTATTGAAATCGACGAATTCAAGGTTAGCCCAACTCAAGTTAGCATTTCTCAGGTTGGCATCGGACAGATCACTGTAAGCAGGCTCGATCCTTTGGGCATATCCATATCCACTCAAATCAGCCCCACTCAAATCAGCCCCACTCAAATCAGCCCCGTTCAGGTTAATACCTCTCAACTCGGCATCCTGCAACTTGGCTCCTCGCAAGTTGACTCCGCTAAAGTCTCTTTCTCCAGCAGCGTAGCGTTGCAACAATTCCTCAGCAGTCACAACTTCAGTCTCCAAAACACTACTGTCCCTACCTGGACAGAATTCCTTCGAGAGACGACTCCATTTAACCTTAATTTCAAAATTACCGATCTCCCATCTGGTCAACTCGCAGAAGCCTCTCTCACCAGCTACGACTCTACAGGTCGCCCCACCTCCGGCACCCTCACCCTTGACATTGACGGCAATGGCTTAGGCTGGTTTATCGACTCCACTCCCTGGGACAACAGCGAATTCTCCACCACCCTCATCGATACTGCCTTCCGCGCCACCCCCGGCTCCGCTGCCTTCGGTCGCTACGACTTGCTCACCACCATTCTCCACGAAACCGCCCACCTCGCAGGCTTCATCAACGGCTATGCCGGATTCGATGCCCATGTCAAAACGATCAACGGCACACCCACCTTTGTCGGCAACGGCTTCACTGCTCCCCTCACTCCGGATCGCTCCCACCTCGACTCCCGCTTCTTCCCCCACGACCTGATGAACACCACCCTCGCCCCCGGTGTTCGTAAACTTCCTTCTGCCCTCAATTTGAAAATTCTGGAAACGATTCGTGCCTGGGCAGAGGAGCAGGGGAGCAAGGGAGCAGGGGAATTGAGTCTGACCTCACCGCTGACGGCTCCGGCACTGATCGGCATTCAGAACGGCAGCTTCGACTCCCCCACTGGCTGGGATACCCGTGGTGCAGCACAAATCCTTGCAGGTCAAGCCGTCCTGCGCGAAGACTCCCCGCTCCTGACCAACTTCTCCCAGGCCTTCCTCATTCCCGAAGGCGCAAAAGCACTGCAATTCACCCTGGTCAGCACCGACCTTGACAGCAGCAACAACGCTCCCGGCGATGCCTTTGAAGCCGCCCTGCTTGATGCCCGCACCCTCACCCCGATCGTCCGTTCAATCAGCGGACTCAGCAACACCGATGCCTTCTTCAACCTGCAACAGAGCGGTGATACCTTCGCTGGCACTGGTGTCACTGTGCGGCAAAACCCCAACAACACCCGCACCGTTACCGTAGACCTGACCGGGGTTGAACCCAATACCCTCGCCACCCTTTACTTCGATCTGCTGGGCTTTGGGACCAGGGAAGGCTCCGTCACGATCGACCCGGCATCCTCACTAGCAGCGAACTTGACCCCGTTGCCGCTGACAACACCACCACGACAAACCAAAACCCGTCCTGCTTCGGCTGACGAACGAGCGTGTTCTGTAAGTTTTGCGAAGATTAAATCATGCGTTACGCTGTCGCCAACGCATCCTACGAGATCTCTTCACCTGAAGATTACCTGCTCTAGCCCCCTGAGCGAATACCACGGAAAAAAGCAACCCGGTGTTCCATTAGAAACAATACATCGACGATAACGGGAACGTTCCCAATTCCCCTGTGAGTCCTTCTTAAACTCAACCAGCATATCTTGTGCACCAGTTTCGACCATAAACGCAACGATTCGGTGGTCGTCATACTCGACTACTCTAGAGAACTCTGGAGGCAGCATCCATTCATCTGAATTTGCTCGAAGCAGGGCATCAACCTCTTTGCCATGCAATAAAGTTAGAAGCTCCCATTTACCATAAGTGTTTCCCATCAAGAGCAATACAGCAAATCCAAGAAATCCGCAACCTAGCTTCTTTGTAGAGAAACGCAACATTTCTTGTTACTTAAGCTTAAGGTAGCGGTGTATATCAAAGATCATGCCTGCTAAGTCAAACGTTGGGTAACACTTGAAGTAGAACAAGATGAAGAACAGTTCTTCTTGATTGGTGAGTCAGCTAGTAGGATGCGTTACGCTTCACTAATGCATCATTTCGCTTCATCAACGGCATGGATGCTGTGACCAAGCAGGAGATTGACTTCAAACCTGATCCGTTCGGATGCTTCCGTCTGGTATGAAAGTGTTTCTACAGATGAAGCAGTGCTAAATTCTTCTATCCCGCCTTAACGCGCCTGGGCAAGTTGCTGCACAAATTGCTGGTGTTCTTCTGAATTAATGCCCTGCTGCAAGACGGCTAAAACCTGCTGCATTTCTCCGTTGAGTAAGGCAGAGGTCGCTAACCACAAGCCAGGAAATACGCTGCTCTGAATGATGCCCTGCTCATCGATCGCCAGCGATAAATAATCATCGTCCTCTAACTGGAACCAATCAATCTTGCGATCGAACACCTGCCAGACTAGATATTCTTGAACGCCGTTCCGGCGATATGCTCGCTTTTTGTCTCCCAGGTCGATCGATGCGCTGCTTGCTGCCACCTCAACGACCAGTTCGGGTGCGCCCTCAATATAGTCATCAGGACTGAGCCGAGCTTGCCCGCCTGCGCTTTCCTCAATTAATAAAACTGCATCCGGCTGAGGTTCATTATCCCGATCGAGGCGAACCGTTGGATTATCGCCGATTAGAACCTTGGGTGTGAATGCTTGGTAAACGCCCAGCCAGGTCATCAAATTCCCATGCGGTTGACCATGACTCCGAAATCTTAGAGCAGCGGGCACGTACACAACTCCTTCGATCAGTTCAGCTTTCTTCAGGTGGGGCATTGCCTCATAGCGACGCTCAAACTCATGACGAGTCAGACGATCGCCGCTTTCCAGGGGTGGAATCTGCATCGGAGGGGTGACTTTCTGCTGAGAAGGGGTATCAACCATCGTTATCAGGAGCGATAGGGCGATCGTTTGTATTTTATCGCTCTGATTCTCTCACCGGACTTTGACCATAAAACGGAACTGCCTCTACCCAATGAGGACGTTCTTCTTTCTGCCATTCCTGATAAGCGAGTTCTAACAGTGCGGGAGCCGTTGCACCGAGTCCGCCTTCAAGTTTGATTAGCTTGTAGGGACGTTCCCAGCGATCGAGAAAATTCTGCCAGGAGTCGATCGCCTGCACACAATCCTGCAAGGTTGGTTGAAGTCCTGAAGCTGCTGAAGAAACGGTATAGATTGCTGTATGCACTTCCCCCCGTTGAGCGGGCATCTCGATCGCCAGATCGATCAGCTGTAAAGATTCATCGGTTAAGGCAGGTCGATTTGCCCAGGCTGCGGCGGCAAGGGTTGAAATGGCAAACAGAGGCAAATCAAGCTGTTGTGCCAGGGTTCGGGCAGTAACAACCCCGATGCGAGTGCCAGTGAAGCCGCCTGGACCTTTTGCCACTGCCAGAAACATCAGATCGCGCCAGGTTTGCGGCGAGAGGAATTCCTGCAAGTAAACGTGCAAATGCGTGGAGAGATCGCGCCCTAAGTCCCAGGTTTGGCTGCGCCGATGCGAAGCTGTTTCCCCTTTGGGATAGTCGCCCTGAAAATTATCGATCGCTAAACCAAAATCGGAGCTGGCAGTATGCAGGGCAAGGGCATAGGTCGGGTTTGAACGGGTCGTGAAGGTGGCTGGCAAGATTAACTCGTGTGAATACAGACAGTTTCATTCTTCAGAATAGCTTTAGCATGGGAATACATTCCCTGCTCCTCCCCCACTAAAATGCGTCTGTCTTTTCCTGCCTGGGTTTGGCTTGTCGCTGGTGCAGGTTTGCTGGCGATCGGCTATCAAAAGATCGTAACGCTCAGCCACTCAGACTTTTCAGACCCGTTGCTCTATATTGTTGAGCATGATGCTGCGCGGCGTGATCATTTATCGTCTGATTATTTGCCTCGAATTCGCACCAGCGAAGGAGACAATAGCGAAGGAAACGCTGAGACGATCGCGATGAATTCAGACATTCTAGAGTTTGATGCTGCCTCTAATTTTTCAGAAGGGCTGGCAGTGGTGCGGATCAAAGATCGCTATGCTTTTATCGATCGCACCGGGCAGGTCGTCATTCAGACCGATGAAACCCTGGATGGCGTCGCGCCGTTTGTCGAATCACGAGCGGTGGTGCGGACGGCAGATTTGTATGGCTTTATCGATCGGGAGGGCAACATCGTGATCGATCCGCAGTATGCCAGCGCAAATCCCTTTTCAGAAGGGCGGGCAGTGGTGCGAACGGGCAGAGCTTACGGCTATTTGAATCCAGACGGGACGCTGGCGATCGATCCACAATATACGCTGGCGACAGACTTTTCCGAAGGGAGAGCGGCGGCAAAGCTGACCAATTTGTATGGCTACCTCGCGCCAGACGGAGCCTGGATTATTCCCCCGCAGTTTGCCGATGCCTGGAGCTTTTCTGAAGCTCTCGCGGTGGTGAAGGCGGGCGAGAAATGGGGCTACATCAATCCACAGGGCAACATCGCGATCGCACCCCAGTTTGACGGAGCATTTAGCTTCTCAGAAGGGCGCGGACGGGTGCGGCAGGGCAGTCAGTGGGGGTTTATCGATCAGCAGGGCAAGCCGATCGTCCCCATTCAGTATGACTTTGCCTCAGATTTTTCCGAAGGGCTGGCAGCCGTGCTAGTGGGCAGCCAGTGGGGCTATGTAGACCATGCCGGACAAATGGCGATCGCGCCCCAGTTTGAGCTTGCCTCAGATTTTTCCGAAGGGCTGGCAGCCGTGCGGCAAAACGGCAAAATGGGCTTTATCGATCGCACAGGCCAAATCATAATCGCGGCGCAGTTTGAGAATGTCGGTTCTTTTCGGGAAGGGCTTGCCTGGGTGCAAATGGGCAACAAGTGGCGATATGTCGATCGCAACGGAGCGTTTCTGAAGCGGCAGCAGCCTGGCAATCTTTAAATCAAGTTTGGAAATCATCCTGATCAGGGCAATTTTCGACCGAAGAGTTATTTGGTAGATGCACCCTGATTATCGCCTCCCGGTTTCGTACTGGGGGGTTTTATTTTTTTGGTAGGATCTCTGGGCAGGGCAGCTTTCGCAACCATACGTAAACAAACTAGCGGAACGAACTTGCCCAAGTGACCGTCTCAAGTGCAGCCAGTCCGGCTGATGCTCCCCGTTTAGTTACGCGATTTGTACGGGCAATAGGGTACTGTCGCTTTAGTAAGCTTTTTCCGTTTGAGACGATCGAGGATCTGAATTCGTGAAATCTTCCTGGCTTCTTTCTGGTTTGGCAGGCATGGTCGGTGTCCTGCTGTTGTCTTCTCCCGCCGAAGCAGGCAGGCTGCAATCCTGGCAGTTGAACCGCAGTACAGACAGTCCCACGCTGCGCTTTACTACCGATGATGATGTGCAGCCCAGAGTACAGCTTTTGGCAAACCCCAGTCGCCTGGTGATCGATTTGCCCGAAACCCGGCTCGATCGCCCTGCCGTCACTCAATCTGAAATAGGCGCGATTCAATCGCTTCGGATTGCCCAATTTGATGGACAGACGACTCGCATCGTCATTCAGTTTGCCCCCGGCTACACGATCGATCCGCAGCAGGTGCGCGTCCGGGGAGCCTCGCCAACCCAGTGGACTGTTGAGATGCCGCAGCCTGTCCAGATCGCAAACGCATCCGGGGAGCAAGGGGAGCAAGAAAATCAAGGAAATTTTCGCGCTGCGTCCCAGCTTGAAGAATTGCGGGTCACGCCGGATGGATTCTTTTTGCGAACCGGGGGCGAAACGCCTCAGATCCGGCAGCGATGGGAAGACGATCGCCGCAGGCTCATCCTGCAACTGCCGAATACTGCCCTTTCTCAGAGCTTCAGTCAGCGTCAGATCGAAATCGATCGCTACGGGGTCGAGCAGATCCAGGTGGATCAGGCGGCAGGAGATTCGCCCAATGTCACGGTGACGCTTCTTCTCAGTCAGGACGATACCGACTGGCGCATTTCTCCCGGTTCAGGCGGCGTTGCGCTGATTCCCACCCATTCGATCACGGCTGCCCAGCGTCCCGACAGCTCTCGATCGCTTACCCGTTCTGCCCCCGATCAACCCGCCACCATTCAGGGGATTGACTTCGCAGATAGCGGCAGACAGCTTGTAATTCGCGCCGATCGATCGCTGACCAATCTGGAGAGCGGCTGGAATCGTACCACGGCAGAGTATCAAATCGTCATTCCCAACGCCAGATTAGCCGATAACACCGCCCAACCCCGGCTGGAGCAAAATAGCCCGGTTCTACGGTTTCGCGCCGAGCAACGTGACCCAACGACCGTGGTGATCCAGTTTCTTCCAGCAGCGGGGATTGTGATTGGCGAATTGCGATCGGTGCAGCAAACGGTCGCCCTCAGTTTGCAGGGCAGACGAATTCCAGCAGGTTCCACCCCATCTAGCCCTAGAACCCCTGCCCCTTTGCCCAACGTTAGCGATAGTCGAATTACGATCACGATCGATCCAGGGCACGGCGGACGCGATCCGGGGGCAGTCGGCATCGGAGGTATTCGTGAAACCGATATCGTGCTGGATATTTCGCTACAGGTGGCAGAGCTGCTGCAACGGCAGGGCGTTGAGGTGCTAATGACCCGCACAGATGAGCGCGAAATCGATTTGCAGCCACGCGTTAGTCTAGCAAACCGTGCCAGAGCCGATTTGTTTGTCAGCATTCACGCTAACTCTATCAGCTTGAGCCGTCCCGATGTCAACGGTGCAGAAACCTACTACTATTCCGACAGCGGGCGGGTGCTGGCGCAGGCGATTCAGAACAGCATCATTGAGGCAACGGGAATGCGGAGTCGGGGGGTCAAATCTGCCCGCTTCTATGTGCTGCGAAACACGCAAATGCCCGCTGCCTTGGTCGAGGTAGGGTTTGTCACAGGTGCAGAAGATGCCCGCCTTCTCGCCGATCGCAATTTCCGCAGCACCATGGCACAGGCGATCGTTCGCGGTATTCTGCAATATGTACAACAGAGCTTCTAACCCATGCAGCTTACCCCGCACCAAATCCAGTGCATTCACAGTTTAATTCGCGACTGTGGACAGATGGCTCTGAAAATGGCAGCCGAACCGTTTCAAGTTTATGAAAAAGGGGTGGCAGATTACGTTACCACAGTCGATCGCGCCCTCGATGCCAAGCTTGCATCCGGATTAATGTCGCTGTTTCCGGGCGATCGGATTATTACCGAGGAAAATGCTCAGTCCTGGCAGGTGTTTTCGCAGCAGTCGGGTCCGTTCTGGCTGATCGATCCGCTGGATGGAACCGACGATTTTATTCAGCGCAAGCAGCACTATGCCGTGATGGTGGGCCTGCTAGAGCAGCATCAGCCAATCGCCGGATGGGTCGGTGCGCCCGCCTTCGATCGGCTTTACTACGGCGGCAAAGATTGGGGCTTATTTGAAGTGGTAGGCGATCGGGCAGCAGTGCCGCTTGTGCCGAAGGAACCCGCTCCCCCGACGATTGATGACTGTCTGATTTTGCTGGGCTACAAAGATCAGCGCCGCTTTGGGGAAGCGATTCAGCAGCAGATTCCGGCGGCAAAGTTCGACAATATCGGCAGTTTTGGTTTGAAGGTGCTGCGGGTAATTGGCGGCGAGGCAGGAATCTATCTCTATCTCAATCGCCGCGTCAAGCTCTGGGATACTACAGGACCGCTGGCAATGGCAAAGGCGGCAGGACTGGTGTGCTGCGATCTGGCAGGCAACCCGCTCCGGTTTACCCCCGATGCCGTGAAGCTAGACACCCTGGCACACCGTCAGACGATCGTGGTGGGCTGGCAAAGCTATGTCGAGCCGCTGCTAGAACCGCTTCAAAAGGCGATCGCTCAGGTAGGACTGGTGGATTAAGTCCGGTTATTGCTGTGATTAGAGAACGTCAACAGTCTTGAGGGCGATCGATCGCTTCTTCATGAAGTATCGACAAGCTTTTGGGAGACAATCAATAAAGGTCACTACAGATCGCCTGATCAATCGGACGGGAAGGGAAGGATTGCGATGAAAAAGCTGATTCAAGGGCTGCGCGAATTCAAAGACAGCTACGTTTCGACTCACCGGGAGTTGTTTGAACAGCTTTCTCAGGGGCAAGATCCCAGAGTGCTGTTTATCACCTGCTCAGACTCGCGCATCGATCCGGTGATGCTGACTCAGACCGATCTGGGCGATTTGTTTGTGATTCGCAACGCGGGAAACATTATTCCTCCCTATGGTGCAGCCAACGGCGGCGAAGGGGCAGCGGTCGAATACGCGATTCACGCATTGGACATTGACCAAATCGTCATCTGCGGACACTCGCACTGCGGCGCAATGAAAGGCTTACTGCAATTAGGCAGCCTGGAAGAAGAAATGCCGCTGGTCTATGACTGGCTGCGCCACGCCGAAGCCACCCGTCGCTTGGTGAAGGAAAACTATAGCAACCGCACCAAAGACGAGATGCTGGAAATTGCGATCGCCGAAAACGTGATCACCCAGATCGAAAACCTGAAAACCTATCCCGTCGTGCGATCGCGGCTATTCCAGGGCAAGCTGATGATTTTTGGCTGGGTCTACCTGATCGAAACGGGCGAAGTGCTGGCTTACGACCCGGAAACGCATTCCTACGTCGCTCCCCAAAGCCAACTGGCCCAGTACCTACCGGACGATGTGCCCCAACCTGCCACCTTCAGATCCACCAGTGCTCCACCTGTTGCTTGTGAGTTGCCGAATGGCAGCAATATTGCTGTGTCGCAGCCCGTCCCGAGACCCGTCGCGGTTTCTGGCACTCCCTCTGTTACCCCAGCGACAGCCGCCGCGAATGCTCAATCTGCCACGAACGGCAGCAGTCACACCCCCTGGCTTACTCCAGAGCAAGCCGATCGCATCTACCGGGGAAGTGCAAAACGGTAGAGCTCTCATGCCAAAATCGCATCCAGCAGTAGATCTGCGCCAAAGCGAATTGGATCGGTGCAGGGAAGCCCGGTAGTAGAAGTGGCTCGATCGATCGCCTGCTTCGCCTCACTTTCGCTGAGTTGAAACGTATTCAGCGCAATGCCGACTACCTTAACTGGAGCAAAGGAACCTCCGGCATGGGCAACGGTTTCGTAAAGTCGCACCACGTTTTCAAGCGGCGGAATTGGCACATCCGGCACATTATGGATATGCTGCTGTCCTGCCCGGTGTACCAGGATCAGGTGAGTAGGCTGTGTCCCTCTCACAAGCGGTAAGGTTGCGGTCGAACCAGGATTTAGGAGTGATCCCTGTCCTTCGACGTAGACAATCTCGTGATCATTGCCATGGCGCATCACAATTTGTTCCACGGCTCCTGCTGCAAAATCAATCCGAATCGCATCCAGCGGAATGCCGTCATAGCCCAGCATTAACCCCGTTTGCCCCGTTGCCAGAAAACAGGAACGAATGCCGCGCTGTCGAGAGAGCCGATTCAGTTCTAAACCTGTGGACATTTTGCCGACGCTCATATCGGTTCCCACGGCCAGCACCCGCCGACAGAACAACGATCGCGCCTTACCACTTCCGATCGCTAGATTCGCAGGTTCTCGTCGCACATCCCAGATCCACTGATCGGACTTTAGCAACGCCTGAAACTCTGGATCATCCGCCATTGAGGTATGCAGCCCGTTCATTACCGACATTCCCGCAGCAACCGCCTGCTTCACCTCCTGCCGCCACGGTTCCGGCAATGCTCCGCCCGACGGCGCAATTCCGATCGCCAGCACATTTGGCTGATATTCGATCGCCTCCTGGGTCGAAGCCACGATCGGTGCATCGCGATCGATTCCGGTCAACTGCGGCAAAGACTGCCCGGCACAGGCGTGATCAATTACGGCAACGATCGGGTTTTCGCTGTAGCGCAGCAGAGAAATTCCGGTTTTTCCCTTCGAGCTTTGGGTTCCTTCGTGGAGCAAAATGGCAATGCGATCGGTCGGTTTCAGCATAGAAGAATGAGGAGAAAAGGCGATCGAGTGAAAAAATCAGATCAGGCGCGAATCACACCCAAGCCGGGCGCATCAGAAGGAATCAAACAGCCTTCCTGCATCGTTGCCCCCACAAATGGGTCATCCTTCAAGTTCAAATGGCTATCCAGATCCAAATGATCTGCCAGAGGTGCAAGCTGAGCCGCCGCCGTGTTCGAGAGGGCACTGTCGGAATAGCAGCCAAACATCACCTGTAAGCCGCAGGCTTGCGCTGTGTGAATCATCCGCAATGCCTCTGTCAGTCCGCCCGACTTCATGAGTTTAATGTTGATGCCGTTGACTCGATCGGCAAGGGCAGGAATATCGCGGCTGGTAAAGCAGCTTTCGTCTACAAAAATCGGCAGGGGCGATCGGCGATAAACCTGGGGCAAGTCGGCTTCCTGCCCGGCAGCGAGGGGCTGTTCAATATAGGTAATGCCCTGGTCGTTGAGCCAGTGACTCATCTCGATCGCCTCATCAACGGTCCAGCCGCCATTGGCATCAACGCTCCATTTTGCATCCGAGGGGGCAACTTTTTTCACGGCTTGCAGCATCGCCCGATCGGCTTCCACCCCTGCTGGACTTCCGAGTTTAACCTTCACCGCTTTTACCGTGGTGATGTCCATCCATTGCAGCATCCGCTGTTTTGCCGCTTCCGGTGAGCTAATGCCGATCGTCACTGAAGTCGGGACAATTTTGCGGCGATCGAGTCCCCAAAGCTGCCAGAGGGGAAGTCCCACTTTTTTGCCTATCCAGTCGTGTAGTGCCAGATCCACGGCTGTTCTGACAGCTGAGAATAAGGTGACGGTGCGGAGTAAGCGTTCAATGGGCTGGCGATCGAAGGGGGTGAATTTTTCCAGGCGCGGCTTAAGGGCTTGCAGATTTTGCAGCAGCAATTCAGTTGTTTGCGGCACGTCTCCCACCAAGAAAGGCGATGCTTCACCCCATCCTTCGATGCCGTCCTGTTCCACACGCACCCAAAGATTGGTACTTTCGCTGGTTGTGCCCCGGCTGATGGTAAGTGGGACGCGCTTGTGAACGGTGAAGGTTTCAATGTGGATCTGCATGAATGCTGGAGGAAAAGCGACAAACTTTAATTTAGTTTAATTGTCGATTACCACGCTGGTTAGCCGAATCAACAAATTAAGCATTCGCATCACGAATGTTCAAAATGTTTGCATGGTAGAAGTTCTAGCTCTTTTTATAGAATTCTTCGAGTTAGTGTAGAAGCAAGTTAAGGCACCCATTACGCGGCCACTGATCTGAGTATTACTGTGAAAAAATAACCTGATGATTCTTCAAATCTCTGGAGTAAAATCATGACTCACGACTCTACCGAGAAGCGCGATCGTGCCGAAGCTGTAGTATTACAAGGGAAACAACAGCTTAAGCAGGCAGCTCTAGACTTTGGGATGCAGTTTGCCTCGAGCCTTCGTCAGGAAATTGAAACCTTGATGAGGCAGTTGCAGGAAAGTTTAACGCAAGGTGATGAGATTCGCATTGAACAATACTCTATCGATTTCCAAATCAAGTTGGACGAGCTAAATCAGCAAATGCACCAGCACAACACATTCGATTCCTGAGGAGGGCTGAGGATGCGATCGCTGCGGTTAGCGGAATCTGAGTGATTGGGGGATTAGTCGTAGTGGGTGTTTGGAGCGGGGTTTTGGGTTATACCTTAGTACTGATAGTACCGATCGTCAGGGTTGCCGAACTTTTAGCGTACTTGGGCATTCTAAGTAAAGTGCGGCTATCAGGAAGAGGTACGCGTTCGAGACTTTGACACAACGGGGAATGATAAGGTCGTGCTCCGCAAGGTGTTGAATGCAAAATAGACCCGGCGGGGCAATCAAACGATCGCCAGAATCGCTCGTGTTATGATGCTGTCTGAATTTTGCCCATCTCGCCAGTTTCGCCCGATAACATTCGCCCGATGACAAAAGATACAGCAAGGTACGTCAAGTGGCGATCGCGCTGGTTTAGAGGTAGGTCTGTTCCGGGCAGTCCCTACGTGCAGCCAAATCCGGGTGGATTGGTGAGTCGGACTTCGCAACGAATGCGGCGCAAAATGTTTGAGGCATTAATCCAGCTTTATCCTCCGTCGCCCGGTCTGAAGGTTCTAGATGTGGGAGTAACCTGCGATCGGCGAGAGGACTGCAATTTTTTTGAGCAGTGGTATCCGTTTTCGGGTCAAATTACTGCCGTGGGAGTGGAAGACGCTGCTTTTTTGGAGGAAGACTATCCGGGGTTGAAATTTGTTCAGGCAGATGGGCTAGACCTGCCCTTCCTGGATCAGAGTTTTGATCTGGTGGTGAGCTTTGCGGTGATCGAGCATATCGGCGATCGATCGCGTCAGGCTGCCTTTATTCAGGAACTGCTGCGAGTGGGTCGGGTCTGCTGTATTACCACGCCAAATCGCTGGCATCCGATCGAATTTCACACAATTTTGCCGCTGGTTCACTGGCTGCCACCGCAGGTGTTTCGCCAGATTTTGCGATCGATCGGCATGACATTCTGGGCAAAGGAGGAAAATCTGAATTTGCTGACCCAGCGTGATTTGCTGACGCTTGTGCCTACCGAAGCTCATGTTCGGCTCATCCCGTTTAAGCTGCTCGGATTTGTCTCAAATCTGTTAATTTACATCGACCCTGAAGGTTATCAAAGGGGGCTTGATCAGCGATGACTGCCGAACCGCCCTCCAAGCCAACGCATTCTAGAGGGAAATAAGCCAATCATTCTGACTTTCAAAGTTTCTCAGCATTCGGAATTTCAGGGGCAATTTAGGGGATTCACAACTTCTCAAACAGCCTCTCATCGCGTTCAATTCAAGGAATAATTTAAGAATCAAGTCGTCAAGTTGCCCATTCAGGAGTATTCTGCTGGTAGAGCAGGGTAGCGATTAGGACTTGGTTCAAGTTCACGAGATTCCTGTTGAAAACCTATTGCAATAAAGCCGGGTGTGATGAAGCTTTCAGTTGTAATTCCGTGCTACAACGAGTTGGGAACGATCGGTAAAGTGGTGCAAGCCGTCAAAGCAGCCCCGATCGAATCGCTAGAAATTATTATTGTTGATGATTACTCAACCGACGGAACCAGAGAACTGCTGCAATCTACGATCGAGCCTCAGGTCGCTCAGGTGATTTATCACCCGCGTAATCGCGGCAAAGGAGCAGCGCTACGCACCGGATTTGCCGCAGCAACAGGCGATATTGTCGTGGTTCAAGATGCCGATCTAGAATACGACCCGCAGGAATTTCCCGATTTGATGGCACCGATTCTGGCAGATAAAGCCGATGTGGTTTTTGGTTCGCGCTTTGCAGGTAGTCGTCCCCATCGGGTGGTTTATTTCTGGCACATGGTTGGCAACAAGTTTCTAACGCTGCTGTCCAATATGTTGACCAATATCAACCTGACGGATATGGAAACCTGCTATAAAGCGTTTCGGCGCGAGGTGATTCAGTCAGTTCGGCTTGAGGAAAACCGCTTTGGCTTTGAACCAGAAGTAACTGCCAAGGTCGCCAAAATGGGTTGCCGCATCTATGAAGTAGGGATTTCCTATTACGGTCGCACCTACAAAGAAGGCAAAAAAATTGGCTGGAAAGATGGCTTCCGCGCAATTTATTGCATTTTGAAATATAATTTGCTGCGTTAATTGCGCCTGCAAAGATTCCTGTGGAAATCCCTGTGGAAATCTCTGTGGAAATCTACCAAACCCCAGTGCGCGTCAAACTTCATCACATTAATTACGCGTGCCGGATATTGCTGGCTCTGTTGCTAAGCCTTTGGTTCGATCTCGGTAAGGAGCGATCGTATAATCGCCCACTTTTTTAGCGTCTCCAGCCTTAACTAAACAGTGCCTAAACTGCTGAATTTCTTCAGGAAACTCATCTAGCCATTTCTCTTTAACCAGGTAAATCGTTTCAGACTCGAATACCCGCTTTGTACAGCGACGACAGCGTACTCTACCCACTTTTTTCTGCTGCTCAGGGTTAGGCAAGCAGGGACTTTGATTTGTTGCTTCATCAAAAGGAGTACAGTTGAGCTGAGCCGGATTCACAGTACAAAGGATATAAGAACTCCAATATCCACCGATAAATCCAGCTTTGCCTAGAGCCTGAAATTCCTGTAATTCTTGAATTTTAGGTTGAGGTGCATTAAGTGCATACGTTCGAGGTGGGAGACTCAGACTAGAGGCAAGAGCAACTAGGACGAGCAGCAAACTCATCAGTTTAGAGTTAGCTCCTTTGAGTCCATCTGCAAAGAAAAGAACGGCTAGCCAAAGGGAAATGTAGCTGACTGTAAAATACCTCAGATTTGCTCCATTAATGTAAACCCACTTGGAAAGCGGCAGCAAAATTAAACTCGCGATCGCATTCAGCAGAAACAGATAGCACCATTTAGAAACGGTAAGCGATTTGTGCTTTCGCAGACGGTGAATTACATAAGCAATCGTGGCTATCAAAACAACGACAAGGATGGCGTGAATGCCCAAAAAAAGAACCCGTCTTGGGGCAGTTAGAAAAAAAGTATTTTTGAAGGTGATTGTTCGTAGCACAGAGGACAGCAACTTAGCCACAATTTCTTGAACTTCGCTGAAGCTGTTAAAGGTACTGTACCTGGACGGCGTATTAGCTGCATTTTCCTTAGCATAAGCAATAAAGGCGATGCCAATTGCCGAGGTCAGAGCAACATTAATGGCATCCCCAGCAGTTAGACCAAATCGCTTTAATCCCTGCAACGCTACATTTTTCTTACCCCGCTGATAGATAGAACCAACGACAATGCCACCAAATAACAAAGCCGTTACAAGAGAAAAGTCTGATAGCCAGATACTAATAAAAAGGCTGATCGTTATCAGTGCAATAAAAAGCTGTCGTTTGAAACCTTGTATCGACGGAGAATTCTCAAAGCGGCTTGCGAGCACAATCGCAATGCCAATAAAAGCCATCTGAGGACCATAGGGCTGAGAGTTCATCACTAACTCAGTAAAGGGAACCAGCGGCAAAAACCAGGCGAGCGCAAGAATAACTTTGAGAAGGTTGCTTTTAAGCAAGCTAGCAAACGCAAGAAATCCAATCAGAAGTAGTAGATATTGGGCGAATGAAACTGCAATAACAGGCGATACGGAAGTAATTTTCAGCAAGAAATGCCCGATGATAGGCACTAAACTTCCTAGACGATCTTGTCCCCAATAATAAAAGTCCTGTGGTAGACGCAAATCATACGCCATGAGGATGTGAATGGCATTGTCAGAGTTCAGAGCGGGGTTCAAAAAGGCAGCAAACGATCGAACCGACAAAATAAAGATGAGCGTTATCAGCAGAATGTACATTGGAAAGGATGCTCCTTGGAGAGGACGTTTAATCAGGTTGGCTCGTCAGCGTCTCAGCATCGATGTCGCTCGAAATCTCCAATAGATTGCCATCTGGATCACGAATGTAAATCGATCGAATTAAACCGATCGCCCCTGTCCGATCGACGATGCCCGCTTCAATTTCGATTTGATGCTGCTGAAAATGCTGCAAAACATTGGCCAAAGGCGTTGAGGTAATCAAACATAAGTCCGCAGAGCCACAAACTGGATGACTTGCTCTCGGTCCAAATTCTTTGCCTGCCTCGTGCAAATTAATTTTTTGTTGACCAAACCGCAAAGCTTTTCGTCCCTCACCAAAGGTGATTAGTTCCATACCCAAAACGGCAGTATAAAAAGCGCAAGTTCTCTCAATATCCCGTACCGTTAAAACCAGGTGGTCAAGACGATCGATCTGAATCATTCTGCATCATTACTGGACGCATTCACAGGCAATCAGAATAAAAGCACTAGAAAAATAAAAGCATTAAAAGGTAAAAATTAAAATAAAAAATAAAGGGGCTGCTGCCCCTCGTGTTTCTCAATTAAAGTTGCTATCGCAGAATCACATTTCTGCCGCTTTGTACGGTTTATTTGTACAGTCTGATCAAATTAACAAAACAATTCCCAGCTTAACTTGCTTGCAAAGCCGGGGAACTGCCAAAGGTATTTTTGTTGAGCAGTATCAGAACTACATTCCAGATCAGATTCCAGACTACATTCCAGGAATATTTAAACCAGAAGTTAATTCTTCCATCCGTTCCCGCATTGTTGCCGTGGACTTGTTGTAGGCATCCTTCATTGCCGCAGTCACCAGGTCAGACAGCACTTCTGCGCCTTCGCCCAGCACATCGGGCGCGATTTCGACTCGACGAGGCTCCTGGTTGCCACTCATCACGACCTTGACCAGTCCGCCGCCAGCTTCGCCCGAAATTTCCATCTGCTCCAGTTCTTCTTGCAGCTTTTTCGCGCCTTCTTGAACCTGCTGAGCTTTTTTAAATGCCTCGGTCAGCTCTTTCATCTTGCCCAGACCGAAGCCGAAACCTTGTCCTTTTGACATACTCTCTCGCTACAGGGTTGAACGTTTACTTAACCATTATTCCCACCTGGCACAACTGGATTGCGAGGATGCAATGGCTCCCAAGAGTGGGCGCAATGTTTTTAACCTCTCCAGTATAGGTGACAATGCCTTTGCATCGCCGAAAGCTATCGATCGAAAGCAACCGAAAGAAATTAAGCTGCCTGAAACTCGCCCAGCATCTTCACTTCCGGTTCTAACCACAGTGACCAGCGCCGATCGACCTGCTCCTGAGCATGGCGAATCAAATTCAGAATGTCACTTGCGGTCGCTCCACCACAATTCAAAATAAAGTTTGCATGACGCTGGGCAATTTGTGCTCCGCCAATTTGATACCCTTTTAAGCCCGTCTGCTCAATCAGCCACCCCGCTTTGTGCGATGCAGGATTGCGAAACACACTGCCGCAGCTTGGCAGGTGATAAGGCTGGGTATTTCGCCGCTGATCGAGATGTTCGGTTGTAGCCGCCAGTACCGTGTCTGGGCGTGCGCCGGGTTGCAGTTGCAGGGTTGCTTCGGTCACGAGCCGGAGGGGCTGATCTTTATTTGCCGCAGCGGTTTGCAAACTGGACGATCGATAGCTATAGCGCAAATCCGCAGGCAGCAGCAGCGACGGCTCACCCGATCGATTTAACACGTTTGTATTGACCAAAATCTCTGCAGTACAGGAGTGGTGTGCCCCCGCATTCATCACCACCGCGCCGCCTACCGTTCCGGGAATTCCCACTGCCCATTCCAACCCCTGCCATCCTCGCTCTGCCGCTTGCCATGCAAGCCGAACTAGCGAAACGCCTGCCCCTGCCGTCACCTGCCCCGTTTCTTCATCGAAGTGGGTGTAGCGAAGCCGTCGGGTGCAAATCACTAGCCCTGGCAAACCTCGATCGCTGACGAGCAGATTGCTGCCTGCCCCCAGAAACGTAACTGGTAAACCGCGATCGTTTGCCCAGGCAAGGCTGAGCTGCAAATCTTCGAGTGTGCGAGGGGCGGCATAAAGCTCCGCTGGACCCCCGACCCGATACGAGGTCAGCGTCGATAGGGGGACTTTGGGCTTGATGAGACAGTCTGTTCCTGGCAGACGAATCGGCTGCGGTGGCTGCCCCAGCGGGAGGAAGGATGATTCAGGCATTGCTCGATAGCCCAGTTTGGGTTGAACGGGAGCAGCAGTCGTGGGATCATGGGAAAGGGTCATAAAGATGCAGGATGAGAATGCTTGCAGAAACAATAAAGGATCAAAGCGGTAGAGCGCACCCGGAGCGGGATATATACCCCTAAGCAGGGCTAACGCAAGCCTCTACTCGGCTTTCATCAACTTTTTGGTAATAAGCAGTCAGCTCAGGAATAATTCGATTGAGGTTTCCTGCACCTAAAAAGATCGCCAAGTCTCCTGCCAGTAAGGTTTCTATCAAAAAGGCAGCCGTGCTCTGAAGCGTGGGCTGATAAATGACTTGGGCATGATGAGTGGCGATCGTGTCTGCCACCTGCTGTCCCGTCATATTATCCACATTGGGCTCGCCTGCACTGTAGATATCGGTAATTACCACTAAATCAGCGTCGCTAAATGCCTGGCCAAACTCTGCAAGAAAAGTCTGAGTTCGGCTGTAGCGATGGGGCTGGAACACGGCTACCACTCGTCTGGGCGGTGTCGTCATCTGGGCACGTAAACGAGCGGCTGCCAGCGTCACCTGAATTTCGCTGGGGTGATGAGCATAGTCATCAATAAAAAGAATCTGGTTATGCTCTCCGCGATGCTCAAATCGCCGACGTGCGCCTTCAAACGTTGCCAGAATTTCAGCAATCTGCTCAAACCCCAAGCCCAGCTTTCGTCCTACCGCGATCGCCGCCAGCGAGTTGCTGAGATTATGCCGTCCTAACAGACGTAGTTCGAGCTGTCCCAGCAGCACTCCCCTTTCCCAGACGCGAGCCGAAATTCCCATTGCGTTGTAAACCACGCGATCGACCGTGTAATCTGCATCAGCCGAGGGCTCTAGACTGTAGGTAATCGTAGGCTGAAGGGCTTCCTGCACCGTTGGGCAATCTACACAGCCAATCAGCGTCTTGCACTGCCGCGCAAAGGTTTGAAAGGTATCAATCACCTCATCGAGGGTGGCATAGTGATCGGGATGATCCAGCTCGATATTTGTAACAACACCAATTTCAGCCGCAAGCCGCACCAGCGACCCATCCGACTCATCCGCTTCTGCAACCAGATATTCTCCCTGACCGACAACTGCATTGCCTTCCCAGGCATTCACTTCGCCGCCGACAATAATCGTGGGGTCTAGCCCTGCTTTAAGCAGCAAATAGCCAATCATGCTGCTAGTAGTCGTTTTCCCATGGGTTCCAGCAACGGCAATGCCACGCTGCTGCTGCATCAATGCGGCAAGCAACTCCGATCGATGAAAAATCGGACACCCCATCTCCAGCGCAGCGCGATATTCTGGATTAGCAGGGTGAATTGCCGTCGAGCAAATGACCTGGGGCAGGAAACAATCGGTCGGCACTGGCTGAATTGAACCGGATGGCATCTCTGTTCCCGACGAAACGCTTGCCGAACAGAATGCTTTGAGATTATCGGCAACCTGACTCCAGAAAATGTGCGCGCCCTGCTCCTGAAGCCGTTGCGTAATATGGTTGAGAGAAAGGTCTGACCCAGAAACAGGCAGTTTGCGCTTGGTGAGTACATACGCGAGAGCAGACATTCCAATTCCACCAATGCCGATGAAATGAAATGGTCTCCCGCTGAAGTCCACAGAGTTCAGCATCATAGCTCCTTACACCACACCACACCAAATAACACGCGATATCATAGCAAGAATTGCTTTTTGTGCGACATCTCTCCAACACCAGTTTTTTCAACCTGATTTGCGTCGAAATATCGCAATTAATCACTCAGAAGCACGAAGATTCAACGAAGCGATCGGTTCGATCGATTCAGCAGAACTCCTAATTTTCTGACGGCAGAAGCAATTTTGAGGATTTATCGTAGCGTTCCCATTGAAAAGAGGAAACAGTCGTTTTGAAAAAAGCAACAATTGTTACACTCTGGTATCGCTGGTAACGGGTAAGTCTAACAAATAAATCTAGGATCACTTCACCATTCGTTTGAGTGATTCCAGAAAAAAAGAAGAAATTGGGTTATGAGCAAGGTAGGCATTTTTGGCGGCACATTCAACCCGATTCACTGGGGACATCTGCTCGCTGCTGAAACTGCCCTGGAGCAGGTACGGCTCGATCGCATTTTGTGGGTTCCCACCTCTCATGCCCCCTATAAAACCACCGTTCAACCCGTTTCTTTTCACCACCGTTATCAAATGGTGCAACGGGCGATCGATTCCCATCCCCGGTTTTGCCTGCCCCCGTTCGAGCAAATTGCCGCTCCTGCCGCCTCCGCCTACGCAATCGATATGCTCAAGGCATTGCAGCACCATTATGGAGCCTGCGAGTGGCACTGGATTTTAGGATTAGATGCTTTTCATTCCCTGCCGCGCTGGGTCGGTCGCCGTGAGCTAATTCCACAATGCCTCTGGCTGGTTGCCCCTCGAGCGAATACCCGCTCAGTTCAGCACAGTTGTGCCCCCACGGGTACAGTGTCAGCAAATGCGCTTGAGCAGCTAGAATCCTGCTGTGATAGGGTGGCGGACCAGCTGCGGACTGAGGCAATCGAAGTCAGATGGCAGCTTCTGCAAATGCCGATGGCGCAGGTTTCCTCAAGCCTGGTGCGCCAGCATTGCCAGCAGCAGCGATCGATTCGCTATCTGGTGCCGGAAGCCGTGCGGGACTATATCGCAACGCATCATCTCTATGAAGTGTAAATTCCAGGAGATTAATCAGCCGCGTTATTCCAAATTTCTAGCAGCCACAAAAATTTTATCGAACAGGCTTGCTAGAAATTGACTCCTTCAGACCCATTCACGTCCATGTCCTTTGGCAAACCCTGCCCCTACTCCTGCCGCCACCAAACCGGATCGATCGCCCCAAACCGAAAATGAATTACTAGAAAACACTTCCAACATTGGACTAACTAGTCTTATCAAAAGATAGTAGGCATAAAAACCTATTGCTTCTTGATACGCTAGGATCCTTGTCCTTCAAAGGTTTTAGGCTGTCTCCAGGCTGAGAAACGCCCGTTTTTTGCCCCCAATCTCTGATCCCCAACTCTTGAGAGGCAAACTCCTAAGAGTGTATGATCTGGTTCACTACTATCGATCTTTATTCGTTCACAGAGGGCAAGACGCAGTGATTAGAGTAGCAATCAACGGGTTCGGGCGAATTGGACGAAACTTCTTACGATGCTGGGCCTTGCGCGAGAGCAGTAATCTTGAGGTGGTCGCCATTAATGATACCTCCGACCCCAAAACGAACGCTCACCTGCTTACCTACGACTCCATGCTAGGGAAGTTCAATGCTGATGTAAGTGCGGACGATAACACCATCACGGTCAACGGCAAGGTGATCAAATGCACATCCGATCGCAATCCCCTAAACTTGCCCTGGGGAGCCTGGGATGTTGATTTAATCATCGAGTCTACGGGCGTGTTCGTCTCAAAGGAAGGCGCATCAAAGCACTTAGAAGCAGGGGCTAAAAAGGTTTTGATTACGGCTCCGGGCAAGGGCGATGATGGAACTTTTGTGGTGGGCGTCAACCATCATGACTATGACCACAGCAAGCACAACGTTATCAGCAACGCAAGCTGCACCACTAACTGCCTTGCGCCGATCGCCAAAGTCTTGCACGAGAGCTTCGGCATCATTAAAGGCACCATGACCACTACCCACAGCTACACAGGCGATCAGCGACTCCTGGATGCTAGCCACCGCGATCTGCGTCGGGCAAGAGCTGCTGCGCTCAATATCGTTCCTACAACGACCGGGGCGGCAAAAGCAGTAGCACTAGTTCTTCCTGACCTGAAGGGCAAGCTGAACGGGATTGCGCTCCGCGTTCCCACTCCCAACGTTTCGATCGTGGATCTGGTCGTGCAGGTCGAGAAGCCGACGATCGTAGAACAGGTCAACGAAGTGCTGAAGAACGCTGCTGAAGGTTCGCTTAAAGGCGTCTTAGCATACAGCGATCTGGAGCTGGTCTCCTGCGACTACCGGGGAACCGATGCGTCGTCGATCGTGGATGCGAGCTTGACGATGGTGATGGGTGGCGATATGGTCAAAGTTGTTGCTTGGTATGACAACGAGTGGGGCTATAGCCAGCGTGTGGTTGACCTGGCAGAAGTTGTGGCTCAGCGTTGGGCTGCCTAATCGCGATCGGAAAGCGATTGACCCAATTGTATTAACCCAAAATAGCTAAATGGCTGGTAGTGACGGACTCAAGATCCCAAGCTACCAGCCTTTGCTGTAGCTCAGGGATACGAGCATCCGAAAACAATCAACCTTGCTGGATATCAACTTCCGTGAAGGGCAAATCAATTGTGCAAATCAATTATTGATTAAGTTAAGTTGCAGCCTCAGGTTGCAGATTCACCTTTTTCAAATTGAGGAGCCTCAAATTTGTAGCCCACACCGCGAACGGTTTGAATCAGCGCAGGCTGAGAGGTATCAATCTCGATCTTTTTACGAATCTGCCCGATGTGAACGTCCACCACGCGCTGGTCGCCCACATATTCATAGTCCCAAACCTTCTGGATTAGCTCTGCTCGCCGCCAGACTCGGCCTGGATGGCTAGCCAGGAAGTGCAGCAGATCAAATTCCAGGGCAGTCAGGGGAACCATGTCGCCGTTTAGCGTCACTTCTCGCCGTACTGGATCGATCGCCAGACTGCTGAAGGTGAGGCACTGCTGCTCAGCAGCGGTCACGGGTCGCTGCCGCTTCAGAATTGCACCAACTCGCACTTCCAGTTCACCCAGACTAAAGGGCTTGGTGAGATAGTCATCCGCTCCCTGGGAGAATCCGCGAATTTTATCTGCCTCGTCGCTGCGGCTGGTCAGCATCAGCACGAACACCCCTGTTCGGCTTTGCATTTCTTGACAGAGGTTGTAACCGATCGCATCGGGCAGATTAACGTCAAGGATCACAAGATCAGGATTAAATTGCTCAAACACTGCCAGAGCCGTTTTGCCGTCTTCTGCGGATTCGAGCTGATAATTCTGCTTAGAGAGAAATCGGTGGATGAGCGTCCGAATTGCGGGGTCGTCATCAACTACGAGAATCTTGGCTGGTGCCATAGCCATAACCTTAGCAATCGTGAATGAGCGTAGATGGGCAACACCTCAGCAGTGAGTCTAAAGCTGAGGTAAATTTTTCAAGCGACCGAGCGATTCCACTTCGATGAGGTTCACAATAGATCTATACTCTGCATGATAGGCTGCCATCAGAACTATTATTAACTTATTGCCTAAAGAATTAGACATCTTACAGATAACAAGCTTCCGTTTTGCAGTAGAGCACTCGGTCAGGCAGCGGATGCTGTAATGATTTTGATCAACTCTATTCGCAAACTCAGGGTAGATCGCTAAACTATAGGCTAGCAGTATTAATGGAAACTTGGAATGAGGCGGCGAGCGTCGCGATTGCTCTCATCCTCAAACTTCTTAATGCCAATCATAATCGAATTATGTCAAGGGAGTCCTCCGGAGGTCAGCAATGAGCGATATAAATCCCTACGAACAGCTAGGGGTAGATGAAGATGCCTCGTTCGACGAAATCCAAACCGCTAAAAATCAGCTCGTTGAGGCTTGCGGCAGTGAGCGAAAGCAGGTTGAGGCGCTCGAAGCCGCCTATGATGCCATATTGATGGATCGACTCCGCCTGCGTCAGGAAGGCAAGATCAAAGTGCCCGATCGAATTCGCTTCCCGGA
The DNA here is from genome assembly GCF_039962475.1 of Leptolyngbya sp. GB1-A1. Lineage (NCBI taxonomy): Bacteria > Bacillati > Cyanobacteriota > Cyanophyceae > Leptolyngbyales > Leptolyngbyaceae > Leptolyngbya > Leptolyngbya sp. GB1-A1. The sequence continues at coordinate 293,399 of NZ_JAMPLI010000003.1, read as the reverse complement.
AAAGCTAGCAGAGCCAGTGCCTCAATCCACCCCTGTTGTCGCGCAGCAGACTTCTAACTGGCTTCAGCAGTTCCTTGATACGCCGAGGCGTAGTGAAATTGTGCTGCCTGGGGGTCTGTTTCTTGCGGCTAGTTTACTCAGTTTAGTGATGCAGCCCGCCCTGCCGCTTGCGCTAGGAATCTGTCTCAGCATTTACTACTTGAATCGCAAAGAAAATAAATTCCTGCGGGCAACCCTGCTGACTCTGCTGGGGTTGATTGTAGGGGTTGTAGTAGGGACGCAGCTTGCAGCTCTGCTCCAGCCACAGCTCAGCGCACTCTCGCTCACGGCAGACAGTTTTGCGGCGATCGTCACCTTTGTGATTCTCTGGCTGGTATCCAGCTTTTTGCGCTAGCCCTGGTGTCCGTTCTGGATGGGGTCGGGCTGACGACCGCGATAAAGGGCAGTCAATGCCCCAATCAGGTACTTGACCAGGGTTTCACCCACCAGCAGGGCAAGAATCTGATCGAGCGGCAGCACACCCCAGAACGCGATCAGGGTAAACAGGAAGGTGTCTAACGGAATCGAGACGGCATTGCTTCCGGCAACGCGTACAAACCACGAGCGCTGAAGCAGCTTTTGATAAATTTCTGTATCAGCAGTCTCGGAAAGCAGAATTGCAGCAAATGACGCGATGATAATTCGCATCGGCACACCGAGCACTGAACTCATTAACACATTGGCGAACGCAGCGACGGCGATCGTGCTATAAACCCAGCGACGCCCTGCGTAATGGAGTCGATCGCGCTGTGTAAATGTTGCGCCAAACAAAAAGGTTCCAAAGGCAACCTGCCCAAACAGGGGCAAGGGAATAAACCATTCTGGCGTGGTGGTGTAGTTTGCACCCAAAACCGCCAGAATATAAATCAGGCTATGCAAAATCATGGGACTAAGAAGGCAATCGTTTTGACTTCATGCAGTCTATCGCTTGTGCCTTTGCATTGGTCATTAAAAGTGATTAAACCGGATCTTCCTCGTCCCCGATTTCTGGCTGCTCTTTCCCTGTAAACAGCCCTGCTTTAAATAGAAAATCAAGCTGGGCAGATCGCGTTGTCGCGGTAGAAGAAACGATCGAGCTAGCGGCAGTCCCGCTCCCTGGCATCACGACCACTTGATGACAGAGCACTGCCAGCAAGCACGAGCAAAGGGCAAGCAGACAAAAATCAAGATTGCGGGTTGAGTGCAACCACGGCAAAGCAGCGGTGATTGCCTTTGGAGAATGCCTCGAAGCGTGCGCTACTGGAACAGCACACGAAGCAAGCGGTAACTGATTGCGAGTAGAAATCGTCATTGGCTCTCTAGTAGGTTCTTCATTGGGGCGATCGGCAGATGTTTCAAAATCCAAAGCGGGATAAGAGGGTTTCGAGGTGTCCACAACAATCAGCCCCAATGCAGCTTTAATCACTTTAATCAACTGATTAGCACAGTTTGGTTTAGTCAGAAGGTTTGAATCAACGCTTAGCGCGATCGAAAAGACAGCGAAAGGCAAAGTTTAATTCAAATTATCTGAATCTTAGACTGCCCATCTTGGACGAGGCAAATCTCATTTTGGTTCCAAGTCTTTGATTGAACCCAGGTTCGGCTATTAGTCTAGACGATTTAGGCAAGGATTAGTTCAGCGTTTCTAGCTCCGATCGCCCTTCTGCACTAACCCAGGCAATCTGGCGAATTCGTCTTTGACGAGCATAGCTGCGAATGTCATCCGGGTTCGATCGATCGCCCAGCTCCACTTCAACTCGCACCAGCGGGACAGACTCTCGCAGCGTTGCAGCATAAGCGAAGGCATTTGCCATTGATATAGGCGTTTTGGCTACGACCAGCCAATCGCAGGCAGGGGTGTGGAGCGGCAGTTTTTCTCGACTAAGCAGAACTTGATGCAGTTCCTCAATATTCAGCACAAAGCCGATTCCGGGACAGGGAATTCCTTGAGGATGATATAGCTCTAGAAGCTGGTCATAGCGTCCCCCCTGACCCAAAACTCGCTGACCGGAAGCCGTACCGCTGACGACCTCAAACACAATGCCCGTGTAGTAGTCAAAGGTTTGAATCAGGCTTAAGTCCAGCACGATCGCAAGCGATTCCTGAAGCTGACTGGCTTGGAGCAGTTCCAGCAGCAGTTTCAGGTTGTTGACCGTTTCTCGCTGAGCAGGCTCCAAGTCAAAGCCGGAGATTTTTTGCAGTACATCCGCCGGATTTCCACGCAAATCGAGCAGCAGCAGTGCCCGTTCTCGCAGTTCTGGCGACAGGTTCATGGTTTCTAGCCGCATTCGATCCAGAGTGGCAATCGCTTCTCGCACCTGATCGCGCACATTTCCCGGAAAGATTGACAGCAGCGATCGCGTCAGCCCGGCATCGCCCAGAATCAGATGACAGTGGGGCAATCCCAACGCCTGCAAACAGTTTGCCAGCAGCAGCACAATTTCTGCATCCGCCGCGACGCTGCCCGCGCCCAGTAGCTCAACGCCTGCCTGGTAAAACTCCTGCTGCCGATTGTGGTTGCCCTGCTCTGCCCGCCGAAACACATTGGCGTTGTAATAAAGCCGCTGTGGATAGGGAACACCTGCCATGCGAGTAACAGCAGCTCTGGCGATCGAGGCAGTCAATTCAGGACGTAACCCCAAGGGTTGCCCTTCTAAGTCTTGAAGCTGGATTACGGTTGCTGGGTCGATCGCCCCGCCTGCCATAAGGGTCTCCAGCCGCTCCAGGGTAGAGGTAATAATCCGGTGATAGCCCCAGCGATGAAAGACGGTTTGAATATGATCTTCGATCCAGCGTTTTTGAGCGACATCCAGGGGAAACAGATCTCGCGCTCCGACAGGCGGTTGATAAACCATTACAATTACTTCTTCTTGCCGCCAAACAACCCAAACAAACCTCCGCCTCCTGCATTCGGCTTTTTGCCTTTTGCATCTGGTTTCGCGGTGGCTGCCTTGCTGCCTGGACCCTCTAGTTTGCGTTTACCTTCCAAGGCTACCGCATCTTGGGGATTCAATTCTAATGCCTTGTTGAAGTGAATTTTTGCCATTGTAAGCTGGTTGGTCTTGAGAAAGACAACTCCCAAGCGGCTATGGCAGGTGCTATTGGTTGGCTCCAGTTTTAATGCTTCGCGAAGTTCCAAAATTGCTTTGGAATAGTCTTTGCGATTTTCAAGCTCTTGTGCTCGCCACAGGTAGGATTCAATTAGCGCGTCGCGGGTCGGTGGGGCGGCAGGCGCAGGCTGAGCAGGAGTTGGGGATTGAGCATTTGCGGCTTTGACAGCTGGATTCGAGGAGTTGCTCTGAGGCGAAGGTAGCGGGGACTCCTTTCTTTTTTCCTTTCGCATCAGGTAGACCAGATTCAGTTCACTAATCTGCCCAATCATGTCGATCGCCTGGTCAAGCTGCTCATATTGCCGGGATGCAAGTTCGCGCATAGCTGCCCGGTAAGTGTTGTCTACATCGCTAGTCGCTGCCAGCTTTAGCGCGGCATCTGTCATCAGTGCCACGGTTTCCTGCTGCTGGAGTGCCTGCTGTCCCTTAAGCCGCACTAGAATACAGTATTCGCTGTAGTTCTTTTCCTGAGACAGCTTCTCATAAGCTGGATTGACCAGCTTTGACAGGAAATTGGCTGCTCGGTGTCGATCGGTTTCATCCGCCGCAGAGTTACTGTCTGGGTGAAGGCGACGCGCCACTTGCAGATATCGTTTCCGAATTTCTTTTAGATCTGCATCGATCGCAACGCCTAAAATTGCGTGGTAATCGGTGAAGTTAAGACTAAATAGCCCTTGCTCAATTTTGAAAGCCATGCTGCTGATTTCACACCCTCAACAGGTCTAGTCTAGGGTTCCCTTCAGTGTACTGCGATTATCTAACCAATGAGAACTGCTGAATCCGTATCCGCTTGGGCGACCTCGCGGTAGATTCTCAGGTCTTGAGTGATGGAAGATGGCTGCTATCGACAAGCGGCTTCACTTGCAGCAATTCTTGACTTATTTCCTGATGAATGCGTCCGTTCGTTGCCAGAATTCGCCCTGATTCCAGTACAAACGAACTGCGATCGTATGCCGTCACTTCTCCCCCCGATTCGAGCACCAGCACTACGCCTGCCACCATATCCCAGGGCGACAAACCCCGCTCCCAAAAGCCATCAAGTCGCCCACAGGCAACATACGCCAGATCAAGGGCGGCTGACCCACTCCGTCTCACACCCTGCGTTAGATGAGTGAAATGACAAAACTCGGCATAGTTATTGTCGGGGGTTTGATGACGATCGTACGCAAAGCCCGTCACCAGTAAGCTCTGTCTCAGATGCTCGGTCTGAGAAACCCGAATCGATCGCCGATTGCAGGTTGCGCCCAATCCAGTTGCAGCGCGAAATAGCTCTTGCCGAAACGGATCGAAAATCACGCCCACTTGAGGAATGCCCTTAACCAATAGCCCGATCGAACAGCAATAGGCAGGATACTGATGGGCATAGTTCGTCGTACCATCGAGGGGATCGATCGCCCATAACCAATCGCCTTCATCGCCGGAGCGTCCCGATTCTTCTGCCAGAATGGCATGACTGGGAAAATGCCGCCGAATAATTTCTAGAATTGCCGCTTCTGCTGCTTTATCTGCTTCTGTTACCAGATCACCTGGTCGTCCCTTTTCCTGAATCTGCTCCAGCTTGCCTGTAAATGCTTGCAGAATTGCTCCGCCTGTTAATGCAGCCTCGGTCGCAACATCGAGAAAAATTTGCAGTTCGGCAGTTTGTGCATTAACCATTTGTGGATTAACCGTGGGGCGATCGCCGATCGGTTCAGTCATGGATGCTATTCCTCGTCTAGTGGCAGTCCGCGCCGCACAGTTCCTCTGCCAAAATGTTGCCCAAACTGAAGCTCATACACTTCATCTTCATCCTGGGTTTCGACTTCCAAATCCGAGCGCGGATAGCTGACGCACAACAGCGCATAACCCTGTTCCCGCAGTTTCGGAGACAGCCCCATCGCTTCCGGCTGATACACCTCGCCAGAGTGAATTCGAACGGCACAGGCAGTACAGGCTCCATTACGGCAAGAATATGGCAAATCTGCACCCTGCGATTCTGCCTTCATTAGAATGTATCGATCTTCGGGAACCTGAACCGTATAGCAAGTCCCCTTCTGCGGATTTTGAATCCGAACGGTGTAAACGCGCGTCATGAATCAGCCTCAAATTGCTTCGGGCAAAGCTTAAACAACGGAACATCTGCCCTAACAGCCGATGCTCAGATCCTTAATGCCCAATAGCTCATCATAGTGGCTGCCATGTCCTTCTGTCTGAGTCGCTAGCGAGACATTTGTTAGGATGCCTCGTTACCTACAATCGGGACTGGCAATCGGGACTGGATTGTCGAGGGGATATTTTTGGGGCGATCGGATTTCTGCGGCTGATTTCTGCTACCATAGTTTTCTTGTGAACAGCAATGGCTCACAAATCATATCCCCTGGAGAGATGGCCGAGTGGTTGAAGGCGCAGCACTGGAAATGCTGTTTAGGGGTAACTCTAACGAGGGTTCGAATCCCTCTCTCTCCGTTCTGAATTCCAGAGATTTAAGGTTTTCTCCTAATCCTGCACCCTGATCAAGCGGTGCTCCTCTTTGAGATCCTAAGTTCAGTTAAAAGAGCAGTCCAATAAAGAGCAGCCTAGTCAAGAGCTGACGGTGGGGTGTAGAAAGCTGCTTCATCATCGCTGCCCCGTGATAGCTCCTAAGGCACCGTCATAAGCGATTCGTACCTTTCCACTTCGTCGCTTTCCACTAGGTCTGGTCTGGCTGCCAGGTTGATGCTTGTGAAGATACAAAATCTTTGCCCTTACTGAAGAACGATTTTGCTGGACAATCTACACAGGCTACGAATTGGACGCAATAAGTCCAGAAATCGGATTAGGGTATTCTTCCAAAGGCATGAAGGGTTCAGCAGCGATCGCCTCCTCTAGGGCTTCCTGCAAAGACACTAATTGGGGGACATCTGCAGTAATCTCTCCTTCAGAGAACCGTGGAGTAACCGAGGTAGCAAACAGAGGAGTGGCAAACGTGCAAGCCCGCCAGCGTCCCTGAACCAGCACCCCAAGCTGATAGCAAAAACCGCCACGCCGCCCCTCCATCTTGTAAAATTGGCAGTGCCGACAGGATGAAACCCCCCTAACCGTCGTATCCATAAGATGTGAATGTCTAATTGGTTAAAAAAGCTAATCTCAATCTTCGTCTAGGCTAGCGATTCATTTTCCCGAATAAAAAATCGGGAAGTCTTTATCCGGTGAGACTTTGGCCTATCTCAGACCGTAGATCGGTATTCAGATTCTCTTTAGAATCGTGGAATTAATCCTGACTCTTAAGTTATAAAACTCAGTGCTTTCCCCATTGTTAATTTCTATTTCTTGCCGAGAACACAGCGGGGATCAAGCTAAACCTACTGCCAGGCGAGTAAGCCTATCTCAAAACATCCGGTCAATCTACGGTCATTTTGAAACCGGAATGAGCGGGGATAAAGCAGCTACTTCTATTTACGCTTGACGATCTGCCCATTACAGTGATTGAGATCAGCTTTCTCCAGTTTTCCTAATTTTTACGATTGCAATTAGTATCCTTTATGTCTAGTTCTGCTGCTCTAACGCTGGATGAAGCCCATCAACTGCTTAAGCAATTTAGCTGTTTGCAGTCGTCTGGTTTGCAGCCACCTGATAGACAAGCAGACGAAGCACGCTTGGGCGATCGTCCTCAGCTCCAACAAGCCCTGATGCTACTGACAGCGGAGTCTGATTATCAAATGCTGGGGATTTGTGCAGACTCGATTGAAGCGGGACGCACTGCCTTAGCTGCCTATACTAAAGCACTAGGCTATCAGCCGAGCCTGGAGCTTCAGCCGATCGAAGGACCTGTTTATATCAAGTTCAATTCCAGAACCATGTCCTGCTACGCCAGCCCTTACGAGGGCCAACATCGAGGCGTGCTAGTCTCCTGTCAGTCAGCAGACGAAGACGGCATCAACGAGATGTATGGACATTTGCCGATCGATTTATTTGTAGATTAGCCGGTTCTCCTGAGCTTTCCTGGTTCTAGCGTGCCCAATAAATAATCTTTTTCTCAGCCAGCACAAAGAAGCCGTAGAGAATTACCCCCATCAGTGCCAGCACCACCAGTCCAGCAAAGGCGAGGGGCACGTTGAAGTCGGATGTTGCCTGCACAATCAAATATCCCAGTCCGGCGTTTGAAGCGATCGATTCTGAAATTACGGCTCCAATAAAGGCAAACGAGGCAGCAATCTTAAGCGACGCAAAAAGGTAAGGCAGGGTATGGGGAAAGCCGACCTTCTGGAAGGTTTCGACCTGAGTTGCACCTAGCGATCGCAGCACGTCTTTCATTTCTGGCTCCACCGTATCCAGCCCTAGAGCCACATTCACTGCGATCGGAAAAAACGCCAGCAGAAAAGCCGTAATCGTTGCTGGAATTGCATTTGCGCCAAACCGGATTGCCAGCAGGGGGACAATTGCCGCCTTCGGAATCGTATTAAACGCCACCAGCAGGGGGTAAAGCGTCTGGTAGGCAAGGCGGGAGTAGCCGATGAGAAACCCCAGCACTACACCGACCAGTACCGCAAGCGAAAAGCCGACGAGCGTTGTCCACAGCGTTCTCATCGTATTTGCCATCAGCTGCGGCGCAAATTGAATCATTGCCTGAAGTATGCTTGAGGGCGCAGGCAGGGTAAACGGCTGAATTTTGAACAGGATGACTGCCAGTTCCCACAGGGCAAACAGCAGCACCGTCGCGACAAAGGGCAGCACAAAACTAGCAGTTTTAGATTTGAGGAATCGATTCATATCTAGGGGGGTGAAGGTTTTGGTCTGCTGTAGGGGCGGGTTTAGCAGTTAGTGCTGGATATGCCGCCGGAGAGTGGAGAAATAGTGGTTGAATTCGTCGGAGAGTTCCATTTCGAGGGTGCGGGGACGAGGTAGATCGATTTTCACGTCGTAAATAATTGAGCTGGGACGCGCACCCATCACATAAACCCGATCGGCAAGAAAAACTGCTTCACGCAAATCGTGGGTAATCAGAATGCTGACGCACTTAACCCGCATCCAGAGGGCTTGCAGCATCACCCACATTTCTTCCCGGGTGAAAGCATCGAGTGCGCCAAACGGCTCATCCAGCAGCAAAATCTCCGGCTGATGAATCAATGCTCGACAAAGGGAAGCCCGCTGCCGCATTCCGCCCGACAACTGCCAGGGAAACTGCTTTTGGAAGTCCTGAAGCTTCACCGTTTTGAGCAAATCCTGCGCCATCTGCACAAATTCTGCTTTGCGCTGCTTAAACTCCCGCTTGTAAGGCTGCACAATTTCCAGCGGCAGCAGCACATTATCCAGCGTCGATCGCCAAGGCAGCAGCACCGGATTTTGAAACGCCATGCCAACATTCTTCATCGGACGGCGAATTGTTTCGCCCCGGTAGCGCACCGCTCCGATCGGCGCAGGATTTAAACCAGATACCATCCGCAAAATCGAGGTTTTGCCGCAGCCCGATGGACCAACGATCGCCACAAATTCTCCCGGCTGAATCGAAAGACTGACCTCCTGGATAATGCAGCGCATTGAACCTTCAAATGGATATTCCAGCCCAACCTGATCAAACTCCAGCAAAGGATCTCCAGGGGCAGAAACGGGCTGAACCTTGGCGGAATCGGTGGTCTGTTGAAACATAAGGAATCGACAGGGGTGAAGGACAACCGAAAAACAAACTGCAGACGATGGGTAGAAAGACAAAATACGGAAAAGCTGCCTCGCCCTATCCATCGCCTGAGAACTACACGCTCTAGCTCAGGGGCTTACGTTCGCTGGCGGGGGGCAACTGGCGATCGGCTTCAGCAGGCAAAAACTGATTGGTAAAGACATCAGAAACAGCTGGCTTGCTGGGTAGACCAAAGCCTTCCACCGTTTGCTCGATCGTCGTTTCGAGCCGCTTCGGGTCAACTGCGCCCAGACCAAGCTTTTCGACTTCTGGCGTAATAAACATCCGCTCCAGCGCAATTTCCATCCGCACTTTTTCAGCGTTGCGATCCATCAGCTTGCTGTCGTCTGATGCCATCACAGCATCCAGCCCGGCAGATGGGTCGCGCAGCACATCCTGCATTCCGCGCAGATATGCCCGAACAAAGCCCTTCACGGCTTCAGGATTCTGTTCGGCAAAGCTTGCCCTGGTCAGGATCGAGTTGCCGTAGAAATCCATGCCATTGTCGTTGTAGTAAAACACGTTGAGGTCGCTCATTTGCTTGCCGCCCTTGAGCAAACCGGGCAGGGCAGAGGTCGCAAAGCCGCTAATGGCATCAACCTGCTTTTGCAACAGGAAGCTTTCGCGCAGTTTTGGCTCCATCGTTGTCCACTGCACGGAGTTTGGGTCAATACCCACCTGGCTAGCAAAGACCGGGAAGAGTTTTCGGGGTCCGTCGCCTGCGGGTGCGCCCAGCTTCTTGCCCGCTAAATCCTTGGGTGAATTAATGCCGCTTTCCTTTAGAGTGATGATTGAGAAGGGTGCTCTACTATGAACTGAAGCGACTGCAATCACGCGATCGTTGGGGTTCTTGCTGTTGAACTCCATCGCGTTATAGATATCGCTAAACGCAAGGTCAAAGGAACCTGCTCCCAATTTGCTGATCGTGTCGGCATTGCCAAAGCCGCGCTCATAAACCACATTCAGCCCTTCTTCGGCAAAGTAGCCCTTGTTCATTGCGATAATGAGCGGCGCATCCAGACTTTGCTTCAGGAAAGACAACTGCACCTTAACCGTTTTTAGCTCTTTATTTGCCGGAGCCGCAGTTTGGGCAGCAGGAACCGCAGAATTTTCGGTTGGATTGTTTGCCGTCGGAGCAGTACAGCCTGCAAACATAACCAGGGATGCAGTCAGCAGGGAAACTCCTGACCATTGCTTGAGAGAAGAACGCTTCACCATAGACTCCAAAATTCCCATTAATGCTGATAATTTGCGCGATCGATTAGTCAATTAAAAAACATTCAGGAGCAATAAACCAACTACACAGCTACTAGGGCATTGAATTTTGGAATAGAGCCTGCTTTCTGTGTTAAGGACTACAGTCTTCCCATTTTCATGACCCTACTAAGGAATTCTGACCAGGTCGTTTTTAATACTCAATCAAAATTATTGGGAAGAAATAGGGAAACCAGGGAGATTCAGGGGTTGTCATTTGTCATTGGTTCTTTGTCCTTTGTCCTTTGCAGAGAACCGCAGATCAATGACCGGTAACAGTGAGCGATAACAGCCACCTCTAGCACTTATTTTTGTCTTCTTATTTCTTTGTCTTCTTATTATTTATTAACACTGCAAATTTGCAAAACTGAATTCGATCGCAAAAATTACAGAACCTAAAAACTGCAAAAAAGATGCCCTCGCCAAATGGAAAGGGCAAATTATGATATCTATTTCGAGGAAAACGAAAAGCTTAGATAGAGGAACCGAGTCCTGCGTAAGCTCCGTAGAAGAAAAGACCAACTACCACCAGCACACCCGTGCCAGCGATCGTTGCAACAACCCAAAGCGGAATTCTACCTGATTGCAGCATGAGCCTACTTTATCCTCCCAAGATCAAGAACTTTTTTGTTCCAGAAACAACGTGCAGCTCAAAAAGAGATTGCGACTCCTGCACAAAGCGCAGCAAAAATGAGATATCGCGACCCAAAAGGGCTAGTTGAAGAAATAGCTGGAGAACAGAATACCCAGCACAAACACCAGCAGCAAGCCAAGATAGAGAGAGGTCCGGTTTAGCTCAACTGGCTGCTTATTGGGATTGGATGAACGGTCTAAAGGTGCCATCTTTTGACTCCTATCGTTGAATGAACTGCATCGCTGCAATTGCGCCCAAGAAGAAAACAGAGGGCACTGCCAGCGTGTGAACGGCTAGCCAGCGAACGGTAAAAATCGGATAAGTAACGGGTTGATTTGGAGTATTGCTCGTCATAGTAGTCTGATGATAGTTACCTAATGCTAGAAGCTACTTTTGCTGTAAAAACTGTTGAATTTGCTGCTTCCCTTCAAAGCGATCGGAAACGATCGGCACTTCTTGACGGGTTTGCGTATAGTATTCGTTGGGGCGGGGCGTTCCAAACGCATCATATGCCAGACCCGTGCTGACAAATAGCCAGCCTGCAATAAACAGTGCCGGAATTGTGATGCTGTGAATTACCCAGTAGCGAATGCTGGTCACAATATCGCCAAAGGGACGCTCTCCAGTAGTACCTGCCATCCAGTTTCCTCCCAGTCAAACAATTGAAATCTTACTCTCTATCATACGGGAGAGCGTAGTTGGTCACAAGTCAATTACTACCTCTCCATTTCCTTTTTTCAAGACTATTCTTCAGGATAATTCAAGACAGTTAAACCAGCCCATCTCTGAACTGATTTCTATCAGAATTTAGGCGTGATCGTAAGCAGTCTACCGAAAAATAGGATTCGATCGATCGCTGACCTGGAGCACAGCCTACAACAGTCAAACCAGGGCAAATCCTTAAGCGGGCTGTTCATATCTCAAAACCGTACCGCGCTGACCCAAAATGTATCCTTGCTCCGGCGAGAGAAACACAATTTTGTAAAAGTTAGACGGTACATTCTCAACGTCTCGATCCTTCTGCCAGGTTTGCCCACCGTCATAGCTCACCATTAGGTTGCCGCTGCCCCCCGCGACCCAGAGTTCATCTTTAGTGCGGTACGCCAGATCGAGTAGCCCCCAGCTTGTGGCAAATTCTGGATTCACCGTGTTCGACCAGCTTTCGGGATCGTTGGGATCACTAAACTGCACTTGACCGCCTCTTGCTAGCAGCCAGAGTTGCCCATCCTGACCATAGCCCATGTTCTGAAGGCGGCGAGAACTGGTGCGATTGTGGGGTGTCCAGGCATCCTGACCGGGTTCCCAGGTAGAAAAGAAACTGCCGCGAGCCGAAACTGCTACATACTTACCGTCCGGCGATCGCTCAATGTTTCGCAGCACCCCGACGGCTTCTTGAACCATTGCCTGCCAAGTGCGTCCTCCGTCTTTAGTGCGGTAGATTGCACCCACATTGGTGGTCATTTCGGCTTGCTTTGAACCAAGAGCAACGATCGTATCCGGCGCACCAGGCAGCTTTTCGCTCAGCGGAACCCGCGACCAGGATTTGCCGCCGTCTTTGGTATGCAGCATCAAGCTTGGCTGCCCAACAACCCAGCCCTCCTGCCCAGAGAAACTGACCGACGAAAGGCTATAGCTAGTGCTGTCTCCTAAATCGAGTTCGCGTGGCTCCCAAGTTCTGCCGCCGTCTGTCGTTTCAAGCAGGGTTTCATTCGTGCCGACCATCCAGCCGTGATTTGCATCGTCGGTAAAGGCGACATCGGCGATCGTTGCTTCAGTCGGTAAGGTGAGCACCTGCCACGGGTTTTCGGTCGCAGATGCCAGGAAGCCTCTGGCACAGCTACTACACAGCAGCACTGCCACCAGCACAATCACAACTTGCTTAAAAGACTTAACGAATGAGTACATCGGACTTTTTAGAAGGAATAATTCAGGTCAGGAGAGATGAGTTTGGCAGTGATCAGCACGAAGCGCAACCCCGAAGGAACCGCTCTGCGGGCAACTGTTGAAGCGATTACCTCTTTCGGGAACTACCAGGCAAACAGACTTAAAACAAACCAAGTGACGTGCCCACGACGAGCAAACAAGGTTTAAGCAAGCTTGGACTCAGAATGAACCGCGCTAGTTTAACCCGTACAAACTGAGAAAGAAAATGACGCCCAGTGCCAAACCACCAAAAATGAGAATGTTTTTCTGACCGGGGGTCAGTGTGTTGACTCCCAGCCCGTAGCCCAAATTCTCTTTGAAGCCAGAGGGATTACCGACTGGACCAATATTGCTAAAGCGGCTCTTTCGTACAGTGCAGACCGGGCAACGCCAGTTCTCCGGCAGTTCCGTAAACGCAGTTCCGGCAGCAATTTTGCTGGTATTGTCTCCTCGGACTGGCTCATAGACATAGCCGCAAGCTCCGCACTCATAGCGATCGAGGGTTTTGGGATCAAGTGCTTCCGTACTCATAGCGGCACTCACCGTAAAGGTTACAGAACGATCGAACAGAAATCTGAGAAACTCTGTTAAAGATTATGACATAGACTGTTGCCAGCACCGAGGATTGATCCCAAGGCAAAAAAACTACTGCTAATCTCTTGTAGGCGGACGTTTGGCTTGACCGTTTCCGTTCTGCGGACGAAATGCCACGATTAACAGACAGGCAATCCCAAGATTGATACAGATATCTGCCACGTTAAACACCGGAAACTGAATCAGGCGAAAATCAAAAAAATCCACGACCTCACCGCGCAGGAAGCGATCGATCCCGTTGCCTGCTGCTCCCGCCAAAATGAACCCATAGCCAAACTGCTCCCAGCGATTGAGTCGCGAAAACCAGCCCAGCGCAATCAGCCCTAAACTGACGAGCAGCGACAGCCAGCGCAGCCATTCTCCGCTTTCGCTAAACAAACTAAATGCCGCGCCCTTATTTGTTACAAACGTAAGGTGAAACACATCCTGGATGAGTGGAATCGTTTGCCCTAGCTCAAACGTGCTAAACACCAGAAGTTTGGTGACCTGATCTACAATCAGCCCGACGAGTGCGGCAGCCCAAAATGACGGATTCTTTAGTCTCATACCATCAGTAAAGCAGCAGGTGACGCAGGAGAAAAGCCAGCACCGCCACGGCACACACGATTGCCATTTGGCCGGGAAGCGGCTGAAGTGAATAGGTGAATAGGGCGTTGGCGATGGTCAGACTGCCCAATTTTGCCCAGTTCAGCGATTGCGCCAGTAGCAAATAAAGCGTTCCTGTGAGATGAATCGTCAGCAAACCCATCAAACTGCTAAACGCGAGAAATTCCAGTCGAGCCGGCAATCGAAATGCTAACCAACCACAGATCCAGGCTCCTGGCACAAACCCCAACAAATAGCCAAACGTGGGGCGAAACACATAGTCAAAGCCGCCGCCCTGCGTGAACACATTAAACCAGGTGAGGCCCAGCAGCAGGTAGGCAATTTGGGAAATGGCAGCCGGACGACTTCCCGCCAGACAGCCAATCAGCAGCACTGCCCCTACCTGACAGGTTACGCCCAGTGACAAAGGCTGCACACCCTGCCCCCAAGCCCACGGAGGAATGGTAATAAACGCCTCAACCAGGGTTCCGCCGATCGTCAGGATCAGCCCAATCAAAGCCCAGAGCAATTGGGTGGGTGCAGTTAATTTCACAGGACACCGGGGTGAGGGAATGTCAGTGAGATTATACTCTTCCCCTGTTCGATCGCATCACTGCCTCCAGAATTGCCCTTGAAACGCAGCCCTGCAGCCAATCATAAAGCTTTTGACTTCGCCGGAGTTGGCTTGGCAGCAGAGGTAGACGCTTTGCCTGCGGTCTTCGAGGCGGATTTCCTGGGCTTTTCTGGTTTTGTGGCTTCCTGAGTTTCTGTTTTTTGCGCTTCGGATTTCTCTGCCTCAGGCTGGCGACGCGGAATTTCGTAGGTCATAAAGTCGTGCGCCATGATCGTCTGCGGGAAAATGGCTCTGGCTTCGATCAGAAGGTCCTCGAGGACGATCGAATTTCCGGGAGCATAGCGGGGGCTAAAGTGGGTCATAATAAGCTGCTTCACCTGTGCGCCTAATGCCGTTTGAGCCGCCATCGTTGAAGTAGAGTGAAGCCGCTGATAAGCCAGCTCGGCATCTTGATGAGCAAAGGTGGCTTCATGCACCAGCACATCGGCATCTTGCGACAGTTCTACCGCGTTTTCGCAATAAATCGTATCGGTACAGTAAACGAACTTGCGCCCAATTTCCGTTTCGCCGCAGAGGTCTGCTCCGTTAATCAGGCGTCCGTCGGGCAGCGTAATCACTTCGCCTCGCTTCAGCCTGCCGTAGAGCGGACCAGCGGGAATTCCCATTGCCTGAGCGCGATCGACATCAAACCGTCCCGAGCGGTCTTTTTCGGCAACGCGATAGCCAAAGGCAGGTAGGCGGTGAGTCAGCGGCGCAGAGGTGACGGTAAATTCTTCCTCTTCCAGCACCAAACCTGGCTCGATCGTATGCACCTTCACCGGATAAGAAAAATGGGTTTGGGAGTAGCGTCCTGCGGCTTTGAGATACTCATCCAGCTTAGGTGGACCGTAGATATCAATCCGGCTAGGATTCCCTGCCAGTCCACAGCTGGCTAGCAGACCCATTAGCCCGTAGATGTGATCGCCGTGCATGTGGGTAATAAAAATTTTGGTGATCTGACTTACGCGCAGATCGCTGCGAAGAATTTGATGTTGAGTGCCCTCGCCGCAGTCAAATAGCCAGACCTCCGATCGCTGAGGCAGCCTCAGGGCAACACTGGAAACGTTACGCGATCGAGTGGGCACACCCGAACTGGTTCCTAAAAATGTGATCTGCAAAGCTTAAACCTACCCAATGCCGCAGTGTTGGACTAGATCTATCGTGACATAAGACGAGGAGAGTGGGAGGGTGAGGAGATGAGAGTTCGCTTGTCCTGAGTCACCTTTAAAGATTCAGTGGATTAATTTTAAGAATTTTTTGTTGAAGCTGCTGTGGAACTTGAGGTGGCGGGGAATAGTCTGAAAGCAAGAGTTGAATGATGAAGTTGAGATGAAATTTTGAGTAGCTACAGGAGCGATCGCGGCAATTACGGAATTTTTGTAGCTAAACCTTAAAAAGTTGAAATAAGATGAACCAGGATTATTGTGATTTCGTTTCCAGCGGAGTCCGCATCGCTCGATCGGTATAAAAACTCAACGAAATTAAGCCAATACTAAGCCAATGATGAATGTTGAGGGGAGAGGAGCCTGACGAATGACAAAGACGCACCACGCAACAGCAGCCAACCATGAAATTCAAGTCAATCGAATCCAAGTTCCTCAGGTTCAAGGGCTGAAGTGGCTCTGGCATTACGGTAAAAAGTCGGGCTGGATGACCCTTTTGTTTTGGCTGGTGGCGATCGCGCCTGCATGGGCAGGACTGGAACTGCGAGTGGCGATCGAACAAAACGTGAGCCAGGTGAAGGTTGGCAGCTCTACCGATGCAGTGTTGCGAGACGGTTCAGGACAGGTCTTGGCGCAGATTCCGGGCATGAACGCGGTGATGGCGCAGTCAGAAGACGGACAAATTGCAGTTAACGAGGTCGAAACGAGCCAGCTTTGGGTAGAGCCAAAGCGTTCCGACGGCTATGTCTTTATTGGGGACAAGTGGTATCGCGGCAGAACGTTGGTGATGCCAACTGCAGGCGGATTAACGGCTGTGAACTACGTTGATCTAGAGCACTATCTCTACAGTGTTGTGGGTGCAGAAATGCCGACAAACTGGGATTTAGAGGCTCTGAAGGCTCAAGCGGTTGCTGCTCGCTCTTACGTGCTGTATCAGCGTCAGAACAGTGCCAATGCAGTCTTTGACGTGGGCGATACAACTCAGTGGCAGGTTTACGGGGGACTGGAGGAAGAAGCTGCCAGCACCAGAGCCGCCGTGGATGCTACGAAAGGACAGGTTTTGACTCATAACGGGCAGATTATTAACGCCGTCTTCCACTCCTGCGCGGGCGGACACACCGAAAACGTGGAAGATATCTGGACGAATCCGCTGCCTTATTTGAGAGGCGTCGTCAGCCCAGACCAGGATATGCAGGGATGCCAGTGGGAATCGCGCACTGTATCAGCGCAAGAACTCAGTGAGGCGATCGGCTACAGCGGCACGATTTATTCAGTCATGGTGAATCGTCATCCTCACGGGCGCGTCCTCTCGCTGCAAATTGACGGCAGTGCCGGATCTGTGACGATCGATGGGGATGAGATGCGAAACAAGCTAAAGCTAAAAAGCACCCTTTTCTCGATCGACCCAATGCGCGGACAAGTTGCCAGTGCGGGGAGTGTGCCTGCGGCTCCGCTCACGTTTCAGATTAGCGGCAGTGGCTTTGGGCACGGGGTCGGGATGAGTCAGTACGGTGCCTACAAGCTGGCTCAGCAGGGCTGGAACTATCAGCAGATTGTAAGCCATTACTACACTGGGGTCAGGCTGTCACGAATCGAGGTGCAGTAGGGGAGATCGGGTCATTCCAGGAGCGTGTTTGAGTAGTCGCCAATGTCCTGCGTTGCCCGCTAAATCCCCCAGTGCTGGAGGACTTTGAAACCCATAGCAGGGTTAGGGTGGTCGTAAGCATTGGTGTTCAAGCATTCCCTGTGAAGATTTCTATTCAGGTACACCGATCGCAGTGTCCGCATCCTTTCCTATTTTCTTTTAGTCGATCTGCCTCTGTCGGAAAGCCAAACGCTCGAAGCAGAAATTGCCAGCGGCAGGCTTTGGTCGTGAGGTACTGGCGCATGGGTTCGGCTGAGTGTTCAGTGGCTTGCCTGGCTTGCTGCAATGAAAAGGTGATTGATTTGTGAGGCGATCGAATCACGTAATGAAAAGGGTCTTGCCACTCTAGCTGGCCAGTGCGGTGTAGCAGGGCAAGGGCAATCTCGCTCTGCTTAAACTGACGGCTGACCTCGATTAAATTGCCCTGAGCTGGGATCTGGCGGATCAGGGTTTGAGCTAATTGCTGCTGTTTGCGGAACTGCGCCTGGAAAAATTGCTGTCGTTGGCGATCGGTAGGGTCGAGCCATCCGGTCGGTTCGCTGATAAAGGTGAGTGCCTCTGAGGGTTTGCCGTCGCGTCCTGCCCTGCCGACTTCCTGAATGTACTCAGACAGCAACATCGGCGACTGAAAGTGGATAACCCAGCGGACGTTTGGCTTGTTAACCCCCATTCCAAAAGCAGAGGTGCAGACCACAAAGGGCATTCGATCGCTAATCCAATCCTGTTCGATCGAGCGACGTTCTGGAGCACTCAGCCCCGCATGGTATGCCGCGGTAAGGTAACCCTGTGTGGTGAGCCACCGAGCCAAGTCTTCTGCATCGTGTCGGCTTCGTGCATAAATCAGTCCGGTGCCTGCTTGCTTACCATTCCCTTGCAGGGGAACTCGTTGACGAATAAACCGCAGGATCTGCTGTCGTCTGTCGCGAGGAGACCAGGCGATTTTGACCGCTAGGGACAAATTCGATCGATAGGGACTTTGCAGAAATTTCTGTGGCTGAGTGAGCTGAAGTACCTGGGCAATCGTCTCTTGTACCTGTGGGTCAGCAGTGGCAGTAAAAGCGGCGATCGAAAGGCGAGTTCCGAGCGGTTTTTGGTGCAGCAGGGCAGGACGCACGGTTCCTAAACGCCGATAGGCAGGACGAAAGCCGTCTCCCCATTGAGAAAGGCAGTGCGCTTCGTCGAGGATGAGACTGTGAATGACGAGATGAGGTTGGGACAGACGTTCCCACACAGGAGGGCTGAGTAAAGTTTCTGGTGAAAGGTAGAGCAGGCGCAGTCTTTGCTGATCGATCGCCGAAAAAATCTGGCGGCGTTCATTGCTAGAAAGCTCGCTATGCAGCAGGGCAGCAGGCAACCGACGCTGACGCAATTCCTGCACCTGGTTCTCCATCAAAGCCACCAGCGGCGAAACAACCAGGGTCAGTCCGGGACGCATCAGGGCAGGCAACTGAAAGCAAATTGATTTCCCACCTCCGGTCGGTAGGACGATCAGGGCATCTTGTCCGGTCAGCAAACTCTGAATAATTTCTGCCTGAGACGATCGAAAATCGGGGTAGCCCCAAATTTGCTGAAGGGTCGATCGCGCCTGCTGCCAGTCGAACGAGGTGGAATGAGTCATGGGACGCAGCCTGATTCCGGGATATCAAATTCAGCGTTCCCGGTTTCAGTTCGTCAATTCACGGCGATTTTAGTCTACAAAAACCTCGCCTAAGGCATTCACAAACACAGCTGTTTTGCCTGCGTTCGCACCACCATTGCACCTAACCATTCTCAGACGGTTTGCTTCTCCTTCGGGTTGAACTGTTTTTCTGGTTGAATTACCTTTCCGGTTGAACTGTCTTTTCGGTTGAATTACCTTTCTGGTTGAACTGCCTTTCCGGTTGAGCGGTGATACTGAAATCAAGCCGATCGCCTGGGGTGAGCGCAGTTGGCTTTGTGGGTTGCAGGGATTGTCTCTGAAAGGGATTGTGTCTGAACTAAGTGATTCCCCCCTCCCTAAAAGGAGGCTAGGGGGGATCGGAGGGGTTTTGACCTGTTTAGAACCAGTCGGCGTGGAAGGTTCCGGGCTTGTCGGTGCGCTCGAAGGTGTGTGCGCCGAAGTAGTCGCGCTGCGCCTGGGTCAGGTTTTGCGGCAGACGATCGCGGCGGTAGCTGTCGAAGTAGTCGAGCGATGCGCTAAATGCCGGAACGGGAACGCCCAGCTTGGCAGCCGTTGAGAGAACTTCGCGCCATGCGTCCTGGCGATCGAGAATCGTTTGCTTGAACTCCGGTGCGAGCAGAAGGTTTGCCAACTGCGGATTTTCATCGTAGGCGTGTTTGATTTTGTTCAAAAAGCCTGCCCGAATAATGCAGCCGCCTTTCCAGATGCGCGCCGTTTCGCCCAGGTTCAGGTTGTAGTTAAAGTCCTGGGAAGCCTTGCCCAACAGTGCCATCCCCTGCGCGTAGGAGCAGATCTTGGAGCAGTAAAGGGCATCGCGGATTTTGTTGACGAATTCTTTTACATTGCCGTCGTATTTGCCCGTGGGACCATCCAGCACCTTCGAGGCAGCGACCCGCTCTTGCTTGATCGAGGACATAATCCGGGCATTCACTGCTGCCGTAATCGTGGGAATGCTCACGCCCAGTTCTAGCGCACTGGAAACCGTCCAGCGACCTGTGCCCTTTTGTCCGGCAGCGTCCATAATCACTTCGACCAGGGGCAGCCCGGTATCGGGATCAAGCTTCTTAAAAATGTCTGCCGTGATCTCGATCAGGAAGGAATTGAGTTCGTCGGTGGTGTTCCACTCGGCAAAGACTTCGTGAAGCTGAAGATGATCGAGTCCAAGGGTATTTCTCAGCAGGTCGTAGGCTTCGGCAATCAGCTGCATATCGCCGTACTCGATGCCGTTGTGTACCATTTTGACGTAGTGACCCGATCCACCCGAACCGATATAGGTGACGCAGGGACCATCATCCACCTGTGCAGCAATTTTGGTGACGATCGGTTCAATTTCGCGATAGGCAGATTCTGTACCGCCAGGCATCAGACTCGGACCATTCAGCGCACCTTCTTCGCCACCACTCACGCCCATACCAATAAAGCTTAGCCCGGTTGATTCCATTTCCTGGACGCGCCGCTCGGTGTCGGTGTAGAGCGAATTACCGCCGTCGATAATCATGTCGCCTTCTTCCAGCAGCGGCTTGAGCTGATTCATCACCGCATCCACCGGGCTTCCAGCTTTCACCATAATCAAAATACGGCGTGGACGCTCCAGCGATTGAACAAAATCTTCGAGCGTATGGGCAGCATAAAAATTCTTGCCCTGTGCCCGCGTTTGCATAAACTTGTCCGTCACGGAGGTCGTGCGGTTGTAAACAGAGACGGGGAAGCCGTTTCGCTCAACGTTGAGCGCGAGGTTTTCTCCCATCACGGCGAGACCAATCAAACCAAAACTTTGTGCCATAGGACTTGCGTTATTCTTTGCTTACTCTGGGTTTGCTGACTCTGGAACTGGCTTGTAAGACCTCACAATGAGGTCAGGGCAGTTAAGACAAAAGAGATTGCTAGCGAAGATTCGATCGCAACCAACCAGAAAGATCTCAGTGAGCCGATCGCTTCAAGGAACCACTGGAAAAACTGAGAACCGAACTGAAAATTAGTGAAACGGATCAGGCAAATTGCTTTATCCCCTTCAGGGTAGACAATGGTTCAAGCCAAGCTGGGTTGCCGAAAGGTTTTCTTTATACGAGCGGTTAAAAATCGTTTTTCCACTTTTATTAGCGATCGTCCCCATCAATGCTTGCCTCTATCTCTGGTTGCAGACCGTGCCTGATAATAGTGAGGAGACGTAACTAGGTAGGCTTTCCATGACAACGAACGTAACGCCCGAACCGCAATCCTCCTCTGAGTCCACCACTGGAGCAGACGCGATCGATCGGGCAATTGCAGCCGGAATCGATTTTGACGGCTCACCGATCCCGCCGGCAAAGCTTGATCTTTACAACCAGGTGATGGGGCTCGAAGCCGGACGGCAGCGCAGCGGCGTGTCAAATACCATGCGATCGCGAATTGTGCGAATTGGCGCGAAGCACATTCCCCAGGACGAGCTAAATCAAAAGCTAGAAGCCGCCGGGTTTGCCCCGCTCAAAGACAAAGAGATTGCGTTTTACTACGGAAGCAAGTGAGCTTTACCGGCTCCCAGTATGCTGAGGGGAAGTCATTAAGCGTCAGATACAAACCGTGAGGGACATTGGATTCTTTGTATCAGGTTCTTCACGGTCAGGTCGATCGTTTGAGGTTAACCTTCTGAGCGAAATGGCTGCCTCTTTTCCTTACATTCCAGTTGAACCGACGTTCGATGATGGAGCTTCTCTTTGAATTCTCACGATCGCACTGTATTGCGATTTGCGCCTTTCTCATTCCGGCGAATCTATTCTCGACGCTGCAAGCCATGATCTTTACAGGGATCGGTCGCCCGATCGCTCAAGTGGGGATCATGTCTGGTGCGGCCTTGGGCTATGCCACGCTGATGATGATCCACGTTATTAGCTGGTGGGCAATCGGAGTGGTGATGCTGCCCACTTACATCCTGCCTGCACTGGCGGGGGTTTGCCTGGCAATTAACCTGGTCTGCCTGATGATTAGCGCAACGCACTTCCGCCCAGAAATTCCCTGGATTGATCGGCGAGAGTCGTTTGCAGTGGCGTGGTTTTTGCGTCGAGTGGGGATGATTTAGCTTGCGTAGGATGGGTTAACGCAGCATAATGCATCAGCTTCGGGAATACAAAATTCTCAGGAAGCGTCCTGACAGTGAAACTGGAACTCTTCTTCCAAGCTGGGCGTTTCGATTTCGCTTTGTGCCATTGCCTGAAGTGCGTTCATCTGCTGTTGCAGCTTTTCAATTCGTTCCTGTAAGCGTGTCTTGATCTCGGCAGAGCCGGAGGTTACGCAGTCGCGGCAGGCTTCCCCCTGCATCACGTCGCGATCGTCGTATAGCACTGCCAGCATAAGCCGATTGCGGCGGGTACGAACTGGATAGGCTCTGTGACCGCAAATCGCACAGAAGACAGGGGCATTGCCGATGTAAACGCTCTGTTCCCAGACAATTTTCACGGGTTGACCTCTTAAAGCACTTTTAAAGCAAAGGTGTGCGATACGCAGGAGTTTTTACAAGGGAATTTGGGGAATTAAGGAAGTAAGGCTCGATCGCCGCAGAAGATTTAACTTTGGACTATAGCCTAAGCGATTTTTCGTGATCCTGTGCCCGAAGTTCAGACTGTTTTAAGTCGAATTGCAGAGGAGGTTCTGTTGATTTTGCGACGAGAGCAGTACAGGAAGAACAATCAATCGGGCGGAGCGGGTATCCATTTTGCGGGGATCAAAGCCGATCGCCAGAACAGACCAGAGCCTCATCAGAGTCTAATCAGAGTTTAATCCAAGCTCAATCAACGCCCAATCGATGTCGTAATTCAAGATACAAGCTTCTGCATGACACTTAAGATAAAAGTGTAAGGGCTGTGAAGATTAAACTCAGATTCAATGGGGCAGCCGTTTTGCAGGAAAGCAAATTCATGGATAACCTCGCGATCGATCGCCTCTTGAATAACCTGAAAAATCCCGATGAGCTAACCCGGCAGGAGGCATCCGAGGAGCTTTGGCGGATTTGGTTTCATCAAAAAGGGGCTTATGGACTGGAAATCCTGAGTCAAAGTCAGGCATTGATCGAAGCAGATCAGCGAGAGGCAGCCGAGGCACTGCTGACTGATCTTGTGCAGGATCAGCCCGACTTTGCCGAAGCCTGGAATCGGCGTGCGGTGCTGTATTACCTGCAAAAGCAATATCGTCGATCGCTTACTGATTGTCAGCGAGTAGTCGAACTAAATCCGGTGCATTTTGGCGCACTGCACGGAATGGGTCTATGTCATGCTGCACTGGGCGAATATGCTGCGGCGATTCAGGCATTTCGTCGCGCCCTTGAGATTCAGCCCTACGCGCTGATGAATCAGCGATTAATTTTAGAATGCACGGCACGGTTGTCTTAGGACGTGGTTTAAAGCGTGTTGCGATTGATTACGCTATAAAGATCGGGTGCATCAGGTACTGGGGGACGTGCCCAACGCGGTAATCCAGGATGCCTACACGATCGAGCTGGCTGAACAGTGTCAAATGCATCAAACTAAATTTCCCACCTGTAGGGAGCTTTGAGCAGTTTTTCCAGCATTCGGGGTGAGGGGGCAGTTCATCAAACACTTTGGCTTGCTGCGATCGCTTGTGGGTATCCAGCAGACCCTACCAGGGGGGAACCGACGATCGTAGTTCTTGTTTCAAAGTCCCCGATTTATGGAGACTTTAGGAAGCAATGCAAGGTCTCAACTCTTGCTCAAACTCCCTTCAGCCCCTTCTCCTTCTAGAGACAGAGATTCTTTTGAGGTGGGAAAACCGCACTCGGCTTTTCAAGACAGTGCCATAAAATTAAACGTGACGCTGAATTGCTGAATTGAAAAGCGTTTCAGCCTTCTGAGATAGCTGTCGATCGGTGCGTCACTCTCCCGGTGAATCACGTACTCATTGATGGCTCGATCGCGATGAAATTTTGGGATGGATAGCACATGATCACCCGCAGACTCGCACAATTCATAGTCGGGAAACTGACCCGCATTCTGGCAATCACGCTGGGTATTGTTTTTGCATTTGCCTCTCCCAGTTGGGCAAGCCCTTTATCCTCTTACCAGATGCCGCAGACAATTGCCCAGGCTCCCGCGATACAGCGCACCCGCAGCTTTGTCGCAATAGCGGTTGAGCGCGTGGGTCTGGCAGTGGTGCGAATCGATACCGAGCGAACGATTAGTCGTGGTCCTGATCCATACATGAACGACCCCTTTTTCCGGCGATTCTTTGGTGACGGCATCTTTCCGCCTGGGGGTGAGGAGCGGCTTCAGGGACAGGGTTCGGGCTTTATTGTGGATAGCAACGGCACGATTTTGACCAATGCCCATGTTGTAAGCGATGCCGATCGTGTAACGGTGATTCTCAAAGACGGTCGCCGCCTGGATGGGGAAGTGCTGGGCGTGGATGAAGTCACCGATCTGGCAGTCGTCAAAATTCCGGTGCAGAGCAGCCTGCCAACGGCTGCATTGGGCGACTCTGACGATGTGCAGGTGGGAGACTGGGCGATCGCGATGGGCAACCCGCTGGGCCTGGATAATACGGTGACCTTGGGAATCGTGAGTACCCTGAATCGATCGAGTGCGCTGGTGGGCATTCCCGATAAGCGATTGGACTTTATTCAGACTGACGCTGCTATCAATCCGGGCAACTCTGGCGGACCTTTGCTCAACGCCGACGGCGAAGTGATCGGCATCAACACGGCGATTCGGGCAAACGCGACGGGCATTGGCTTTGCGATCCCGATCAACACGGCGAAGCAAATTATGCCGATTCTGGCACGCGGCGAAGATGTGCCCCATCCTTATCTGGGCGTACAAATTGCTGATCTCACTCCTGATCTGGCACGGCAAAACAACCGCGATCCCAATGCCACAGTAATGCTGCCCGAAGTGAATGGAGCGATCGTCTTAGGCGTCGTCCCTGATTCTCCCGCAGCCCAGGCAGGCATCCGACGCGGCGATGTAATTACTCAGATTGAAGGGCAGGCGATCACCTCTGCCGATCAGCTTCAGGGATTAGTCGATCACAGCCAGGTCGGTCAGCCCTTGCAGGTAAATGTGCAGCGCGGGGAACGATCGCAGTCGCTCACAATTCGCACGGCTCCGCTGCGAGAAAGACGGCAACGATAGACTGCTTGAAAGACGAAAAACACCGAGCGAGGGGTAGAGCAATCTACCTCTTTTTTTACTTTTGCCTTGTTGCAAGCAACCTGTATCTAAAATCTCCCTTGAACTTCTGTGAGGAGTTGGTCAACCCCTTGCTTCCAAAGTTGCTTATCGACCGTAACGAGCAAAGTATGACCTGTGTTTGGAAAAATAACGAGCTGCTTTGAGCCATTCAGATTCTGAAAAATCTGATCAACCTCTTCTAAGGTCGTCCATTTATCGAGTTTGCCGTGCAGTAGCACAGCAGGGCATTTGACCTGAGTGGCATAAGTAACTGGATCATGCGTAAAACCATTAAATCGATGTTGAATGCTCCCCCAGAAAACAAGCATTTCGGCGATCGGAAAGGGTGGCAGCCTGACTGCTCTTAATCGACTTCTAACCGCATCTAAAAGTCGTGCAAAAGGAAGCTCAAGAATGACTGCATCAGGGTTCACTTGCTCGCGGGCAACTGCTCTCAGAATTGCGGCACTTCCCATTGACACCCCGTACAGCACAAATGGACGCTTGAAGTTTGAGCGTTGAGCGTAACTCAGGGTTAGGGCAACATCTTTGGCTTCTCGTACACCGATCGTTGTTGTGTTGCCACTGGAACTGCCAACCCCTCTAAAATCAACCAGCAAGGCATCATATCCTAGCTCGTGAAATACCTCGGCTGGAGCTAAAAGCTGTTTAGCCTTGCTCCCTCCATTTCCAGGAAAAAGTAGAACCGTCCCGCGAGACATAGATCCTTGAGCAGGAATAAACCAGGTCTCCAGCCACTCGGTTGGATTGATGGAAATACGCTGCTTGACAAATTCAAGTCCAACATCGAGCGGGAGTTTAGAACTGGTCGGTCTAGGACGTCCCAAACCCCACTGTCCAGGAGGATTATAGTGAGTCAGAGCATAAGCCCCTGCATAGGACAAAACATTGAGCGCGAAGAAAACAACCAGTAAGACCTGCAAGAGACGCTTTCTGCTTTTGCGATAATTTCTGGCTGCATTCATCATAGACCTTATCCTGAATCTGCTCACTCAGCATCAGCTTAAACCCGCCTGCCTGATCGCCACCCGCGTGATAACACTGTAAGCATTGATATCAGACGAAACCGAATGCTCCCTGTCCACGGGCAACAACCCGATCGCAACGTCATTCTTTAGCCCGATCGAACCCGCTAAAATGGGAAAGATCTCCCGGATGAGCAGCTTTTCAGGCTATGACCGTGCAAACGCCCACTGATTTTCAAGACTATTTTGATGTCGTCGTTGTCGGAGCCGGGCACGCAGGCTGTGAGGCAGCTCTGGCAACGGCTCGAATGGGCTGTCGGACGCTGCTGCTGACGCTGAATCTGGATAAAATCGCCTGGCAGCCCTGCAATCCAGCGGTCGGAGGTCCGGCAAAATCGCAGTTGACCCATGAAGTTGATGCCTTGGGCGGCGAGATCGGCAAAATCGCGGATCGCACTTATCTGCAAAAGCGGGTGCTGAATATCTCGCGGGGTCCGGCGGTCTGGGCGTTGCGGGCGCAAACTGACAAGCGGGAATACGCAGCCGTAATGAAGCGCATCATTGAAAATCAGGAAAACCTGATGGTGCGCGAAAGCATGGTTACGGATCTGGTGTTGGGCAAAAATGACGAAATTATTGGCGTTCAAACCTACTTTGGCGTTGCCTTTGGCTGCAAAGCCGTCATCCTAACCACGGGCACATTTCTAGGCGGCACGATCTGGGTCGGCAACAAGTCGATGGCGGCAGGACGCGCCGGGGAGTTTGCGGCAGTGGGCTTAACCGAAACCCTGAACCGCATGGGCTTTGAAACCGGCCGGCTAAAAACCGGGACTCCAGCACGAGTAGACCGGCGATCGGTTCACTACGACGCACTCGAACCCCAGCCCGGAGACTCCAACGTGCGCTGGTTTAGCTTTGATCCTGAAGTCTGGGTCGAACGCGAGCAATTGCCCTGCTACCTGACCCGCACCACCCCGGAAACCCATCGCATCATTCGAGAAAATTTGCATCTGTCTCCGGTGTACGGTGGCTGGGTGGATGCGAAAGGTCCGCGCTATTGTCCCAGCATTGAAGATAAAATCGTCCGCTTTGCCGACAAAGAATCACACCAGATTTTCATTGAACCTGAAGGACGCGACATTCCTGAACTTTATATTCAGGGCTTTTCAACCGGACTGCCGGAAAACTTGCAGCTTCAAATGCTGCGATCGCTCCCCGGCCTGGAAAACTGCGTCATGCTGCGTCCGGCGTATGCGGTGGAATACGACTACATCCCCACAACTCAGTGCTACCCAACGCTGATGACTAAAAACGTTGAGGGGCTCTTTTGTGCAGGGCAAATTAACGGCACAACCGGATACGAAGAAGCCGCCGCCCAGGGCTTGGTGGCAGGAATCAACGCCGCTCGCTTTGCCCGCCATCAGGACATGATCGTGTTTCCGCGTGAGCAGAGCTACATTGGCACATTAATTGATGACCTTTGTACTAAAGACCTACGCGAACCCTACCGGATGCTGACTTCGCGATCGGAATATCGCCTGATTCTGCGATCGGACAACGCCGACCAACGCCTGACCCCCCTCGGACGCGAGATTGGATTAATCGACGATCGCCGCTGGGAACTTTTCACCCGTAAACAAGCAAACATTGCCGCTGAAAAAGAACGGCTGCACGAAACCCGCGTCAAAGAACACGAGCCGATCGGCAAGCAAATTGCGGCAGAAACTCAGCAGGCAATCAAAGGATCGATTACGCTGGCAGATTTGCTGCGTCGTCCTGGAATTCACTATGCGGATTTCGATCGCTATCAGCTCAGCAACCCTAGCCTGGCCCTGGCAGAGCAAGAAGGCGCAGAAATCGACATCAAATACTCCGGCTACATTCAGCGGCAGCAAACCCAGATCGAGCAAATCGCCCGCCAGGAGCATCGCCCGCTCCCCCCCGATCTGGACTACCACGCCATCTCGACGCTTTCAAAAGAATCCCGTGAAAAGCTGGCAAAGGTAAAACCCCTCACTGTTGGACAGGCGGCCCGCATTGGTGGCGTGAATCCGGCAGACGTGAATGCGCTGCTGGTGTATCTGGAAGTGCGTATGCTTCGCAGTTCCCTGAAGGGGTGATCGCGCACCAGATCGATAGACGAAGTCATTCGGTAGAGCCTTGTGACCCGAACTGCCCCACTTGTCCCTCATTGTCAGGTTCACGCCGATCGTCTCCACGACACTCAAGCTCTGAAGCAAACTCCGAAGCCGGCCGATTTGCTGATTTTTATAAACCATTTTCAGAAATCGGGGCAATCCTGATACAGTTGGGAGAAAAATACTAGTTTTCAACTGCCCGCACCTTTGAACTGACTACAAATAGCGATCGTTTCCTAGTTTCAATAGGTTACAACGCTGCATTTACAGGTTATAAAAGAGGGCAGTCTCGATCGAGAAGGATTTTATGTTTGGGCGAATTATCCCAGAAGTTCTTCTCCGCATCGCTCTTGATCACTGTCACTCATCCTGTCGTCCTATGTCCCAGCCTCCTTTTCAGCCTTCCTCACCCACCGACGATCAGCCTGCTCAGGCACAAGCCGAAGCAAGCATGGCGCAGACAGCCCTGCTAGAGCCGTTAGAATCTGCGGCAAGCAGTCCGTTTAACCAGAGTGCCGATCGCCTGATGGATGACCTGTTTGGTGGACTGGAGCAAGCTCTGGCACGGGAAACGTTGTTATCCGTTGAGCCTGAGCCTGCCGAAAAGCCCGCTCCGCCTGCGGAACTTCCTGTGGGGTCGATCGCCGCTCCTGGAGGAATCGCTGCCCTGATGCCTCGCCTCACGCCGCGTCAGCTTGTTCCAGGTGAGGTGGAGCCTGACCCGGATGTGGTGCTGGCAGTCAGTCAGTCAGCCCATCCTGCGGCAAAAAGACGATCGTTTGATATGCTACTGCTTTCGACGCTCTGCGCTTCTTTGCTAACCACAGGAATTCTCTGGCTGTGGCTTCGCAATACAGATCAGCTTCCACGCTGGAGAAATGGATCCGCGCAAACTTCCGCACCTGTGGCAAAAGCTCCCCCGCCAACCGCAGAACAAATTCAGGCAGCACAGCAGCAGCAGTTTTTAGACTATGTAAATCGCTCGCTCGATCGCATTGGGCAAGCAGCCAAAGCAAACCGACTGGCTCAGCAAAACCAGCCCGAAAAGCCCGCTGCCTCGCCGACTCCTTCCCAAACCGTTCTAGAGCGGGTCTACGTTCCGGTTTATCCGCCGCCTCAGGTGATCACCGCACAGCCTAACGTCGTCATTCAGCAGCCCAGTGCCTCCGCAACTGCCCCAAATACTGCCCCAAATACTGCCCCGACCACTCCTGCACCTGCGGCAAACGTGCCCAATATTGCGGCAGCTTCCAGCTACAAACTGATTGGTGTTCTGGAGCTGGGCGATCGATCGGCAGCCTTGTTTGAAGTTAACGGCAGTCCACGCCGGGCACAGGTGGGTGAACCGATCGGCGATAGCGGCTGGATACTGGTTTCGGTTTCAAATCAAGAAGCGATCGTGCGGCGCAACGGAGAAGTGCGATCGATCTACGTGGGGCAGGAGTTTTAGGGAAATGATTTTGACTTTTCAAATTCAAATCCTTGCTGAGGCAGTTACCGATAGCGATGGAGAATCATTCTGCTAATGTGATAGTCTGCTTGGGACGATCGCGATCGGTCAGGAGAGATGAAACCATTTCCCGCTCAGGCCAAGGTGAGGCAGATTCGCTATGGACAATGGGCTGAATGGCTAATGCTATTTGGCAGTACGCTGTTTATCTATCTGGCGAACGGAGCAATCATCAGCTCGAATGACAGTGTGCCGAGTAGCCTGCTTGCCTTTAACTGGCTGGAGAATCATACGCTGCATTTCGATGCTTTTCGCGGCGGACATTACTATATGCCCAATGATATTTTTGGGCAGAACGGTATTCCCTATTTCTTTACCGAATCGCCGACCGGACATCTCACTTCTGCTTATCCGATCGGTACTGCATTACTCAGTTTTCCGCTCTATGCGCTGTTTTTTCTCTACCTCAAGCTGAGCGCAATTCTTCAGCATCAACCGCTGGGTTTAGACATTACGAATCCGGCATTTGAGCCGCAGCGACAGTTTTATGAAAAGCTTGCCGGAGCCATCTTAGCTGCTCTGACCAACGTTATTTTTTATCTACTGGCAAGGCTGAAATTCGATCGATCGATCAGTTTATTAATCACCTTTATCTACGGCTTTGCCACACTAAATTGGGCGGTGAGTTCTCAGGGACTTTGGGCCCATACACTTTCAAACTTGGCTCTGGTTTGCATTCTGCTGTGCCTCTGGAAAGCTAATCGACTAGAGGGCGAAAGTCTCTCGCATCGGCGCAAAACCATGTTGGTCACTGCCGGCTTTTTTAGCGGTTTATTGCCTGCAATTCGTCCAACAGGTTTACTGTTTCTTGCTGCAATATTGGTCTACGTTGTCGTTACCTATCGCAGGGAAACGCTGTTTTTTCTGATTGGCGGACTGTCTTTTTTGTTCAATAGTGCCTGGAATATTTATTATTTCGGATTCAGTCTGCGGGTTTTGATTGTCGGTGGCTACAGCAGCCTATTTCAGCATTCAAGCACCTATGATTGGACGCTGAACTATTTTAATACGGCGTTTTGGGGATATCTCATCAGTCCGAGTCGTGGCTTGCTGATCTTTTCCCCGGTGCTGCTATTTTCAATTCCGGGATGGTATCAGGTTTACAAAAGACGATCGCAAACTGATGAACGGCTGCTGATTCTGCTTGGGATTGCCTGTTTGGTGCTGTTTATTCAGTACTGTTTCTATGTGCCCTGGTGGGGAGCGATTACCTACGGATCAAGGTTTCTCGTCGATTTTTTGCCCGTCCTGTGTTATCCGATCGCCTACGTTCTAGCGCATTTATTAAATCAGCTTGAGCAGAGCCGAAAACGAGTTTCTGTTCTTCTGGTTTCAGTATTTTTATTACTAACAGTTTACTCAACCTTTGTGCAGGTTGTGGGCGCATTTAGCGATCGGCATATTTGGGACACTTCCCCTTATTTCAGCGTCGATCGCTTGTGGAACTGGCAGGATAATCAAATTTCAAGACACACTAAAAACCTGCTGCTCAAGTTTAACGATCCGATTCCTCGTCCTAGAGTTTATCGTCGCCAGCTCGACGGCGTAATTGAAAAAATTCAAACCCAAAACGGTCAACTGATTCCAGAAGGGATCACCGTTCGCCCTTCCCAGGAAATAATTCTGCAAGCGCAGCTCAAAAATACGGGCAAGGCACAGTGGTTTGGCTACGATACAGGACTAAGGCGCGGTAGAGCGATCGTGAAGGTGCAGTTTTTCGACCGCGATCAACAGCGAATTCCTAACTCAACACCAAACTTGCTCTTTGTCCAAGGGACACCCCGTCCGGGAGAAGCCACCAAAGCAATGGGAGCGATCGTGTTTCCCCAGCAGCCCGGAACCTACCAGATGGTTTTCACCCTGGGACTGGAGCGCATGGGAAATTTTCCGCCTGACACTCGACCCGTTAAATTGATTGTTCAGGTGACGCAGAGTGCCTTGGGTCCTCAATCATTTGAAGATGAAAATTGCTTTCAATTGCTGATCTACAAAAGTTAAGATTCTGCGATTAAATTTGGGCTAACTGAGAGAATGAGTACTTATCGCTCTTCGATTACCGTTGGCATTTTTCGCTCAGATCTCTCTGTTTCTGATATATCTGCTGCTCACTCATTTACTTTTTTCTTAATGAGAAAGTTTATTTACTTTTTCAAAGATTGGGACATTAGATGTTATGACAATTCGGAAGTTTCCCCTAGAAGCAATTCAAAAACTCAGAAACACGATTCAAGCGGAGCTTGCGATAGCAAATACCCAAACTCAGCTCTCTAGCTGGCCTGAACCCAGTACAGAAGTGCCCGAACCCGAATTCCTCGACGACTTGAGCGACATTTTTACCTTTGGCGGACGATCGAAAGAAGAAAGAACCGATTTTGTGCAGCGAAGCCCGTGGTTAATTAGTCCGTTTAATCCGGCATCGGTGCTGCTCAAGCTACCCGGACTATGGCTCAAACCGGGATATTGCTTGGTGGGCTACCTGTATCGCACTGCTTCCAAAGAAGCCGGACTAATCTTTGCCCTGCCCGAAGCACTCAGCACCACAGCTCACCTGCAACAAGCCCTGACCCACAGCACGATCGCCACTCCCCCTAAGCCCGAAGGCGCAATGCCACACTTTATGGCTGCGATCGACGGCGATCGATCAGCCGCTTCATTTATGGTCGCTTCTCTACTCAAGCGCGAACTGCAAGAGTTTGGGACGAGGCAAAGCAGTTCTCCCCCCGAGGCGATCGGCAAGCGATCGATATGGCGCCACCACCGCCTGATCCAGGCTTTGCCTAGCAAACTTCCCTGGCAGTGGCACACCGAAATGCCCAAAGACTGGTTCCCTAAAGCAAGCGTCCTGCCTAACGGACAGGCAGCCGTTGAATTTTTCTCCTGCCGGGTGAGCGCACAAGAAGCCGTAATGTATCGTCATCTCGATCGCTATCCCGTGGATGGGTATCAGCCGACTAGTTCGGAGCGGGCGTTAGCAGTGGTGAGGCGATCGTAGCGGGCAGGGGGCGGAGTCTCCTCATCCCCACTTTCCCATCCACCTATCCACCCATCCACCCATCCACCCATCTACCCCTCATGACAACACCCCTGCTCCTTCCCCTTTACCAACGGCGGTACATCTAGCGCAGGATTGGCATCAAAGAAGCCCACGGGCTTGAGCATAAATCCCGAATAGGCAGTGGGCATGACGGGGAAGTCTTCGGGGCGGGGAATGTGGTGGTGTCCGAAGGTGTACCAGACAACGAGATCGGTGTTTTCGATCGATCGATTGGCTCGCGTCCATTGGGGTAAGCCTTCGTCGCCCGGATGCTGGTTGGGATAACTGCCTGCAGCGAACATCTCATCGGGTTCGTAGGGCGTGACCCACAGGTGTTTGGTCATGAATCCGGCGCGCTTCAGAATCGGCGAGTCGGGATGGGCAAAGGGCAACACATTTTCACCAGGGACAATTTTGAAGCCAACGGGTTGACCGAGTCGATTAGTGACGTTCGGATTGACGACCTTCCAGTAGCGGGCGGTAAAGGGGTCGATAATGCGCTGGGCTTCCTGTTCGGTTGTGAGCAGCGTTGATTGAGCATAAAAGGCGTTGCCCTGAGGGTTTTCGGGGCCGATCGCCTCAGCGTAAGAATTCACCTCACAAACCGAGTTGCCTGTGCCATCCAGGTCAAAGTCGAGCCGCAGGTTAAAGAAATGCTGGTGGTTGAGGGCATTCAGCTCGGGAGCAACAACGGTGCCATACTGAGGAAAATCAACCAGCGTACCGCAAAGCAAAATTCCCGTCAGCTTGACTTCGTACTGAATCGTGCCGTCTTGATAGAAGTACCAGAAGAAGCCGTATTC
Organism: Leptolyngbya sp. GB1-A1; assembly: GCF_039962475.1. Classification (NCBI taxonomy): domain Bacteria; kingdom Bacillati; phylum Cyanobacteriota; class Cyanophyceae; order Leptolyngbyales; family Leptolyngbyaceae; genus Leptolyngbya; species Leptolyngbya sp. GB1-A1. The sequence continues at coordinate 259,942 of NZ_JAMPLI010000003.1, read as the reverse complement.
GTAGTTATCAACGGTGGCAATGAAGGAAAGCACTAAGCGGCGCGATCGCCTCACCTGCGCTTCGTTCAGTCGCCAGTCGGTATGCTTCCAAAGAATTCCGTAGTCTTCTTCGTGCAGGCAGACTGCATTTTCCGTAATTGCAACTTCGCCCCGGCTGTTGGTCAACACAGCATCAAAATAGCGGATTTCGCCCAAACAGTCGCAGCCCAGCGTCAGCGAGTTTGCCAGGACACCCACGCCATGCTCGCCCACATCAAAGGCATTTTTGCGGTAGTGCTGCGGACGGGGATCACCATAGGGCACGACCATCTCCGACAGAGAAGCGCGATAGAGAATCGGGCGCAGCCGCCCCTGGTCCTCGTAGCTCACCTGGTGCAGCACTAGCCCTTCACGGGGAGTAAATCCGATTCGCAAATCCCACTTTTGCCAGCGGATATGGTGTCCGTCCACTTCAAAGCTCGGTCCTTCAGGCTGGGTGATGTGCAGGGGTTTGATGTCAGTTCTGAGCGGTGGCTGAAAGCGATCGGCATATTCACTCGCTTCCGGTGGCACAGGGACAACGTCCATATCCTCGATCCGCAGCACTTCCATTTTGTTCAGGTTCACAACTGGAACCAAACCATCGATCGGGCGAGCATAGAAGTTGCCGTCGGGTTTTTCGCGTAAATAGCACAGTGCCCGCGACAGCCGGATTCCCTTCTCGTCCTCAAAGCCAAAATTGCCGATCGCCCACGGGTCAACGACCACCAGATCCAAATCTGTAATGCCGCGTTTTGCCAGGGCTGCCCGAAATTCCGGGTGCGCTTTCACGGCTGCCTCACATTCTGACAGCTCATCCGGCATAATATTGGGCTGTACATCGGGAATCGCCTGCCAGAATACAACTCGCTTCTGGGTCAGGGAAACGATCGCCTCATAGGTGGTTCCAGTCTCATTATCTAGCAGGATTAAGAAGGCTTGCCGCTCGATCGGATCACCCACCTGAAAGTTCAGCACCGTAGACTTCGGCGGCTCCTTCAGGGTGACACAGGGAAACCGAAACGATGCCCCGACATCAACCCCTAGATTGGACTCCTGTCGCACCAGAGCCACTGCCGCAGCCACTTCTTCAACGGTGAGCGGCTCCAGCGGGTGATTCACAGGTTGGGTTAGGGCAAGTCTTAACACTTCATGCGTACTGGTCATAACAAATTGCTGAGCTAAAATTTTTCGATCCGGTTGCTTACTCCTTGCGGACGACAGTTTTTTTGCCCGAAAGAAGAAATAGGGTTGCTGCCTTCGAGTTTAGCAGGGTCTTGATTTGACCTACTTCAGCCCCAGCGGAATGCCATTTGTCCTGCTAAAGTTTTTTTGGAGCCGAGCGAGCATTGCCGCAGAGATATTCCGAAGGAGGTAGCCTGAAAGGCAGAGATAGCATTAGGATTGATAAAAATCTAAACCTCGTGCTTCTTGCCCTTTTCTAGTATCCCTTCAGCATTCACAGATGCTTGTGGGGAATCGCGTGAAATGGAAGCTGACATTGCGCTCCTTTTCGCTGCGTACTTCCTGGTTTGTATTCCGTCGGTCTGCATCTACATCAGGTTCGTGATTAGACTAAGTTCATTCAGTTGATTTAGTTCGTTAACTTTAGCTAACGAATTGACTGGATTTGCTTTGCCCTATTTCACTTTCCTTCTGTTATCGTTCAAAGCTCGGTTGTGACGGAACATCAGCGCAGCTATTCTTAACATGAGTCGCTCCCATTCCCCGCTCAGTCCCAATAAGCCGCTGGGCGGACGTTATCGAATTATTCAGCAGCTAGGAGTTGGCGGTTTTGGACGCACTTTTCTGGCGACTGATTTGCATTTGCCGGGGTATCCGCAGTGCGTGATCAAACACCTCAAGCCCCAGGTTAAAAGCGAAGATACGCTGCTCATGGCGCGACGCTGTTTTAACACCGAAGCGCAGGTGCTTTATCGGCTAGGCGTTCACGATCGCATTCCCCGCCTGCTGGCACACTTCGAGGAACACCAGGAATTTTACCTGGCTCAGGAATTTATTGAAGGCGAACCGCTTTCCCAGGAATTGGTCGAAGGCAAGCCCTGGTCGCAAGCAAAAACCCTCACCTTTCTGCAAGAAATTTTGCAGGTGCTGGAATTTGTGCATAGCGAGCAGGTGATTCATCGCGACCTCAAGCCTTCTAACCTGATTCGACGTAGCCGCGATCAAAAACTCGTGCTGATTGACTTTGGCGCAGTAAAGCAAGTCAGCAACCAGAATCTTGACCCCGACACCGGACAGACCAATCTCACGATTTCGATCGGCACTCAGGGCTATATGCCCAGCGAACAGCTTGCCGGAAAACCCCGCTTTAGCAGCGATGTGTATGCGGTTGGCGTGCTAGGAATCCAGGCACTGACCGGACTGCACCCCAAATATCTGGGCGAAGATGCGGTCGGCGAAATCGACTGGCATTCCTTTGCGGCGCACGTTCATCCTGCCCTGGTCGAAGCGATCGATCGCATGGTGCGGTACGATTTTCGCGAACGCTATCCCACTGCATCCGAAGCCTTGGCTGCCCTGAGCAACCTGCCTGCTGCCGTCGCTGAAGACATGACAGAACCGCCCTTGGTTCCTGTTCCAGCCACAATGCGCCAGCGTTTCACTGTGGCAGGGGCTTCTGGAAATAAAGCAGGGCTGAAAAATTCTGCGGGAGAAGCCGTCGCCCAAGCAACCCTTCAGGGGAACATTCAAACGATCGCTCCCAAGGCTGACAAAATCGACTTTCTGACAGCGGAAGAAGACGAACTGGCAACCGCCCTCTGGATACCCTCTGAGTCTTTTGGCAATAGCATTCCTGCTCAAACAGGCGCAACCCAGCTTCTGGGCAAACTCAACGCCCCAGATCCCATGATGACAATCGGGTCAGTAGCCTGGAGCGGACAACGCTGGCAATGGCAGCCCTGGTTTTTGCTGGGTACGGTAACAGCGGTCGGGCTGTCTGTGGCTGCGCTTCAGGCACGATCGCCGCTGGCGCTCAGAAACTGGTTCGAGCGCAACCCGCTTGCTTTTCCGACTTCGATCACGGCGAATCCTTCGACCAGCCCTTCTCCGCTGCCGAGTGATCCAAAGCAGCTTGCGACCGTACTGGTAGATCAGGCAACCCAGCTTCAAAGCAGCAAAAAATACGAAGAAGCCCTTCAGCTCTACGATCGAGCAATTGCTGCCCAACCGGACTTTGCCAATGCCTACACCAAACGCTGCGAAGTGCTAAACCTGCTGAAGCGTCCTGAAGCGGCGATCGTTTCTTGCAATGACGCGCTAGCATACAATCCCAATGACCCAATCGCCCTTTGGAGCAAGGGCAACGCGCTCATGCTGCAAAACCGCACCTACGAAGCCCTCAAGATCTACGAAGAAGTGACGGCTCTGAAACCGGATTATGCGCAGGGATGGATGCGACGGGGGGTCGCGCTGCAAACCCTGGGACGATCGGCAGAAGCCCTCAACGTCCTTGATCGGGGCATTGCCCTGGAGCGCAACGCGGCAGAAGCCTGGATTACCAAAGGGGCTGCCCTGCTGAACCTCCAGCGATACAACGACGCGATCGCTGCCCTGGACAAAGCCCTCCAACTTCAACCCAACAGCCACGAGGCAAAGAAATTGCGTCAGCAGGCATACGATCGAATGGGGCAGTAAACGGTTTGGTTTTAGCTCGAGATTGGGATGCGGATCAGCCAGGAAACGACTTTTTTCACCCAATTGCCCAAGCCAAACTCTAAACTAGAAAAGGTTATCAGGAGAGATTGCTAATGACTGAGAAAACCGCACGCGATCTGTTTCGGGCTGCTTACGAAAACCGCAACACCTGGGACAGCAACTTTCCCGGCTACACGGCAGATGTAACCTACAAGCAAGGTGACACCGTTTATACGGGCAGAGTGCGCGTCAACCCCGACAGCAAGGCAGACGTACTGGACGTAGAAGACGAGCAAGCTAAAAAAGCCATTGCGGCGCAAATGTGGGAAACCGCAATCCACCGGGTTCGCTACAGCTTTGAAAACACCCATAAAGAAAATACCTTTTCCTACGGGGCAACCGACGAGACCGGAGCAGTAGAAATTCTAGTCGGCGGCAAGTGCGAGGGCGATCGCTACAAGGTGCGCGATAACGTTGTCACGCTAGTCCATCGCCATATCCATGGGGTCGTTGTGACAATCAACACCTTTAGCGTGAATCAGACCAGCGAGGGCTATCTGGCTCATCGCTATGACTCGGTTTACCACGATCCGAAAACAGGTGAGCAAAAGGGCGGCGTGTCTCAGTTTGAAGACACCTTCGAGAACGTAAACGGCTACTCTATCCTCGTGGGTCGCGTCATCACCACCGAGGCAAACGGCAAGACTCACACTGACGAATACAGCTTCTCCAACGTCAAACTGCTTCAGCCTGCGGTCGTGTAATCCGTATCGATCGCCCCCCCGACTGCGCTCAACCCTTTGCATTACAATGAAGTCAACGAAATTCGGCAGGTGAACAATGCAAACAATGGAACTCACGACCGATAACGTCGAGAAGGTGCTGGACGAACTGCGCCCCTACCTGATATCGGATGGTGGCAACGTCGAGCTAGTTGATATCGATGGTCCTGTAGTGAAGCTGCGCCTCCAGGGAGCTTGTGGTTCCTGCCCTAGCTCTACCATGACGCTGAGAATGGGCATCGAGCGCAGACTGCGGGAATACATCCCCGAAATCGCAGAAGTGGAACAAGTCATCTAAGCGGTGACGAGTTTGCTATTTTATCCACTTCAAACCAGGTAATTTAAAGCAGGGAAGGCGATCGCGTTTTCCCTGTTTGTTTTTTGTTTGTGCTGCTGAAAGCTCGAAAAGCTATTTCCTGTAACCTTATTCGCCTCACCGCCCCCCATCTCATCCTCGTCCTATGGCTTATCCGCTCTACGTTGCATTCATCTGGCATCAACATCAGCCGCTTTACAAAAGTCGCCTAGACGGGGAATATCGGCTGCCCTGGGTCAGGCTGCACGGCACAAAAGACTATCTTGATCTGGTGCTGCTGCTAGAGCAGTATCCTCGGCTGCGTCAAACGGTGAACCTCGTGCCGTCGCTGATGATGCAGATCGAAGACTATGCAGCGGGAACTGCCTTTGATCCTTACCTGACGCTGGCACTCAAGCCCACGGACAATCTCAACGAGGGGCAAAAACGATTTATCGTCGAGCATTTTTTTGATGCGAACCACCATACGATGATCGACCCCTTTCCCCGCTATGCCGAGCTTTATGGACAAAGGCACGATCGCGGCTGGGATTGGTGTGTCGAGCATTGGAACCCAGAAGACTACAGCGACTTACTGGCATGGCATAACCTCGCGTGGTTTGATCCGCTGTTTTGGAACGATGCCGAAATTGCTGAATGGCTAGAGCAGGGACGTGGCTTTACCCTGAGCGATCGCCAGCGAATTTACTCGAAGCAGCGTCAGATTCTCAGCCAGATTATTCCGCAGCATTGCCAGATGCAGGAGACGGGTCAGCTCGAAGTCACGACGACGCCCTACACTCACCCGATCTTGCCCCTGCTGGCAGACACTAACGCCGGACGAGTGGCAGTGCCGCAAATGAAGCTGCCCCAGCTCCGCTTTCAGTTTCCGCAGGACATCGATCGCCATCTCCGCAAAGCAAAGCAAATGTACCAGGAGCGGTTTGGCTGCGACCCGAGGGGACTGTGGCCCTCTGAACAATCGGTGAGTCCGGCAATTCTTCCAAAAGTGGCGCAGCAGGGCTTTCAGTGGCTTTGTTCGGATGAGGCAGTGCTGGGCTGGACGATCGATCACTTCTTTCACCGGGATGCGTTGGGCACCGTCTCAGAACCGGAAGCGTTGTATCGTCCCTATCGCTTAAACACCACCGAGGGAGATTTGGCGATCGTCTTTCGCGATCATCGGTTGTCGGACTTAATCGGCTTTACCTACAGCGCAATGGAGCCTCGTCGGGCGGCAGCAGATCTGGTAGGACAGTTAGATGCCATTTCACGGCAGCTTAAATCGCATCAGGCTTCCGGCAGTACTGTGCTGGAGCAGCCCTGGCTCGTGACGATCGCCCTCGACGGCGAAAACTGCTGGGAGTTTTATCAGCAGGACGGCAAGCCTTTCTTGGAAAGCCTGTATCAAACGCTGAGCGATCATACCGGGATCGAACTGGTAACGGTTTCCGATTATCTGTCCAAATTCCCACCCACCGAAAGCTTGCCCAGCTACGCCCTACATAGCGGCTCCTGGGTAGACGGCAGTTTCACCACCTGGATCGGCGATCCGGCAAAAAATCGCGCCTGGGATTACCTCACCGAAGCCCGTCACGTCCTGGAGAGCCATCCCGAAGCGACTGAGGAAAACAATCCCGAAGCCTGGGAAGCTCTGGACGCTGCCGAAGGCTCCGACTGGTTCTGGTGGTTTGGCGAAGGGCATAGCTCGAACCAGGATGCCATTTTTGACCAGCTTTTTCGCGAACATCTATTGGCCCTCTACCGTGCCCTGAATCACCCGGTTCCTTCCTACCTGCGGCAAGCCGTCGAAGACCATACGGCAAAAGGAGATCATCGTCCTTCGAGCTACATTCATCCGACGATCGACGGACTGGGCGACGAGCAAGACTGGGACAAAGCGGGACGAATCGAAGTTGGCGGAGCCAGAGGCACAATGCACCAGAGCAGCGTTGTTCAACGCGTTTGGTACGGTGTCAATCACCTGAATCTTTATCTGCGGGTGGACTTTAAGGCAGGCGCAAAACCGGGAATTGACTTTCCGCCGGAAGTGCATCTGCTCTGGTTCTACCCCGATCGCCCCATGCACAACAGCCCTGCGCCCCTAGCAGAACTGCCCGACGAGCCGCCGCTGAACTACCAATTTCATCACCATCTGGGCATTAACCTGACCACAAAAGCAAGCTGGTTTCAGGAAGCCGGGGACCATTTTCAGTGGCACGCTCACCGCAGCCGCGCTCAAGTTGCCTTTGATAGCTGCCTGGAAGTCGCAATTCCCTGGGCAGATTTACAGGAAATCGAGCCAGATTGGTCGCTGCGTCTCGTGGTGCTGCTAGCGGAAGAAGGGCGATATGTAAGTTACCTGCCGGAGGATGATTTGATTCCGGTGAACGTGCCGTAGGACGATCGGGGTTGGTGGTTCACGTTCAGCGGTTCATGTTCAAAAATAATTCTCGCCAAAATGCAGCACTCGCTTTGTTCCTGATGATCTCTGCTGCCAGTTGCGGGATTGCTGCCAGGCTATATAGGCCAGGAATCGCAGGACAATTTCTTTTTGCGGCAACAAGGGTGTGGATACTTGTATTCCCTCTGATCTGGTTTCTTCGGGTCGATCGCCGCAGAGCCACCCTGTCACCTCCCTCGCTGCGAGACGTGCTGGCTGGGACAATATTAGGAATTTTCATGTTCAGCGTCATTTTGGGTACTTATTGTCTCGCGGGACAGTATTGGATTGATCCTGAAATTGTTCGAGCAAAAGCACAACAAATTGGGCTAGCAAATCCAATTTCTTATCTTCTTGGAGCCATCTACTTTACTTTCATTAATTCGTTAGTTGAGGAGTATATTTGGCGTTGGTTTGTCTATCAAAGATGTGAAGTTTTAGTATCAGGAAACAAAGCTGTCTATCTCGCCGCCCTTTGCTTTACACTACATCACACGATCGCCCTGACAGCCTATTCTAGAAGTTGGCTGATTGTTGCATTCGGTTCGATTGGTGTTTTTGTGGCGGGAGCAGTTTGGTCATGGTGCTATCTGCGCTACCGCTCGTTGTGGGCGTGTTACATCAGTCATTTATTGGCAGATCTGGCGATCGCCCTGATTGGCTGGGATCTTCTATTCGAAGGTGCCTTATTTGCAGGTGCTTTAGTGCATGAATTGCCAATTTGACTGAGCTAGCAGATTTAATTTTTAGCATCGATTGGCCAAACCCTATGCCAAAATAAAGCTGTTTTGTCGGGAGGGTGAGCCAGTGTTGCAGTGGTTAACGCGATCGGACTATCTGCTACGGGAGACAGTGCTGGGACTGCGGCGCGGCGGTTGGATGAACTGGGCGGCGGCGAGTACGGTAACGGTGCTGCTGTTCTTGTTTGGCTTAAGTTTGCAGCTTTCCTGGCAGGTGGACGGGCTGCTGAATCAGTTTGGCAGTCAGCTTGAGGTATCGGTTTTTCTGGATACTGGAGTACAGGCAGCCGATTTGCAGCCGATCGTAAAAGCCATTCCTGAAGTGCTATCCACCGAAGCCGTTACCAAAGAATCTGCTTGGGCTTCGCTTTTAGAGGAAATGGGACTGGCGGACATTGAAGGGGCAACGGCTCAGCTCAACGGCAATCCCCTCGTGGATGAACTGAAGGTCAAAGCGCAAAACTCGACGCAGGTTCCGGCTCTGGCGGAGAAGCTAAAGCAGATTCAGGGCGTGGATGAAGTGCAGTATGTGGATGAGGCAGTGCAGCGAATTGGGCAACTGAATCAGGGCTTGCACTGGATTAGTTTGGTGATGACGATTGTTCTCACACTTACGGCGATCGCAGTTACCACCACCACAATTCGCCTGATCGTCATGGCAAGACGGCGCGAAATTGAAGTAATGCAGCTTGTGGGCGCAACCACAGCCTGGATCTATATGCCCTTTATTTTGCAGGGTCTTACGCTAGGGGCGATCGGCGCAGGAGTTGCTTGGGCGTTAATTTTGGGCGTGCAGCAGTTTATGCAGAAATTGCTATCGCAGCAGCCTGCCCTGATTCAGTTTTTGACTGCGGGAATGCAGTTGAGTGCGATCGAAACCCTTTTGCTGCCGCTGTCGCTGCTGGGACTGGGGGGCGCGGTTGGGCTGATTGGAAGTTTGTTTGCCGTGCGCCGTTTGGCAATGAAGTGAGGCTAACCTTTTACACCGCTTCCCGTCTCAGTGGGAACGATGTATTGCTGCATAATCAGGAAGAACAGCAGAATTGGGGCGATCGAAATCACCGATCCTGCCGCAATCAGCCGCCAGTCCAGCGAAAACGCGCCTGCCAGCTTCGCAACTCCCAGAGGCAGCGTGTAGTATTCCGGCTGATCCAAAATAATCAGGGGCCACAGAAAGTCACTCCAGGCACCAATAAACACAAAGATTGCCAGCGTCACCAATGCCGGACGAATCGAGGGCAGCATCACAAACCACCAGATGCCCAGTTCAGAACAGCCGTCCATCCGGGCTGCTTCTTCGAGTTCTTTGGGAACGCCCTGAAACGCCTGCCGCAGCAGGAAGATGCCAAACGCAGAGGCGATCGCCGGAAAGATTAATCCCAGATAGCTATTCCGCAAGCCGAGCTGAACGGTGAGAATATAAAGCGGAATCATCACAATCTGAAATGGAATCAGAATCGTGGAAACAATCAGCGTAAACAGTGCATTGCGTCCGCGAAAGTCGAGCCGTGCCAAAGGATACGCTGCCAGCGAGCAAAACAGCAGATTCAGCCCCACCGTTAGCAGGGCAACCAGCGTGCTGTTAAACAGATAGCGTCCAAATGGATTGGTTTGCCAGACTTCGATGAAATTGGCGATCGTTGGCTGAGCGGGCAAAAACTGGGGCGGAAACTGAAAGATATCTTCAGTGGACGACTTAAAGGCAGTGCTGACCAGCCAGATCAGGGGCAGCAGCATGACCAGGGCAATCAGCCCGAGCAGCAGATAAGTGGCGATCGTGCGGACAGGCGAGCTTTGCAGCAATCGCCTCAGCCTTTGCCAGGGAGAGACAGGAGCCGCAGGTTTACTGGAAAAGGAAATTTGCTTGCCCATCGTTAAAAAATAGATGAAAAAGGGTGAGCCGTAACCCACCCGTCAAGCTGTTATATCACAAATCGAATCGTCGGATTAGCTCACTGCCTGTACTTCCCCATGCTGAGGATGCAGTGACTTTACTCCTTGCAGACTGCCGTAGAGCCGATTCAGCGCATTCACATAGGCATGAGCCGAAGCCACAATAATATCGGTGTTTGCCGCGTGACCGGAGTAGAGCCGATCGTCATATTTCAGGCGAATCGTCACTTCCCCGATCGCATCAATCCCAGCAGTGACGGACTGCACCGAGTATTCAATCAGCTGGTTGGGCACATTCACGACACGATTGATTGCCTTATAAATGGCATCGACTGGACCTGTGCCGATCGCCGCATCCATCAGTTCTTGACCGTCTGGCATGCGAAGAATCACGGTTGCTGTAGGGCGGGCATGATCGCCACAAGACACCTGAACGTGCTCCAGCTTAAACAGTTCGGGAGCCTGTTGGGCTTCGTCGTTGACGATCGCTTCCAGATCCCAATCGGTGATGTCTTTCTTTTTGTCTGCCAGTTCCTTAAAGCGGAGGAATGCTCGGTTGAGTTCCTGATCAGAGAGGTCGAAGCCCAGTTCTTTTAGGCGAGTGCGGAAGGCGTTGCGTCCCGAATGTTTGCCCAGCACAATCTGGTTATCGGTTAAGCCGATCGATTGAGCGTCCATAATCTCGTAGGTCAGCTTGTGCTTCAGCACGCCGTCCTGGTGAATGCCCGACTCATGCGCGAAGGCATTGGCTCCAACGATCGCCTTGTTGGGCTGCACCAGCATTCCAGTGAGGTTCGAGACAAGGCGCGAGGTTTTGTAGAGCTGGCGGGTGTCGATGTGGGTGAGCGAAGCTTCGGATTCGGGCGATCGTCCCAGGAAGGGATTGAAATACTGTCTGCGGACATGGAGTGCCATCACAAGCTCTTCCAGCGCAGCGTTGCCTGCCCGTTCGCCAATACCGTTGATGGTGCATTCCAACTGACGTGCCCCATTTTTGACAGCTTCCAGGAAGTTCGCCACTGCTAAACCCAGGTCGTTGTGCCCGTGGACGGAAATAATCGCCTGATCAATATTGGGAACGTTTTCCTTTATGCCGCGAATGATTGCGCCGAATTCCTCTGGAGTGGTGTAGCCGACCGTATCGGGGATGTTAATCGTGGTTGCACCTGCGGCGATCGCCCGCTCCAGCACTTGATAGAGAAATTCGGGATCAGAACGTCCGGCATCTTCCGGGGAAAACTCGACATCATTGACAAAGCTCTTGGCATACGCCACCATTTCTGGCGCGATTTCCAGCACTTCCTGACGGGTTTTCTTCAGCTTGTACTGCAAATGAATATCTGACGTAGCGATGAAGGTATGAATTCGGGGCTTCGCTGCCGCACTCAAAGCCCTCGCTGCAGTTTCGATATCCTGCTTTGTGGCTCGGGCCAAACCGCAAATCGTGGGGCCATCTTCTGTGCCGACCTGCTGAGCGATTTTGCTGACTGCCTCAAAGTCACCTGGACTGGCAAAAGGAAACCCTGCCTCAATCACGTCCACACCCAGTCGCGCCAGCTGCCGAGCGATCGTTAGCTTTTCATCAACGTTCAGGGTCGCACCGGGAGATTGCTCACCATCGCGAAGCGTTGTGTCGAAGATAATAATGCGCTCTGGGTTGGACGGAGTGTTCATAGTTCAGGTTTAGGGTGAAACGAGTGAAAACAGTGAAGAAATAGACGTTAAAAGAATCTATTGTATTGATGATACTACACTTGTAGTTGTTTTGTAATATAGCTACTTTATACAGCTACTTTAACAGCCACTTTCAAAAGTACAGATTCTGCTGACAATACTGCTATTTTAGGAGGTCGATCGCGCTTCCTCTGGTGCTTTATCAAATTTTCCTGACGATTGCAGCAGCTACATCCGTCTATTCTGCTTCGGATGATGGCTCAGCCGCCTGCTCATTTTCGTTTGGTGAATTTGAATTCGATCGATCGCCTCCCGCTGCCGAAAAAACTTTTTCCTCAACGGCTCCCGGTTTGCCCATTGGCTTCGGTTCGTCGCCGTTGTCTGAAAGCAGAACTCCGCCTGCATTTCCCGCTCTGATCCGAAGCTGAGAATTTGCAGTTAGCGTTCGCTCTGTGCCTTCGGGCAAAACTTCGGCGATTGTAACCCTGCCATCTGCCTCAACTTCAAGCCAGGACTGCGCTTTGAGCTTCACATCCACCTGCACGGGCTGGCGATCGGCTGCATTGCTGCTGGCATTGGGCGATGGCTTAGGTTTGGATGCGGCGGGGCTGGCAGCAGGACGAGCAGGATTTGCAGGCGCGGGAAGAGCAGAATTAATCTGCGGCACGGGGGGTGGAGCCGATCGGCTCATTAAATGCGAGAGCCAAGTTACCGATGCCACGATTAGCACGATATAAGCAATATAGAGATGCACGGGGCGGAGCTGTGCTGGAGAAATGCCCCAGGTTGGCGTTGCCTGCTTGATCGTACTGGTGGCAGGAAAGGCTTCGGCGATCGCATGACTATCCAGCCCCATAACCTCCGCATAGCGGCGGATAAATCCCTGAATATACACAGGCTCAGGCAACTGCTGAATCTTACCTTCTTCCAGTGCCCGCAGCAGACGAGATGGAATCAGCGTTCGCCCTGCCACTTCTTCTAGGGTCCAACCCTGAGCTTCGCGGACTTCGCGCAAATAGCCGCCAATCTGCATTAGCCGTTCAAGCTGCTCTTGCTGTCGCTGGGATTCTCTTGTCATCGTCTACCTCGCCCGCTCCACATCACCATTCTGCTCAGTTTATTGATGCTCAGTTTGCCCGTGCTGCCTCCCAGACTCTTGCCTGGTTCGCGGTTTGATTTGTGCCTTCAAAGCCCTAATCTCGTCATCGGTGAGCGATCGATATTGTCCTTCCGGTAATTGTCCCAGATCGATCGCGCCAATGGCGATCCGCCGCAGCCGAATCACCGGATGCCCCAGCAGATCTGCCACTTTGCGAATTTGACGATTGCGTCCTTCCCGCAGTTCAATTTGCAGCAGGGTGCGTTGCGAAGCACTCCCCTCTTGAGGGGAACCAGGCTTGGTTTGCACAATTTGCACCCGAGCAGGCAGCGTTTTTTGCCCTTCCAGCATCACGCCCTGCCGCCAGCGAGTCAGCGTTGCCGGAGATGGATGCCCTTTCACCCAAACGCGATAAAGTTTGGCAATCGTATGTCGGGGATGAGTGAGTCCCAGGGTCATTTCTCCATCATTCGTCAGCAGCAGTGCCCCAGTGGAAGCCGCATCCAACCGCCCGACCGGATACACGCCCGCATCGCGCAATTCTGGCGGCAGCAAATCTAAGACGGTGGTACGTCCTTCTGGGTCATGGCGGGTTGAAACGACTCCAGCAGGCTTGTTCAACAGCAGGTAGAGCCTGGGAGGACGTTTTCGCGAAATGGATTTCCCGTCTACCTCGATTCGATCGCGCTCCGGGTCAGCCACTTGCCCCAAGCCGACGACTTCCCCATTGAGCCGCACGCGCCCAGCCAAAATCATCTGCTCCGCCTGTCGCCGAGAAGCAATTCCCCGCTGGGATAGGATTTTTTGTATCCGTTCTGCCATGCTGCTTTGTGATTGCGGATTGAATCGATCGATGTTGCCAGTTCAGCTAAGACAAGGATATTACGCTTCGCAATCGAGGTTTTGCCCCTGCCCCTTAAGGTTGTTTGAGGAGGATTCGAGGTGCTACATTGCCCCCCAAAATCCCCCAATGCTAGGGAACTTTGAGACCTGGAAGTAGGCAGTTTCCCCAGAATTGACCTGCCAGGAAGGCAGTTCGGGTGACCGCGATGACTTCTCAAACCGTTGCTCAACCCGATCGCTACCGATTCATCTTATCGATTTTATTGAGCTATCCCGGTAATTCTATCCCGATGATTCTGATGAAGCGTTGGGAGCCGCGATCGGAGTGTTGGTTGCTTCGCGGCTTCCCGCAGGGGTAATCGCCCGATGGGTAAACAGCAGCGGCAGCCTTACCTGAAGCCATGCGCCTCCGGTCTCAGGATGATTGCGGGCACTGACCGAGCCACGATGCGCCTCAACGATTTGCCACACGATCGCCAGCCCTAACCCACTCCCGCCCTGAGCATACCAGTCAAACGGATTGTGTCGCTCCTGAGATTCAGAGGAATTTGCTTCCAGATGACGGGCACGAGCCGGATCAGCCCGATAAAATCGCTCGAATACGTGGGGCAATGATTTTTCTGGAAACCCCTGTCCGGCATCGATTACGTCAATTCGGACGATCGCCTCTTGAGCCATTCGCCCTTCTGTCATTGGTTTGCTCGAAGCAGATTCCAGCGAAACGCGCACCTGAATCGTAGAGTCGATCGGGCTGTACTTAATGCTGTTATCCAGCAGGTTCATCAGCAGCCGATGAATTCGTGCGGGGTCAATTTGCATCAGCAGGTCATCGGGTCCCTGATAGTCCAGGTGCAAATGCTTTTCGCGGGTGAGCGGCTCCAGCATTTCCCAAACCGAATGCAGCAGACCGACCAGATCCACCGTCTGAAGCTGAAGGGTTTCAAACGAACCGCGCTCCATGCGATTGAGATCCAGCAAATCCTGCACTAGATTGCTCAGGCGCACCGTTTCGTTAATCAAGCGATCGATCCAGCCACGCAGGCTCGGCTCCAGGCGGAGTTGCAGCGTTTCAGCCACCAACCGAATCGAAGTTAGGGGGGTTTTGAACTCGTGTGCTAGATCCGATGCCCAGCGATCGCGCTGTTGCAGCAGGGTCATGGCTTCCTGACGGTTTTCGAGAAAGATCGCCACCTGATTATCCAGCAAGGGAATGCCATAGCCTCGCACGGCATAGGCAGGCTGCTCCGAGAGCCGCGACGGATCAGCACTCACCGGATAAAACGTCCAGTGGCTCTGGCAGGGCTTTGCGGCAGTGCGAGTCTGCTCAATCAAATCATCTAGCTCGTAGGAGCGCACCAGTTCCAGCAGCAAGCGCGGCTTTGCCGCAGGGTGATCGCCGCTGATTCCCAATAAACCTTTTGCTTGAGCATTGCACCAGAGCAGCCGATTTTCGTCGTCTACCTGCAAATAGCCGATCGGCGCAATTTGAAGCACCTGTTGATAGGTTTGCACTTCCTGCTGAAGCTGCTCAAGCTGCTGCCGCTGATAAGTCAAAGCGCGGGAAAGCTGCGTTGTCGCTGAAAAATCAACATCCTGATCAGGCGATCGAACTTCGCGCAACAGTTTCTTCAGCCTCGCATTCGAGCGCGACTGTTGCCAGACTAGAAGCACTAATCCGATGAGTAATCCGACCCAGAAATACAGAACCGCCACGGCTCAAATCACTGCCAGTTTGTTGAAGGTTGCCAGAAAACGATTGATCTACGATCGTGTTACCCCAGCGTACCTGTAAATTGCGGCAGTGGTCAGGCGATTACCCGGAAAAATAGCTGTTTCAACGGAATAAATCCGTTTCCACCCGATTAGCCAAAGCGGTAGCCAAAGCCTCTCACCGTTAGCAAGTATTCGGGACGGCTCGGATCAAGCTCTAGCTTTTCGCGCAGCCAACGAATATGCACATCAACGGTCTTACTGTCGCCCATAAAATCGGGACCCCAGATACGCTCGATTAGCTGCTCGCGAGACCAGACGCGCCGAGGATTTGCCATAAACAGTTCCAGAATGCGAAACTCCTTGGGCGATAGATTAATTTCTTCGCCGCGAACCGTCACCCGGCATTCCTGCGGATAAAGCGCTATTTCATGGAAGCGCAAAACCGACTCCTGAACCTGTTGCTGAGTATGGTAGTGGCGACGCAGCAGGGCTCGACAGCGGGCAACCAGTTCTCGCATTCCAAAGGGCTTGGTTAAATAGTCATCTGCGCCCACTTCCAGTCCTACCACGCGATCGGTTTCACTGCCTTTTGCACTCAGCATCAGAATTGGGACACTGCTTCCTTCGTGCCGCAGCAGACGACAAAGATCCAGCCCATTGACATAGGGCAGCATTAGATCGAGAATGATGAGTTCAAAGGGTAAAGCTTCAGACTGTCCCAGTTCTCCAGAACGACTGATCAGGTCTAGACCCTTGCGACCATCTTCTACGGTCGTAACCTCGTAACCTTCTTCAGTCAGGGTGAGGGCGATCGTTTCTCGAATCAGCTCTTCGTCTTCAACGAGCAAAACCCGTCCGAGCTTAACTTCCTGCTTGTATCTTGCGGTTTCTGGAGAAAAGGTAGGCAGCATATTATATTGTTGCTTACTTTGTATTACTTATTTTGCGTTACTTTATTGCCCATCTTACCAGAGTCCCATCTAATCGCTGTCGGAACGGGAACTTATTCTAATTACTGTTATTAAAGTTACAGAAAATTGGACTAGCTTAATAATTCTTTTGCCAGTGCTGCTGCCAGTGCTGCAATGTAGGCGACAGCGACTGTGCCAGCGTCACCGGATCAACTCCTAATTCCGTGCGGTCTCGGGCTGACCAAATGCCTGCCTGCGCATGCCACCACGCTGCGCTCACTGCGATCGCCTCGATTGCCGCTTCCCCCATTCTGCCCTGCGCCAGCAAGCCGCCCATTAGGCCAGTCAGCACATCCCCACTGCCGCCTCGTGCCAACGCTGGGGTACTGTCAGGGTTGAGCCAGACCTGACCTGCCGGATTGCCGATCGCCGTTCGTGCCCCCTTTAGTAAAACGATTGCCCCGCTTGCCTGGGCTGCTGCCTGAACTGCCGCGATCGAATCTCCGCTATGCGTCTCTGCAATTTCAGGAAAGAGCCGCTTAAATTCGCCCCAGTGCGGCGTGAGAACCGTGGGAACCAATCGCTCTTGTAATGTTGCCGTTGCGCCCAAACCGGAGAGGATATTTAATCCGTCTGCATCCAGCAACAAAGGAACTTCCTGATTTAGCAAATGGGAAACGATCGATCGCGCTTCGGGGGTGAGTCCGGGTCCGCAAGCGATCGTCTGGTATTGACTGAGATTGATTTCCTCAGGTAAATGAGCAATTGCGCCCGTCTCATCTTCTGGGCAACCGATGATTAGTGCGTCTGGAAGCTGTGCCACCAGAATGGGCTTCAGAGCTTCGGGAACAGCGATCGATAGCATTCCTACCCCGCTGGCTCTAGCAGCCAGTCCCGCTAATAAAGCCGCCCCCGAATAGCGACGTGACCCCGCAATCAGCAGTAGATGTCCCTGTTTGTATTTGTGGGTGACAGCAGGACGAGGCAGCGGCAGGGCAGCCAGGGCAGCCGCAGGCAGAATGCGCTGAAGGGCAGGAACGTCTCCCAGAATGGCGTAAATATCGGCAAGGGGCAGCCCAAAGTCGATTAGTTCAGCAGTTCCCGTATAGGCGAGAGCAGCATCCTGAAGAAATGCACGTTTCCAGAGTCCCAGGCAAAAGGTGTAATCGGCGCAAATCGCGGTTCCCAATGCGGCTCCGGTATCAGTGTGCAGTCCCGAAGGCAGATCAATACTGACGATCGCTCCCTTTCCTTGATTAATTTGCTGAATCGCGGCGGCAAGTTCTCCCTCGATCGATCGGGTTAAACCAAAGCCAAACAGTCCGTCCACGATTAGATCGCAGTCTTGCAGGTCAGCTACCTGAGCCGTTGTGGGAATGCCTAAACTTGCCGCATAACGGGCATGGCAGTCGGTCAGTTCTTTGAGTTTATCGATCGGCTGATAGCAAATCACGCGATAGCCCCGCAGATGCAGTTCCCGTGCTACGACCAGCGCATCGCCGCCGTTATGTCCGGGTCCGACCAGAATTCCGACTTGGGGAAAGCAATCGAGCGGATACAAATCAATCAAACGCTGCGTAATTCGTCCCGCCACCTTTTCCATCAGTGCTGCAACAGGCATTCCCGCCGCAAACATCCGCCCCTCGATCTGGCTCATCTGCGCTGCGGTGACGACAAACTGCTGGATTTGTACCGATCGCTGTTTAATCGATTTCGTCATGATGCCGCTAACCCTCTGTTTTTTCTGAATGCCTGAAACCAGAGCGTTAAGAGCAGTGTAACGTCATTAAGTTCTACGTCATTAAGTTCTACATCGTTAAGTTCTACAGATGATCGGCGAATTCGTAGAGTCGTTTAACGATCGCCAAAATTTTCGTTCCGTAATCTGGGTCAGCCGACCAGCGACCGCTTAAATCTGCCACGGTGGGAGCAATGCCGCGTCGGACGAGGTGAAATCGGGGGTCGGCAGGAGATTGAACGAGCGGTTCTGCACAGGCATAAGCTTTGAGGTGCTGAATTTGTGCCCGGATGCCGAGCAGTGGCGTCGTAAATTTGGCTCCAATTTCGTCCACTGTCGCGCCGCCCAATCCGGCAAAGTTATGATGTTCTAGCTTTACGGAATCTGAGAACTGAAGATACTGGGTTTCCAGGCACATCTGGGCAAAGGCAATATCGTGGTTCACGCCTTCAATTTTGCCTTCGTCGATGTAGAGTTTGGGCACTTCGTAGAACTTCGTCAGGCTATCAGGGTTAGAGCTTTTGAGGAACATCATCATCTGCACTTCGGAAGCGGTTCCCCGTCCCATAATCCGATCGATCGCCGTGGGCAAAGTAGACAAAATCGATCGCAGATTGAGCGTCTGATTCTTACTGTCCCAGGTGAAAGCAAGATTAAAGTCCCGCAGGTCGATCGCTCGTGCATAAACCACATTGCCGTAGTTGATGCGGTGAATGGACGGACTGAGCGGCAGTTCAATTCCCATCTGATCAATCAGATCGATCGGGATATAGGCATTGCCATCCAGCAGCACTCCTTTTTCGGGATATTCTGCGCCATTCACCTGAAGCGAAATGAGTGAGTTTCCTGCCGTTTGTCCTGAATTGAGCGATCGGCTCCAGACTGCCAATCCTTCCGCGATGCCCAGCGCAACTTCCTGTCGCTGACCCTGAAGAATCTGGCGATCGTCTGCATGATTCAGACAGCCTGCTTCCAGATGCAGGGCAGGCACGATCGTATCCCGACAAAAGGTGAGCCGACCGAGCAGAGTTTGGGTGTCGGACTTGACTCCGCGACTCGAAAACTGGGGGACACGCCGCAGATAGGCTTGCAGGAGTTGAGACGCTTGCAGCCGCCGCTCATCGTTATAAGCAACATGATAGACAGCCGCTCCCCGTAGCGTATGGGTCGAGCTAGCAACCTGAAGCGACAGAGCCAGATCTCCCTGCTGACTACGCCGATTAATCCAGTCGATCGCCTGCGTTAAACTCATTTCATCGGGGACGGCAACAGCATCATAGTTTCGCGATCGTAAAAACTGCACCACCCGATCGCGCAGCAGAACCGTCTCCTGGACTGCCAAGACGCGATCGATTTCACCCGGAAGCGTGCTGTGCTGGTCTTCGGGTTCGCCGTAGGCTGCTGCTACAAAGATTCGTGTCATTGTGGTTTTTGAGCTGTCGATCAAGCAGAAGTGTAGCGAATTCGGGCATCGATCGATACAACTTTTTCGATATCGCTTTTGGGCACGATTACCCCTACGGGAAACTGCGAAGCAACCGATGAGATGCTGCCGAGATTCCAAAGTCTCATCGCTAGAAGCGATCGAAATTTGTGGATCTGAGAGACTATAAGTGGACTTAGAATCATTTTCGATTTGCCCAACTCAACCCGTCGACTATGGAAATCCCCCGCCTGCATCCCGATACGATCGATGAGGTGAAACAGCGAGTAGACATTGTGGATGTCGTCTCGGAGTATGTGGTGCTGCGGAAGCGAGGCAAGGATTTCACCGGGCTATGTCCGTTCCACGACGACAAATCACCCAGCTTTAGCGTCAGTCCGGGTAAACAGTTTTATTACTGCTTTAGTTGTGGCGCAGGCGGGAATGCAATCAAGTTTTTGATGGAGTTGGGGAAGCGATCGTTTGCCGATGTGGTGCTGGATCTGGCGCGTCGGTATCAGGTTTCAATTAAGACGCTCGAACCCGAAGAACGGCAGGAGTTTCAGCGGCAGCTTTCTTTGCGGGAGCAGCTTTATGAGGTGTTGGCTCTGACGGCAAGGTTTTTTGAGCACGCACTGCGACAACCTCAGGGAGAAACAGCGTTAACCTATCTGCTGGAAAAGCGGCAGTTGAGCGAAACCACGATTCAGCAGTTTCAGTTGGGCTATGCTCCGGCAGGGTGGCAGACACTCTATGGTTATCTGGTAGAGCAAAAGGGGTTTGCCGTTCAGCTTGTGGAGCAGGCAGGGCTGATTGTGCCGCGTCAGGAAGGGAAGGGGTATTACGATCGATTCCGCGATCGATTAATGATTCCCATTCATGATCTTCAGGGGCGAGTCATTGGTTTTGGGGGACGATCGCTGGGAGATGAGCAGCCGAAATACCTGAACTCACCAGAGACGGAACTATTTGACAAAGGGAAAACGCTGTTTGCGCTTGATAAAGCGAGAGGCGCTATTGCGAAAAGCGATCGGGCGGTGGTGGTCGAAGGCTATTTTGATGTGATTGCCCTTCATGCTGCCGGGATTACGAATGTCGTTGCCTCTCTTGGAACTGCGCTGAGCCTGCATCAGGTGCGCCAGCTCTTGCGCTACACCGAATCAAAGCAGATTGTGTTTAACTTCGATGCCGATGCAGCAGGTGTAAAAGCCGCAGAACGGGCGATCGGGGAAGTGGCAGACCTGGCATATCAGGGAGAAGTGCAGCTTCGCATTCTCAATCTGCCGCAGGGCAAAGACCCGGATGAATTCCTCAAGGCAAACTCCGCTGCGGACTATCAGGATCTACTTAAGAATGCTCCCCTGTGGCTAGACTGGCAGATTCAGCAGATTCTCCAACAGGCAGACCTTCAGAAGGCAGATCAGTTTCAGCAAAGCAATCAAGAAATTGTTAAGCTACTGGGCAATCTGCCCAACGCCAGCCTGAGAACGCACTATATCCATCGCTGTGCGGAACTTCTGAGTCAGGGTAATGCTCGATTTGCCGTCCAGCTTGAAGCCGATTTGCGAACTCAAGTTCGGGGGCAGCGGTGGCATGGTCGATCGCAAAAATGGCAGCGTCCGGGCGATCGAAGCCTTTTAGAAGAATCCGAAGCACAGCTTTTGCGCCTCTATCTCCATGCACCCGAGTATCGATCGATGATCATGGAGGCGCTAGACGAGCGGGATTTAGACTTCAGCCTGTCCCACCATCGCTATTTGTGGCAGCAAATTCTCGATGCTCAGAATCAGGCGATTGCCTCAAACGATCTACTCAATCTGCTACAGGATAGCTGTCCAGATGATAAGGTCGCGCAACTCTATCCGCTGTTTCAGCTAGACGAGAAATCACACCGAGATATTCTACGTGCCCCTCTGGTCATTCGAGCAGCGGCGGCTTGCCTGGAGCAGGTGATGTGCGAAAAACGCTATCGCCACTTTAATGATCTGTGGAAGCAAACAGACTGTATTCAGTCGTTCGAATTGGCACAGTATTACCAGCAGCAAATGTACGCCGAGAAGCAGCGCATCCGTGAACTGGAGCAAGAGCAGCGGCGGGTTTCGTTTGCAGATTTGGCAGGAGTGCCGTGGGTTGGAGATTTTGATTTGGGTGGGGCGATCACCGCTTCGGGGGACTGCGAAGCAACCGATCCTTCTGAGGCGGAGCTGCATCAAACTGAGAGTATGCCTTGATTTCCTGATAGCTCACTTTAAGAGGCTTTTAGAGAAGTGGCAAAAGTCCTACATTGCCCCCTAAATCCCCCAACTTTGGGGGACTTTGAGATTGGTAGAAATGCTTTTCTAGCAGCCCAACGTCTCGCGGGTTTCGCGTCCTGTGGTTGGGTTTGTACCGCTTGCATTCTGGCAAAGGATGTCTTGCATATCTTCGCGCAGCAGCACATCGGTAAAATCTGCACCCTCAATCACAGCGTTGTTGAACTTGGTGTTGAAGGCAAACGCCCCTTCTAAAACGGCATTCTTTAGATTAGCTCCCACCATTCGCGCCGAGTCCAGGGTTGCGGTGCTTAAGTTCGCGCTTTCCAGGTTGGCATCCTCCAGATTTGCGCCAAAGAAGCTGACGCCTCGTAAATTGGTATTGCTCAAATTGCTGCCGCGCATATTGGCTTTTGTGAAGCTGGAGTCGGTCAGATCCTTGCCCGAAAAGTCTCGATTGACCAGGAATTCTCGATTGTAGTCCTCCGCCAGGGCGATCGACGGCAGCAGACCGCTCAGGCAAATCAGGCTTAAACTCAAAACGACACCACACATAACCGATGCGAAGAAGCTCTCTTTTTGGAGAAATCGCAGCCGACACAACCAAGCGTACATGGGCAGACTAAAAAAACGACGAATCAGTTTTAGATCAGTCCTGCATTACAGAACGTGATTTGATCCTACCTGAATCTGTTAACCGTCTCATCGGCTCGCTTAAAGTCTCTTATTGCCATTTATGAAGTCGCCCAGAAAACGATTATCCGCAAGGGAAACTGCGAAGCCGCCAGCCGATCGGGCTAAACAAGCCGCACTACAGACCGGACATCTGGCAGAATCCTTTGTAGCTCACTGGCTCACTGCTCAAGGCTGGACTGTTTTGCACCAGCGATGGCACTGCCTCTACGGAGAACTCGATGTTGTTGCAACCCAGCCTGACACCTTAGCCTTTGTGGAAGTCAAAGCCCGCAGCAAAGGCAACTGGGACGAAAACGGTCTCCTCTCCATCACCCCCCAAAAACAGACAAAACTCTGGCAAGCCGCCCAACTCTTCCTCGCCGAACATCCTCACCTGGCGGATCTTCCCTGTCGCTTTGATATCGCTCTGTTATCCTGTAAACCTGTCCGAAGTTCTGTGAAGCGATCCGCCTATGGCGGCTGCGCGAAGCGGTCGATTACCCCTAACGGGGAAGTGCTTCACAGCGAGTCTCAGCTTTCTTTGCCGCTTACGATCGAATTGGGTCAGGCGATCGTCTTTAATGGCTATGAGTTAACGCTTCAACAATATATCGTTAATGCCTTTTCAGAACCCTAATTTCGTCCCTATAAAGAAGACCTTACTGATGAGAAATAGCGATCGCTATTGAAATGAGTCAGCAGTACCACCGTCTAACCATTTAGCTCTCAACTCTTCTGGCAATTCATCGACCTTAAAGAGCCGTCCTTCTCCGTTATAAGCAAATGGATAGTACACCTCGTAATCTGAGCCCAGCTCTTGCTGTAGCTGCACCCACATTTCTACACCTTCTCGATATCATTGCTCCCGCGCCTCCTCACTAGGAAAGCCAGATTCGGGTGGGTAGTCAGCAAGAGTAGCATTATAGGCGGATTGCCATTGATTCAATCGATTGATTAAACCTTCACTAAGGGGTAACGTAGCCGGATCGATATTATCAATCTCATCCACACCCCAAAGTGGCCATCCTCCATACTCACAATAGAGCTTCATTTTCTTAGTCATTTCACTCCTGCTAGCTAGAAATTGAGCAAACAATACAAAGCTATATAAGTATCTCTATGGCAGTCGATCGCCCTCCTTGCACAATCCTGGTTTGTCAAAATAAAGCCTGCCGTAAATCAGGTTCTAAAGCCGTCCTCGCTGCATTTCAAAATCACAAAATCTCAGAAGTTCCTGTGATTGGTAGCGGTTGTTTAGGGCATTGCGGTAATGGTCCAATGGTGCTGGTTTTGCCGGATGAGATTTGGTATCGGCGCGTTCGGGCTGAAGAGGCGATCGAGATTGCGAAGCGTTGGGCGATCGATTCCTAAACCCCAAAGCTGCTCTATAACTCAAAGTTCCCCTTGCTCTTTTAGAGCGGCAGTCACAAGTTGGGAATTGAGGGGGCTACAAAATCGCAAACACGCCTCAAACAGCCCCCTGATTAATCGCCTCAATCACGAACCCTGCCGCAACTGGGTCACAATCTCCTGAGCCAGATTTCTCGCCCAAAGCGAATCGAACGGACAAAGAATCTGTCGGTTCTCTGGACTCGTCCAGACCAAAGCATCCTCCACATCGGACAGAACGTAGGTTTCGTTCAGCAGAATACAGGTGAGCAAGCGATGAACGACGATCGCTTGTGTATCAGTAAGAACAATCATCATTTTGCTCCTCGCTCTGCTTTGGACAGAATCACGAGAGCTTTATCGATATCGCGAATCTTGATGCCCCGGAGTGCAGTGAGGATGGACTTCAGGACGGCGACCTCATCGGCGGATAGTGTGACCATAGGCGAAACCTCAAATAAATTAATCTGATCTAATCTAGTGTAGATTACCCTCAATTGCAATAGCTCGCTTAACATCGCTCTAAGTTAGTTCTAGAGCAGGCTATGACTACTAAGAAGCGTCAGACAAGTATCTATCTGCCAGATGACCTGAGAGAGCAGTTGGAAGCGATCGCCGCAAAAGACCAGCGATCGTTAACCTTCGTGATTGAGCAATTGTTGAGGGAGGCACTACAGGCTAGACAGGGAAAGTAGTAGGGCGATCGTGGTAGAGGCGATCGAGCAATGGCTCAGTAAGCCTGAAATTCAAGAAAAGATCGAGAAGCACAGATTAGACGAGTTGGATTAGCCCAGAGTTAGCATCGCTACAAATTGGTTTTAGGGCAAGCTAGCAATATTAGTTCAGCAGGGAGAAGTAGCGTGGTTGAAATTGATGGCATTCTGTTTGAAACCATGCTACCTGTACAGACTATCCAAGTACCTCAGCCTGGAGAGTATGTTCCTTTCTATTTTGGCGTTCACATTATCAATCAAAGTTTGATTTCCTACCGCTTTAATCTCCCTGGATTTTTTCCAGAAATTTTTAACAGCAGTGGACAGCAAGTGCAGGCGAGTGCAAATAGCAATGCGCGACGACGCATGACTAATCAGGACATTCCATTGATTGATCCAGGAGAGAGGGCAACCTTCTGGACAACTGTGGGTCTATCCTGGGTATCCCAAAGTTGTTTTCGCCTTAGCGGGTACATTAGCTACGGTGCAGTCTGGTCAACTTCCAATCTTGAGCTTGGTACATATCACCTTCAACTCGCTTACAGAAATCATTCTCCTCAATACACTACTCCTCTCTATACAGGTACTACGTACACCACAGTTGAGATTTGTGATTTCTGGGTAGGGACAGTTAATACTCCCTTAGTAAAGTTTTGTCTAGTGCAATCTTAAAGTTGCTTTCCTTATAAACTTTGGCACTTCTGCTCTTAACTCATTCGAAAACGGCGCGAGTTGGTTAATACAGGTTGCCCACATAACTTCTGCTCCAAAGGAATTGTAATCCTTTACTTTCCAACAGGTAACTTTGAACTGTTGCCTTACCTGGCAAATTAGAGAGCTCACTTATTGTTAACGGTAATTCTCCTCTTTAACTCTCAAAGTCCCCCAGAATTGGGGGATTTAGGGGGCGAATCCAACACACCCCACAAACAAAAATCCCCCACCCGAAGGTGAGGGACTCTATTATCTAACTAAGCTCGATCGCCCTATCAACCATACCTTGCGGCAGTCGATGCGATGAGGAAGGCAGCGTAGGTCAGGATGTAGCCAACCGTGAAGTGAGCTAAACCAACCAGACGACCCTGAACGATCGACAGTGCAACCGGCTTGTCCTTCCAGCGAAGCAGGTTCGCCAGCGGAGTGCGCTCATGCGCCCAAACGATCGTTTCGATCAGCTCTTGCCAGTAGCCTCTCCAGCTAATCAGGAACATGAAGCCCGTAGCCCAAACTAGGTGTCCAAAGAGGAACATCCAGCTCCAGACTGCCAACGAGTTCATGCCGTAGGGGTTGTAGCCGTTGATTAGCTGAGCAGAGTTCAGCCACAAGTAGTCACGCAGCCAGCCCATCAGGTAAGTCGAAGACTCGTTGAACTGAGCCACGTTGCCCTGCCATACACCGAGGTGCTTCCAGTGCCAGTAGAACGTCGTCCAGCCGATCGTGTTCAGCATCCAGAACATCGCGAGGTAGAACGCATCCCAGGCAGAGATGTCGCAAGTACCGCCACGACCCGGACCATCACAGGGGAAGCTGTAGCCGAAGTCTTTCTTGTCGGGCATCAGCTTCGAGCCGCGAGCATCCAGCGCACCCTTGACCAGAATCAAAGTGGTGGTGTGCAGACCCAGAGCGATCGCATGGTGAACCAGGAAGTCGCCAGGACCGATCGTCAGGAACAGCGAGTTCGTACCGCTGTTAATAGCATCCAACCAACCGGGCAACCAGGTATTCGCATGGTTGGGCCAAGCGGTGGAAGCAAGGCTATCAGGGTTAGACAGCAGCGTATCGAACCCATAGAGCAGTTTGCCGTGAGCCGCCTGAACGAACTGTGCGAACACAGGCTCGACCAGGATTTGCTTCTCAGGCGTACCGAAAGCTTGCATCACGTCGTTGTGAACATACAGACCCAGGGTGTGGAAGCCTAGGAACAGCGACACCCAGCTCAGGTGAGAGATGATTGCTTCTTTGTGGTTTAGAACACGATCGAGCACGTTACCCCGGTTTTGAGCCGGATCGTAATCCCGTACCCAGAAGATTGCACCATGAGCAAACGCACCAACCATCAGGAATCCAGCAATGTACTGGTGATGGGTATAGAGCGCAGCCTGCGTGGTGTAGTCCTTCGCCATGAAAGCGTAGGGCGGCAGGGAATACATGTGCTGAGCGACCAGAGAGGTGATGACACCCAAAGCTGCCAGAGCCAGACCAAGCTGGAAGTGCAGCGAGTTGTTAATGGTGTCATACAAGCCCTGGTGGGGCAGGTTGAACTGACCTTCGCTCTTTCTACTCGTCAGACCTGCTTTGGAATCCAGCATTTCTTTGATGCTATGACCGATACCAAAGTTAGTGCGATACATATGACCTGCCACGATGAACAGGACCGCGATCGCCAGGTGATGGTGAGCCATGTCCGTCAGCCACAAGGACTGAGTTTGCGGATGGAAGCCGCCCAGGAAGGTAAGGATTGCAGTACCCGCGCCTTCAGACGTACCGAAGACATGGTTAGCAGTATCTGCATTCTCGGCATACACGCCCCAGTTGCCAGTAAAGAAAGGAACTAAACCAGCAGGGTGGGGAGGGGTCGTCAGGAAGTTGTTCCAGCCAACGTGCTGACCGCGCGACTCAGGAATTGCCACGTGGATTAGGTGGCCTGCCCAAGCCAGAGAGCTAACCCCGAACAAACCAGCCAAGTGGTGGTTCAGGCGAGATTCAGCATTCTTAAACCAGGACAGCGACGGACGGAACTTTGGCTGAAGGTGGAGCCAGCCTGCGAACAGAAAGATCGCCGACAGCAGCATCAGGAACAGAGAACCCGCATAGAGTTCGCCGTTGGTCCGCATCCCGATCGTGTACCACCAGTGATAAACACCGGAATAAGCGATGTTGACAGGGTTAGACGCGCCTGCACGAGTGAAGGCGTCCACCGCAGCTTGACCGAAATGGGGGTCCCAAATCGCATGGGCGATCGGGCGCACATTGAGCGGATCTTTGACCCACTGTTCGAAGTTACCTTGCCAGGCGACGTGGAAGAGATTACCAGAAGTCCAGAGGAAGATGATTGCCAAATGACCAAAGTGGGAAGCGAAAATCTTTTGGTAAAGATTTTCTTCCGTCATGCCATCGTGGCTCTCAAAATCGTGGGCAGTGGCAATCCCATACCAGATCCGACGGGTAGTCGGGTCTTGAGCCAATCCCTGGCTAAATTTTGGGAATTTTGTTGCCATAAGTCCGAATTGATTTTCTTAATTAGCGATTAGCTTTTCGCCATCTAGCTTTGGCCCATCTGGACTGTAGACGATGGAGTTTGAACAATACGAAGGTTTAGAGCCTTTCAGATTCATTGAAGAATCCTATTAAATTCATAGCCTCGCTTAGAGTTCGCCCCCCATCGTTCGCATCCAGGGGTCTAGAGGAGAGACAGCTTAAGAATCACTAGCTACCACTAACAGCAATGATGCGAGCCAAGAAAAACGCCCAAGTCGTAACGATGCCGCCCAGCAGGTAATGAGCAACACCGACTGCCCGACCCTGAATAATGCTCAGAGCACGAGGCTGGATCGAAGGCGCAACTTTCAGCTTGTTATGTGCCCAAACGATCGACTCAATCAGTTCTTGCCAGTAGCCGCGACCACTGAACAGGAACATCAGACTGAACGCCCAGACGAAGTGTGCGCCCAGGAACAGCAGACCGTAAGCAGACAGCGCAGAACCGTAAGAACCAATCACTTGAGTTGCATGTGCCCACAGGAAGTCACGCAGCCATCCGTTGATGGTGATTGCACTCTGAGCAAAGTTGCCGCCCGTGATATGGGAAACCGTTCCATCTGGTGCGACCGTACCCCACACATCCGACTGCATCTTCCAGGAGAAGTGGAAAATAGCGATCGAAATAGAGTTGTACATCCAGAACAGACCGAGGAAGACGTGATCCCAACCAGAAACCTGGCAGGTGCCGCCCCGACCGGGACCGTCGCAAGGGAAGCGGAAGCCCAGATTCGCTTTGTCTGGAACCAGACGCGAACTACGAGCAAACAGCACGCCCTTCAAGAGAATCAGCACCGTCACGTGAATCGTGAAGGCATGGATATGGTGAACCATGAAGTCTGCCGTGCCCAGGGCGATCGGCATCATGGCAACCTTGCCGCCCACTGCAGCGATACCGCCGCCGAAGGCATAGCTCACAGGCTCTAGCTGGTTTGGTGCAGTTGCACCAGGAGCTAGCGTGTGGATGTTTTGAATCCACTGAGCAAACACGGGCTGGAGCTGAATCGCCGTATCCGAGAACATATCTTGGGGACGACCCAGAGCACGCATCGTGTCGTTGTGAATGTACAGACCGAAGCTATGGAAGCCCAGGAAAATACAAACCCAGTTGAGGTGAGAAATGATGGCATCCCGGTGACGGATGACGCGATCGAGCAAGTTATTCATGTTTCTTGCCGGATCGTAGTCACGCACCATAAAGATAGCCGCGTGTGCACCCGCACCGACAATGAAGAATGCTCCAATCCACATATGGTGGGTGAAGATCGAGAGCTGTGTCGGGTAATCCGTTGCAAGGTACGGATAGGGCGGCATCGAGTACATGTGCTGCGCCACGATAATCGTGAGCGAACCCAACATTGCCAGGTTAACAGCCAGTTGCGCGTGCCAAGAGGTGGTCAGGTTCTCATAGAGACCCTTGTGACCTTCGCCCGTAAACGGACCTTTGTGGTTCTCCAAGATTTCCCTGATGCTGTGACCAATGCCCCAGTTCGTACGGTACATATGACCCGCAATGATGAACAGGACTGCCAGAGCCAAGTGGTGGTGCGCCGTATCCGACAGCCATAGACCGCCAGTTACAGGGTTCAAGCCACCCTTGAAGGTAAGGAAATCAGCGTACTCACCCCAGTTCAGGGTAAAGAAGGGAGTCAGACCCTTCGAGAAACTGGGATAGAGATCCGACATCAAGCTGGAGTTGAGAATAAACTCATGAGGCAGGGGAATCTGATTCGGAGGAACCCCAGCATCCAGCATTTTGTTAATCGGCAGGGCAACGTGAATCTGGTGACCTGCCCAGGAGAGACAGCCCAGACCCAGCAAACCAGCCAGGTGGTGGTTCAGCATCGACTCCACATTCTGGAACCATTCCAGTTTCGGAGCGCGCTTGTGATAGTGGAACCAGCCTGCAAACAGCATCAGAGCAGCCGCTACCAGACCGCCGATCGCCGTTACATAGAGCTGAAATTCATTTGTAATCCCGGCAGCACGCCAGATTTGGAAAAATCCAGATGTGATTTGAATGCCGTGGAATCCACCGCCCACGTCACCGTTTAAAATCTCTTGACCAAAGATGGGCCAAACTACCTGAGCACTAGGCTTCACGTTCAGGGGGTCAGCCATCCAACCAGAGTAATTAGAGAATTTTGCGCCGTGGAAGAACATTCCACTGAGCCAGACGAACACTACAGCAAGGTGACCGAAGTGTGCGCTGAAGATTTTACGAGAAATATCTTCTAGGTCACTGGTATGGCTATCGAAATCGTGAGCGTCGGCATGAAGGTTCCAAATCCAGGTTGTGGTCTTGGGACCCTTAGCGAGGGTACGATCGAAATGACCCGGCTGTGCCCACTTCTCGAAGGAAGTTTTCACTGGATCTTTATCGACGACCACTCGCACCTGTTTGGTTGCCTCCCGCTCCCGTGGGGAAGTTGTCATTCGAGACTCTCCTCTCTAGACAAAGGAACGAGTTGAGCGACCAGCCCCCAAGCTGCCAAATGACAGCATCTCTCTTCGTAACATCAGCAGACAGGCACATAACCGACTTGGGTAGGAGCGTCGAAGCCAGAAATGACCCGTGCCTAGAAGAGGTGAACTGCAACCACACATTGAATATCAGCCCAATGAGCGATCCCAGTTCCATGGGGAGGTACTTGCAGCATTATAGAACTGGAATCTCACAGACTTTAAGCGAGGTTAACAATAATTCAAGATGTAGAAGCATTGATTTACCTACGTTCCGAGGGAGACCATCAGCAGATAATATGCGATTCATTGAGGAATCTTTACAAATTGAAATGTTCGATAAAAGTTATACAATCTTGCTGCGATCGTGCTACCCTACATCTTCATCTTGTAGAGGCTGAAATAGATGTTGGAAGCGAGAGAATAATCAGGATATTAAGTTAACCTCTAGGATTTTCTATTAATGCCATTGACGATCGAATTTCTTCGTTTTTCTTAATTGAATTATTAATATTAGAAAAGATTTGAGCAATATCCTACGGTTTGCATTGCTCCCCCTAGGACAGAGAAGCCGAGCTGTCGAAAGAATAGAAATAGGCAGGTTGACAGGTAAGCAAGCGAAAGAACTGCCGCTATTTCGATGAGAGATTGCCTCCACTTCCGAGAATTCTGACTTACCCTGTGAATCACAGTCTTTTCCCGAAGCGGTGATTCTAACGTATCCCATCAAAACCGTTGGGTTTTCAGACTTGCTCACGCTGCTAAGTCGTCACGCGATAATAAAAAGTAAAGCGTGCCTGATTTTAAAAATTGACTGAACTAATCTCTCTTCACGTTGACCACCCGACTGAACCCCGCCTCGATCGCTTCCTATCCGCACAGCTCCGTGATTTATCTCGATCGCGCATCCAGAAATTGATCGAAGACGGACAGGTTTGGATTAATGACAAGGTTTGTACTTCTAAGAAAGTCACTGTGCAGGAGGGCGATCGGATTGAGGTCAGCATTCCTGATGCAGAGCCACTTGACCTGGAGGCCGAGGACATTCCCCTCGACGTCCTTTACGAGGATGAGCATCTGCTGATTTTGAATAAGCCTGTGGATCTGGTGGTTCATCCTGCGCCTGGACACCAAGGTGGAACGCTAGTGAATGCACTCTTAGCTCATTGCGGCAATCAGCTTGCCGGAATTGGGGGGGTGCAGCGTCCGGGAATTGTGCATCGACTAGATAAGGATACGAGCGGAGCAATCGCGATCGCTAAAACTGACCTTGCCCATCAGCAGCTTCAGGAACAGTTCA
The DNA here is from genome assembly GCF_039962475.1 of Leptolyngbya sp. GB1-A1. NCBI lineage: Bacteria > Bacillati > Cyanobacteriota > Cyanophyceae > Leptolyngbyales > Leptolyngbyaceae > Leptolyngbya > Leptolyngbya sp. GB1-A1. The sequence goes on along the minus strand of NZ_JAMPLI010000003.1, from coordinate 228,660 downwards.
AAACCAAGACGGCGCGGCGAGAATATCTGGGCGTGGTGTATGGCGCACCGGCAACTGTGAAGGGCACGATCGACGCACCAATTGGCAGGCATCCGATCGATCGCAAAAAGCAGGCAATTGTCCCTGAAGAGAAGGGTGGCAGACGAGCTATGACGCACTGGACGGTCGAGGAGCGGTTGGGCAACTTTACGCTGATGCGGTTTCAGCTTGAGACAGGACGGACGCATCAGATTCGGGTTCATAGCGCAGCCATTGGTCATCCGATCGTGGGCGATCCGCTTTATGGGTCAGGGCGATCAATCGGGGTCAATTTGCCAGGGCAGGCACTTCATGCCTATCGGCTAACGCTTCAGCATCCGGTGACGGGTAAGGCGATCGAGGTGACGGCTCCTGTACCGCCGCACATAACGAAATTGTTGGACATTTTACGACAACGGGCAGGAACAAGAAGGCAGTGAGAACGGTCGGAGGGTTGCTTTGAGGTGAATGAGAGGACAATCGCAACTGTGTCAAAGTTTTTGCTGGTAACAGATCTCGACAGCACCCTGGTTGGCGACAATGACGCGCTCCAGCGTCTGAACAGTTGGTTCAAACAACATCGCCAAACTTATGGCTCAAAATTGGTTTATGCTACCGGGCGATCGTTGAAGTCTTATGAGCGATTGATTTCTCACACTGCGCTGCCAGAACCCGATGTACTAATTGCTTCTGTCGGGACTGAAATTTATTATCCAGGCAACGAATTGGATGAAAACTGGTCTAGCCTGTCTTCCCAAAATTGGGATCGAGCAAGCATTGCAGTGGTCGTCGAACAGCTTTCCCAACTGGTTGCTCAGCCTGGAAGCGAACAGCGTCCCTTCAAGCTAAGCTTTGTGCTTGATGAAGAAGACGCCTCTGTTTTATCAGAACTGGAAGCTCAACTCATTGCTCAAGGACTGGAGGCTGAACTGATTTACAGTCATGGACATGACCTTGATATCGTGCCGCGTAAAATCAATAAGGGCAGTGCTGTTACCTATATTCGTCAAGCCTTTAAATTTACAGCAGAACAAACAGTAGTCTGTGGTGATTCTGGCAACGACATTGCCCTATTTGCCGCCAACCAGATTGGCATTATTGTTGGCAATGCGAGAAGGAAATTACTTCAGTGGCATCAGGATAATTTTGAGGGCAATGCGCAGCAGTTCCCCCTTAGCGGTCATTGATACTTAGCCCAAGCCCACTATGCTGCTGGAATTATCGAAGGGCTAAAATACTTTGGAATCATGCCCGCATGAAGGTGTGTTTGAAACGGCACAACCGTGTTTGAAACGGCGGAGTGGAGCCAACAATTCAAAGTCCCCCATTGAAAGTCCCCCACTGGTGGAGGATTTAGGGAGTTGCAAACCCTAGCCGACTTGCCTAAAACATGTGTATTCCTCGATAATAGAACGATCGTATTAGCGGGGTTGGCATGACCGCAGAAAATCCGCTGGGTTCGGTGATACAGGGTTCCTTGAGTCAGGGGCTAGAAGTGCGTTTGCATGCCGATGTCTCCGTTGAGGATATGCGGGTCGGGAAATTCCTGGTCGTGCAAGGGGTACGATCGCGCTTTTTCTGCATGCTGACGGACGTTGCCCTGGGAACTGCGACACAGCGAATCTTGGCGAACCCGCCCGATCCAGCGAATACGTTTTTGCAAGAAGTGCTGGCAGGAACCGGAACCTACGGCACGATCAACCTGTCGCCGATGCTAATGTTTACACCGAAGGCAGAAAGCGAGCCTCGTAGAACGAAGACGCGATCGAAAGCCTCAGACTCCCTTGCTTCCTACGAAGCGAATACGAATGATGTGGAGCTGCTGCCCGTTAAAACCATTCCGGCTCACTTTAGTCAGGTCTACGACGCATCGGAGCGGGACTTTCGGGCGGTGTTCGGCTGGGAGGATGATCCCCATCGGCGGAATTTTGCGATCGGGGAACCGATCGATATGAATGTGCCAATCTGCCTGGATCTCGATCGATTCGTGGAGCGGAGTAACGGGGTGTTTGGTAAGTCGGGGACAGGAAAATCTTTCCTAACGAGACTATTGCTGTCTGGAATTATTCGCAGACGAGCCGCAGTGAATCTCATCTTTGATATGCACTCGGAGTACGGCTGGGAAGCCACGCGAGAAGGCAAGCAGTTCAGCACCGTAAAAGGCTTGCGTCAGCTTTTCCCAAGCCAAGTGCAGATCTATACATTAGATGTAGAGTCCACGCGACGGCGGGGTGTGCGCGATGCCCAAGAGCTTTACATTAGCTATGACCAGATTGATGTCGAAGATCTAATGCTGGTGCGGGGCGAACTAAATCTGTCCGAGGCCAGCCTGGAAAACGCGATTATTCTTCGCAATGAGTTTGGCAAAGCCTGGATCAGCCGTTTGCTGTCGATGAGCAATGAGGAAATTCAAGAATTTTGCGAAGTCAAGATGGGCAGCAAGTCCTCGATCATGGCACTTCAGCGCAAGCTGACCCGTCTGGATGATTTGAAGTATCTGCGGCAAACTTGCCCCAAAAACTATGTCGGTCAAATTCTTGAATCGCTCGATGCCGGAAAGCACGTTGTAATTGAGTTCGGCTCTCAGTCCAACCTGCTCTCTTATATGCTGGCAACAAACGTAATTGCCCGCCGGATTCACCATGCCTACGTCCACAAAGCCGAAAAATTCCTGCAAACCAAAAACCCGATCGATCGCCCTCAACCTCTAGTCATCACGATCGAAGAAGCGCATCGTTTTTTGGATTCAGCAACCGTCCGCCAAACCATTTTTGGCACGATCGCCCGCGAGATGCGGAAATACTTTGTGACGTTGTTGGTGGTGGATCAGCGGCCGTCGGGGATTGATAACGAGGTGATGTCTCAGGTAGGAACGCGGATTACCGCACTATTAAATGATGAGAAAGATATCGAAGCGATTTTCACAGGGGTATCCGGTGGACAGGCGTTGCGATCGGTTCTTGCGAAACTGGACTCGAAGCAGCAAGCACTGATTCTCGGTCATGCTGTACCGATGCCCGTTGTGATTCGGACTCGCCCCTACGACGAAACCTTTTATGCCCAGATTGGCGAAACGCCTTGGGAAGACCTGCCCGAAACCGAAATTCTCCAAGCCGCAGAAGCTGCAAAAGCCGATCTAGGATTTTAGGAACCAAGCAACTATACTTGAGACTCGATCGCCTCAAAGGGAAACTGCTTCGCATCGCCCTTAAAGCCCTGCCATGCACTCGTATTCCAGGACAAGGTACGGTTTTCTGCCTCGGTAAGCCGTACCCCTAAGGAAGGAGAGAAGGTGCATTATAAAGATTGAGGGCATTTGTTTATCTATGGTTTATGAGGTTGGCTAAGTTGGGATTTTGAATTGCTCAGAGTGCGCTGTAGGCAAGGCAAATGCTACAATTTTTACCCCTTGTTTATTCCCTCTTCAAGTTCATCCAGTCGGATGAATCCTCCTCCCTTTACCTAGCGTTAAATTTGTATTACTATCTTAGTTAGACAAACTCATAATGACTTCGGGCTAGGACTTGTGAAGTTCTGCCCTGATTGTTACCCCTCCGTTTCTTACTTTCCACTGTATGAGCATTTCTCAGGCTGTGAGCTAGCATTTTAGACTCACGAGGATTAGAGACAATCCTGCTTTGAGGTTTACCTGCTAATTGCCCTTCACCTGCGACAAAGCGACCCTAGCCGTTTTTATTTCGTTTACTCGCACTTCACCGGGTCTGAGGCGATCCCATAGGGACTAGCAAAGCTGCCCATTTCATTCACCTTTCCTTTACTGTTCATTCGCCGTCAGTATTCGGAAACCCTCGGTTTCCCAGAGATCGTATTCCTTTTATTTCGTTTGCAGCACTGTTGTTGGAGTTCAACGATTCATGGCATTTGTAGAAGAGAACGAAGTCAAGTCCCCTAAAGAGAAAGCGGACAAGTCCATGTTTTCGGCAGACATGGTTCGGACCTATCTGCACGAAATTGGGCGAGTACCTCTGCTGACTCACGAGCAAGAGATTGTGTATGGTAAGCAAGTCCAGCAGATGATGAATCTCCTGGAAGCCAAAGAGAAGCAAACCAAGAAGCTGGGATACGAGCCAACCGATGCTGAGTGGGCTGCCTACGCCAAGGTTAGCGAAGACGAGCTGCGGAAGACCCTGCGCCTCGGTCAGCGTGCTAAGCAGAAGATGATCGAAGCCAACCTGCGTCTGGTCGTGGCGATCGCTAAGAAGTATCAGAAGCGTAACCTGGAGTTTCTAGACCTGATCCAGGAAGGCACGCTGGGGTTAGAGCGCGGCGTCGAGAAGTTTGATCCCACTCGCGGCTACAAATTCTCGACCTATGCGTACTGGTGGATTCGTCAGGCGATCACTCGCGCCATTGCTCAGCAAGCCCGCACAATTCGTCTGCCGATTCACATTACCGAGAAGCTGAACAAGATCAAGAAAGTCCAGCGTGAGCTGACCCAGTCCCTTGGTCGCAGCCCGAATCCGGCAGAGATCGCCGAAGCCCTGGAGTTGGAGCCTTCTCAAATTCGCGAGTATCTGCTGATGTCGCGTCAGCCTGTTTCCCTTGAACTGCGCGTGGGCGATAACCAGGACACCGAGTTGCAGGACTTGCTCGAAGATGAGAGCGAGAGTGCTTCGCCAGAGAGCTTTGCGACTGCGGAATCCTTGCGGCAAGACCTGGAAGGAATGCTCTCTGAGCTAACCCCTCAGCAGCGCGAGGTTCTGACCCTGCGGTTTGGTTTGTCGGACGGCAATGAACTGTCTTTGGCAAAGGTCGGGCAGCGCATGAATATCAGTCGGGAGCGCGTCAGGCAGCTTGAGCGTCAGGCTCTCGATCACCTGCGTCGTCGTAAGGCGAATGTGCGCGGTTATCTTGCCAGTTAAGGTTGACTGTGTTTTCGATCGTCCGGAACACGGAGATCGATCGTTATTATCTGTAGAGTGAGTTGGGGGCGGTTCATCCGCCCTTTTTGCTTAGCTATTTTCATCCAGGCAGAGGGCTTAAGTATGGCGGGATAGCGGGATGAAGGCTGCCATCTAGCCCCTGCATTACCCCACCCCTAAATTCTTCCTGAATCGGGGAACTTTGAATCCGTTGAGCTAAGCGAAATAGCGGGAAACATCCAGCGTTTCAGCACCTGCGTCTCCGATCGCCAGTCGCGTTCCGGTCACATCAATCAGCAAATCCTGCCCCAGATTCAAACTGGGTTTTGCGCTGTTTACGGCAAGATAGGTCTGATTCGACGATCGAAATAAAACAGCTTCCCCCGCTTGAAGCACTTGATTGCCAGACTGCACAATATTTTTGTCTCGAAACGCAGCCCGCATTGCTGCAATCACGCCCTGTTTTGAAGGCAAATTAATGACGCCTGCATTAAATAGCGCAGTGGGTCGCTTGATCGCAAGCTTGTGGTCATCGTCGAGCTGAATTGCCTCGGTTCCTGCCATGAGATGATCGCTCTCCATCCTGCCTGTGAGCCTGTCCTCCAACCCAAGCAAACGATCGCCGCCCGATATATCAAGACTCTGATTGTCCTGAGAGCGATGTCTAGGCTGATAGTTAGCGTGCAGTTCTATATTGCCTGGCGCTTTTAAGGCTCTCGTTTGAGCGCGACTGAGATCGATCGAATCGTTGGGATCAAAGCGTCCGTTGATTCTTATAAAGTCGCTGTCGCTAAGCACAGGCTTACCGGAAATAACGGCGAATCGTCCACCTATACCGAATCCCGGTGCTTTGCCGTTGGGGTTATAGAACAGGTTGCCTGTGGCTCGGCTGTAGGTTATTTGAGCATCGCGAGTCGCAGCATTAGCATCGGTAGCGGCGATCGAAAACCGAGTTCCGGCAGCAAAGGTATAGCGGCTGAGTGCAATCTTGTCCCCCGGCTGAAAGTTGAGCGTATCGACGCCAAGATTGGCAGACTCAGAGGGAGCCCAGCTATCAAACACATAGGCATCGCTACCAGCGTCTCCACTCAGCTGGTCATTGCCCGCCCCGCCCGTTAGCAGGTCATTCTCATTACCGCCCTTGATCGAGTCACTGCCTGGCCCTCCGGCAAGGCGATCGGCTCCCGCATTACCTTCCATTGCATCATTGCCATCTCCTCCATGCAGACGATCAGCTCCTGCGCCGCCCTTGATCGAGTCACTGCCTGCGCCGCCCAGGAAGATGTCATTGTACTCTGTGCCTACAAGCGAGTTGTCGGCTGCGGTGCTACGCTCATAAAGTCCAATTCGCGTTGAAGAACCTCCTGCGTTCCACCAGGGCGCGTTGTTTGCCATAAAGGTTTCTAGCGCTTTGTACTTGGGCGAACTGGCTTGATCCAGATTCTCCAGAGCACCCCAGCTTCCCCACCGATTGGGTGCGCCGATGTCGCTGTACTGGTTAAATTGGGTGCCCCCGGCAGCCCTCCAGCCATTTAAAAGATCTTGATAAATCGCCTGCATCTCTGGGTGACGGTTCAGCTCAATAAAGAAGTTGGTAAGCTGCGCGTCATTTTGTACCCCATTGATGCCGACAATGTGCTGTCCACCCTCGTAGGCAACAAGCTGTAGCCCGTGTTGCTTTGCCACATCTGCCTGATAGCGAAAGCTGTCGATCGTTTGTTGAATCGAGTCTTTGCTAGGAAGTGAATTACCCTGGCGCAACTGCTGAAAGGCCTTGCTAAATCCACCATCGGGATCACTAAGCCACGATCGCACCGTACTTGCATGGTCGGGTTGACCCAGAGAACCGCCGAAGTAGCCTGTCACTGCGTAGGCATCAAATGATTGATAAACAGGCTGCTGTCCCTCTGCAATCCAAGCAGGCGGATTGAGAATGGCAGCCTCTAGCCCTTTCCAGCCTGTGTGCGTAGCAATCACCCTAACCAGCCGACTCGGACTTTCGCTGCTATAAACCGACTTCCAGATATCTGCGGTTTGCGCTGCCCGCATTCCGTACCACTGCATCCAGCCGCCCCAGCCTGCTGGACTTTCGCCCCATCGCTGTTTTGCCTGGGCTTCGGCATAGCCCGCCTGAGAAAACTGCCAATTCCAAACTTCGTTGGAGTATTCCACGTATGCCTTGAGCTTTGGATCAAGATGATCGCGCACATAAGTTGCAAAACGGCGAATATAGTCATCTGTTGCGCTGTGGGGCATATTGAACCAGGGATTGGTTCCCGTTTCGTTGGCAAGCTGCACCATTAGCTCGATCGGAACTCCCTTGCGCGACCAAGTTGCATCGCTCATCAGGGGGCGATTTGACCAGTCCTGCTGCCGCGAGTTGTTTGTGGACATCCAATCCATGTAGCGGAGCATGCCGAAATTCTTGATGCGATCGAGAAACTCAGGATTAAAGCGCATTCCCAGCTCAACCAGCGGCAGATCTTTCTCGCTATAAACACGAATATTGCGAAGATAGTCGCCCGTTTGATTGGGGTCTGTTGCCATAATTTGCAGATGAATGCCGCCTGCCTTAAGGCTATCTGCCTGAACCAGATCCATTCCTGGGCTCGAACTTAGCTTGCTGGCATCCAAGCCGTACTGCATCGTTCCAGTACCGTCATACAGCACACGATACTGCCCTGACTCATAAGGCACATCCCAAAGCATCAGGGTACTGACGCGATCGTAAGCTGCCGGAGCATTCGTTGCCGGAACTGATTGCACCCAGCCTTGAGGATCAAGATTTAGCTGAGCCGCTTCTCCGGTGTCCCATTGAGTGGAGCTTTGCGGAATCCAGGCGCGAGCAGATTTAAACGCATCTAGAAAAGGAATCTGCGTTGAAAAATCAGCAATTCCACTTAGCCCAATTCCCAGAGAGCGCGCCTCTGTAATTGATGTAGACATGGTAAAATTCGTTCCAAGTAGTAAGCAAAGATCGACTGAGGTTCGACACGGTAAAACCTGCTGCTACAGGTGTGCCAGCCTCAGTTTTTATTTGGGGTAAAGCCCTCAGGTTAAACTCAGCCTGAATGAGCGATCGAATCGGTAGATTTGAAAAGCCAAGCACATGGCTGATTAGCACCCTGCCCTTGCTAAGTCAAGCAGGAATGCCTTCTGTGCAAACTTCGGCAAATTTAACCAGAAATTTAACCAGACAGATCAGCGCGTAAAGACAAGTCAGCGCGTCAAAAAGTAGCCATTCTTAGAACTACTCTGTTACAGCAAAGGTGCAGAAAAAATTTCAAAACAGCGGTAGTGAGTTGTATTTAGGCAGGCTTTCTCAACAAAACAACGAACCGAGAAATGGCGTTGCCTGGACACGATCGAACTGTTTGAAAAACACTTTGAACTCACCAATTGAATACATGAGACAGACAAGAATCAGCTCTCGGCTCATTGCGAACTGCGGCAATGCAATCAACTGCGAAACATAAGCTTTAGAAAAAGCTGAAATATTCTGATTTTAGGCAGCATCGCTCAGGGTAGATGAACTGAGCAAATTCAACAGATCTGCCACTGTGCTTAATGCACTTACCGACTATGCACTCGCTTACACTCACTCGACACGCACTGATGCACTCATTTCGCTCAACAAAACAACAGGCACTCCTCAAATCCGGAACTGGGCAACTTCCGCGGTTTTGCGTTTAGGTTTTTGTAGTTTACAAAGATGGTCTAACTTTGGTCTTGCGTTAGTTCATCTATGGCTTACCTGGGATTAGGACAGGATTCAACGGAACACACTAACTTTAGGATGAAGTTGCGATGAAGATAATCCGTAAATTCAACCAAATTTGTTGAGCTTGTTCATCGTCCCCTGCAGAAGTGTACCTGTCGAGATAGGGATTTAGGAAAACAAACAAACTAATGATTTCAGATTGAAAATTCCAATGATTTCCTCGTTAATGTCCGTAACCTCGCAGTTGATTTATTGAAGTCATTGCTCTTTTTGTAGGTTGCAGCAACCAATCTGGAATCCAGGTCACAGCCCTTGTAGTGATCCTGAAGTGCGACGATCGCTCAAAAGGGCATCTATCTGTTCAGCGGATCTACCAGGGATTGACAGGACAAATCCTTCTTCGCTTCACAAATTCTTTGCATTATCAGGTCATTCCCCCGATCATTGCAGTCCTGGTTTACAAGTTTGCAAATTTTCAGTAAACAGAGTTTATTCTTAAACCATAGGCATCATCTCAGGAGGCGTTTTGTCATGGTTTGGCAGAATGGCAGACCGTTGCAGGTTTGGATTGCTTCGTCGGTCAAGGTGCATCCCTGGGTTCGATCGTTAGCTCAAAGGCAAAAAACCGTTAGCATCGCAGCCAGCATTCTGATGGTGAGCGGTGCGATCGCCCTGATGCCGATTTCCCCGATCGAAAAACTGCCGGGTATCGCTCCTCTTCCCGCACAGGCACACACGCCGATCGCCCAGGAAATTGCTGCCCTCAAGCGATCGAATGTGGGCTGGATCGAAGTTAATCTATCGCGTCAGCGGCTCATTGCCTGGGAAGGACGCACGCCCGTTTATGCCGTAGTTGTTTCCACCGGAACCGCAGCGCATCCCACATTACCGGGAGTGTTTGCAATTCAATCCAGACATCGGCAAACCCGGATGCAGGGCGACGACTACGACATTCCCGATGTGCCCTACACCCTGTACTACGACGGCAGCTATGCCATTCACGGCGCATACTGGCATCGTCGCTTTGGCACTCCGGTCAGCCACGGCTGCGTCAACGTCGCGGTCAATCATGCTCAATGGCTATTTCACTGGGCAAGGATAGGAACCCCTGTAGTCGTGCATCGCTAACCCCCTCACCTCGTCTTCCTTTCATCCCCTCATTCCCTCACCCCTAACTCAACTGCACCACCGGACGATCATCCACCAAAGTCTGAGTCGTCAGAATATCCTCAACTGTAATTCGCAAAAATCGCGCCTCGTCTACGCGAAACAGCACCTTGACCCGATCGCTTCCCGGATATCCGGGAGGAGCTAGTTGGGCAATCGTGCGGGCACTGTCTTGATCGTTAAGGGGTTTCACGGTTGGTTTGCCGCCGCTGACGGCGCGAGTGACAAGTCGATCGCCATCAAAAAAGACTTCGGTTGCGCCTGTTTCCTGTCCCAGTTCGCCGATCACCAGCTCAATGCTGGGCTGATTTTCGATCGAGGCTCCCAGAAAAAGTTCAACGGGCTGCTCCATGGGGTAGGGTTGTCCCTGTTTGATTAAAGGATGCCAGCCGTGGCAGTTGTTGCGCCGATCCCAAAAGCGGATGCCATAGCTGTGATAAAGGTAGTCCTTCACCTCCATGCCCTGCTGAAGCTGAAGCGCGCCCAGGGCGATCGCCTCAAACGGTTTATCCGATCGATTTTTTTCTGGCGGAAAGTACTGCTCGACCCAGGCTTTTACGGCGGGAATTTGGGCTGTGCCGCCCACTAGCAAAACTGCGTCAATTTCTTCGAGGATCAAACCCTGTCGCTGTGCCTGCTGCAAAACCTGGTTCATCGACTGGTCGAGGCGATCGAAAAAGCCCTGCTCTTGCAAAATTTGCTCGAATCGATCGCGGCTCAGGTGCAGCTCGTAGCTGTCGAACGTTTCATCATTGAAGTAAACCTCGGTTGCCTCGGGCTGCTGAGAAAGCTGAATCTTGAGTCGCTCCGCCAATCGCAGCGTTAAAGGACTAGCGGCAATTTCCTGAGTCTGCGTGAAATAATCAACAATCCAGTTATCCAGATCTGCCCCGCCCAGACTCTGCCCTGCTTTCGCTAAAACCCGCGCCAGTTTCGGACGCTGCGCCGACTCTTCGAGCACCTTTTGTCCCCACTTCAGCAGAAAACCGAGCGGCTTCTTGTCGGGGTTGCGCTTGTCACCTTCGAGCCGCACCAGGGAAAGATCGAGCGTGCCGCCGCCAAAGTCGATGACCAGAACCGTGCCCTGATTTTGCAAACCGTAGCCCAGCGCTGCCGCTGTTGGCTCATCGAGAATGCGAACCTGCTCGACCTTGAGGGTATGACACACCTGCGTCAGCCATAGCCGATATGTCTCAAAGCTATCCACCGGAACCGTAAACACGATCGAATCCAGATTAGGATCGACCTGCTGCAAGTGCTGAATTACATCGCTCAGAAACCATTGCCCCACCTGCTCAAAGGTGACAATGCGCCCGTCGAGCTCTGGTAGAAATCCCTGAATGTCTGCGCCGATGCCGCGCTTGAAGTTGCGAAAAAACCGCGAATCGCTGCTCAAATCTAAACCCCGATCGCGCACTGCCTGTCCTGCAATCAGCTTGCTTTGACTGGCATCTTCGACATAAAGCAGACTGGGAATCAAAGGCGGATTATTTGCTAGACGCTGGGAGCGTTCCGGCAGGGTCAGCGTTTCAGGCTGCTGCGTCACCGGGTTCCAGCGCACGACCACCGTATTACTTGTGCCAAAATCGATCGCGTAAACCATACTTTCCGGGCGTTAGTTCCTTCTCTATTCTTTAAGGGAAAAGGGCGATCGAGAAAAGAGGCAGACGAGGGAATTGTCGGTTTTATTGAACTTGATCTTATTTACCCTGAATGGGTTTCTTTCGATAGATTAGGAGAGGAATTTCTCTGCGATCGTCAAAGAATTGTTAAGAGCATTACAAACAGGAGCAAGCGCAATGCCGGATGATGCAGATCCAAAAAACAGGTTTCTCTACTCCCGCAGCCGCTACCGGGGAGAATTTACGCCGCAGCATCTTGTCTTTAACGCCAATCTTCAGGAGTTTGCCCAGCGCATTGAGTATCTATGCAACCTGGAAACCAATGGCAAAATTTCTCCGGGTGAAGCGTATGAAGAAATCAGGAAGCTGTACAAGCAGCTTAAGCAGAGCAAAAAAGCCCTGGACATTCCAGACCCGCCTGACCAGGGCGGCACTCCTGATCAGTAATTGATCAGTAATTGGATCGTTAGTCGAGTGACGGTGATCGGTGGTCAAACATCAGCTAGATTTCAGGCAGCTAGATTTCAGGCAGCTAGATTTCAGGTATCGAGTTTGAGCTGGTTAAACTCTACCACCGTATCCGGCAGCAGCTTATTCACCGATCGCTCCTCTATGCCCGATCGAATTTCTCGCTTGCTCAGCAGATAGTAGTCGCCCACTTTTTGATAGCTGTCGCGAATATCGTCTCGCTCGATGACTGACCCGGATTCGGCATCGCGAAAAACTACCTGAAAGTGAGTGGGAAGATAGCCTTCGGTAGTTTGCATCGAGTCGATCGTATTCACCTCAACCTTTAGATCGCCCAGCGTACGGTTCACCTGAACAATCTGCTGATCCTTCACTTTGTAGTAAGAGTCGGTCTGGTCGCCCAGTTCTTCGATTCTGACGGCTCCGGTTTCGTCCTGTCCGGTTTGCTCAAACTGGCTGTGTGCATGAAACTGCTCGAAGGGCGATCGGGTCAAGTGCGTGGCAGTCATTTGAAGTTGGGCGGCGACAATTTGCCGCAGATTATCACTGCCAGAATTCTGCACCGTTACAGCATAGTTGGGCAGTAAATGTGCTTCTCCCTCAAACTGCTCCTCGCCGTCCCGCATTTTCACCTGTGCCGAATAGCCGGGAAACGTCTCATTCCAGGTATAGCGATGTCCATAAGCTTCTCGAAAAATGGCTTCAGCAGAAGCTCCATCTGCAAAAGCGGGCAAGCTCCAGCCCAGCAGCACCCACAAAAACCCAACGCTCCAGACCAGGACTTGCCGAGTGAAAGATTGCAGATTCATAGGCGATCGACTCCTGGAAAATCTCTTTTGCAATAAATATCTAGCTAATTTAGCCTAATCGTCTGAGTCAAACACTTATCCTTTTATAGAGTTTCTGGTTTAGGGATTGGTTCATAGCAGAGTGGGGCGATTGTCCTTGTGCTACTAGTCTTTGTGCTACTAGTCTTTGTGCTACTAAAAGATGTTCTGGTTTCGATCGCCGCATCATTTGTAGTGGAGTATGGATTTGATGAATCGCCCGATCACCTATCCCAAACATTAAAATGACGAAGAATGCGATCGATGAACTCTCTTAACGCGATGCCTACCCTCACTGCTGGCGATCATGCTCCCTGGTTTGTATTGCCCTCCCATGCCGATGTGTTGATGGGCGGGTATCGATCGGTGCTGTTCTTTTTCGGTGGCACAGCGCAAAATCCGCAAATTCAGCAGGTATTAACCGGATTAGCGGCAGCGCAAAATCAGCTTGCGGCGGCAGGATTTTCCTTTTTTGGCGTGAGCATTGACCCACGCGACAAAGAGCTAGAGGGTCGAATTCAAACGAACGATAAATTCCGATTACTCTGGGATTTTCAGGGCGATCTCAGTATGCGCTATGGGGTTTTAGGCAGCGACAAAAACGGCATTACCTATGATCCGACATCCTTTATATTGGATGAGAATTTGCGCGTGGTGCAGGTGATTCCCCTGGTAACGAACAAAAACCACGTCGCCCAAATTTTGCAGGCAGTTCAGACTCTACCGCCGATCGCTTCCCCCCAGCTTGCTCAACGTCACGCGCCTGTCTTGCAAATTCCCCAGGTGTTCTCACCCAATTTTTGCCGTCATTTGATCCAGCTTTATGAAGCAGATGGCGGGACAGATTCGGGATTTATGCAGCAGGATGGGGAAAAGACGGCGATCGTTATGAATCCCCAAGTCAAACGGCGACGCGATCTGATCCTGACGGATGCTGCCCTACAAAGTCATATTAATTCGCTGATTTGGCGACGAATTCAGCCGGAAATTGAGAAAGCCTTTCAGTTTAAAGTGACCCGCTACGAACGATACACCGTCGCCTGCTACGAAGCGGGAAATCAAGGCTTTTTTCGCGCCCACCGGGACAATACAACAATGGGTTCCGCGCACCGACGCTTTGCCATGACGCTGAATCTCAACACAGGCGAATACGAAGGCGGCAGTCTCCACTTTCCCGAATACAGCACTGCACAATACAGTCCGGGCATCGGGGATGCACTGATTTTTTCCTGTTCACTGCTGCATGAGGCAACTCCAGTGACCAAAGGACGGCGATTTGTGCTGCTTTCTTTCTTCTTTAACGACGAAGATGCCAAATTGAGAGAGCAGACCCAGAAGCAAATTATGCGAGAAGGGTAGGGTCTAGTTCTTTATGCTGGAATGTCAGGCTGCGCTCGCTCTGAATTGCACGATCGCGGCAGCATCAAAACGCTTACACGAGCAGCAGTACCTTCGATCGCAGGGCATCTCTAAGGAAAGTTGATCAAAAGACTAAAGATCAAAAGACTAAAAAGGGGCACTGTTGCCCCAAAATCTACTTTCTACCAATACCCTCTAGCAAAAGGTAGGTGAAAACGCTTTACTGATTGCGTATGATTCGTTCTAAGCGATACGGATAGCTCGGACAAATAAACCAGGAGTGAAGTTGCGTTTAGCGTTAACTGTCCAAGCCCGCAACAGCTTGTTATCGAGGATTTGCAGCAGTTGCTGTGCCCATTACCTGAAGGCTAACGGGGGCAACCCCTGAACTTATCAATCCAATGACTCGTGCGGCTCCTGCCGAAAGATCAATCACGCGCCCATGAGCATAGGGACCGCGATCGTTAATGCGAACAACAACCGAAAGCCCGGTGTCGATGTTGGTGACGCGCACCTGGGTCCCAAACGGAAGAGAGGGGTGAGCTGCTGTGAGTGCTTCTTGGTTAAACACTTCACCGCTTGCACTCCGATTACCGTTAAACCCAGGACCATACCAGGATGCCAACCCGCTAAATGCCATCTGAATCGCACCAAACGAAAGCCGACGGGCTTGGGTGCGTGGGTCGCCGGAAATTCGATCGATTGGGGGTGCATTACCAATTTGACGGCGGAGACGATTGGTCGCCTGCAAGGTGTCTTCTGCAGGATCGCGAGTGGTGTCAGGCAAAATTGCAGTTTCACCGATTTCAACCAGTTCTTCATTGCCTGCTCGAATCTCGTATCGCTGCCGATCGTCATCCCAGGCAGCAGTGAGGTCGCTAGCGTTGAAGTTGTCACGGTAAAGCTGATTGAGGCGGGCTGCGATCGTGGTCGCTTGCCAGACGGGGTCATTGGGGTTGACCGAAGCTTCAGCCGAACCGTCCGTCATGACCGCTGCTTGAGTCAATTGAGCATTTTGTTGGGTGTTTTGTGAACTTGGGCTGGTGGTTTCATGCTGGCTTTGAACGCTAGCAATTTTAACCCCAGGATCAGCCATCGGATTAGAAGCTGCCGAATCGACAGGCGAATTAACCGAATCAGAGCCAAGGAACGTTAGGACAGGAATATTGCGAACATAGACTGTTGCTGCTTGCTGTCCGTTTAGCTCATGAGCATGGATGCGGGCAATTGTCGCATCTGCTTCAGCAGTGTCCTGGGACTGGTATTCCCCAATCTTGACTGCTTCTTGAACTGGAGCGGCTGCCACAGTAGTCGCAGGTTCGGTCGGGGTAGAAGTCGATGCCTCCTGAGCAAACGACGTTGTAGTAGGAACATCTGCTTCTGAGGTTTCGTCTGCAACCGCAGGCTGTTGAATAATTTGGCTTAAAGGAACTGCTCCTAGCGCGGTTACCAACAGGGTAGCGGCAGTCAGACCGCTCAAAATTTTATGGTTCATACGTCCATCGTGAATGGTACATGGAGAGTGAGCCAGCGATTTGGGAAACAAAAAGGCTAACAAGGGTCAGCAGGTTTCCGGTCTAACTCATACTCGTTACGTGTTCACTCCTGGCTACGCAACTGCAACAGACTAACACGAAGTTTTTGCTCTGGGGATCAGGGACAGTTTCCGAACCGCCACATCTTTACAATAACTTCATATAAGGAAATTCGGTCAAACACTTGTTCTGCCTGACTTCTAATTGTTTTCCACCAGTTTTAACTTTATCAAAACTTCATACTAATTTTCACATTTTTTTACTTTCTGAAGCTATCGCAGGTGTTTCAAATTGGAAAAACAAATGCTAGGCAAGGCACCCGCTCGATCGCGGAACAATCTTGGTTTTGTATTAGCTGTCCTAACCAGGTTGAACGTTCGATCGCCTGATGCGACAAGGGACGATCGAATTGGGCCAGGTTTCCCACCCTGCACTTCACGTCATTAGCCTGCAAATTAGAGGAAGTTTGCCAAAAGCCTTTGCAAAGAACCTGTATTTTTGGTTTTTACAGGTTCCGTATTTTTACTTAAACTTTAATATGTCAAAGCGAATCGATATCTTTGTTCTGCCTATTTATTGCTATCGCCAACTTGGTTAGTAAATAGGCGGGGCAGCACAGTCTTACAATAGCCTTTGGTCGGAAGTTCGCGCTGCATTCGCTCTTTAATATCGCTACGGTAATTAATGAAGCGAAATCTATCGGTGAAACAAACGGCACAGAACCTACCACGGTTTAATGGCGATCGTCCCAATCAGCACTGCTAGGCGACAAGCCAAAAAGAAAATCTTTAAAGTGCCTACTGTCGATTCAGCAGTTTTTCGAGGATGTCTTTCGCGGGTTCTACCATTGCCCAGGTTCCTTCGGGCTGCTTACGCAGTGTAGCAATATGAACATAGTCCCCTGAGCCGATCGTCTCTCCTTGCTGCACCGTTCCGAGCTTCGGCTGCTTCAGCCCACAAAGGCGAAACAGATAGGCAGGCACATCGGGGCTGGAAAACAAGATGCAGCCGGCGACATTCTGCTGCACCTGTCCATCAAAGGGCGCGTAAACAGAATCACCGTTGAGCCGAATGGAAATATCGCCCAATCCAGCAACGACAGAATGATTTGCGATCGCGTCGCCAGGCTGAAGCTGCCAGGTTTGCTGAATCTGAATCATGCGGGTCAGCGGCAGCGACGATCGCTCAGGAGCACAGCCTGTTTGAGACAAAAGCAAAACTACCCCACAGATCACCATCACGATCGGCTTCATACTTTGCCCCCAAGCAGCAGCCCAATCATAATCAGCGTTAGACGGCAGCCCCAAAGAAAACCAGACTGGGGAGCAACAGTCGATCGATAAATCGCAACGGCGGCAGGAGCCAACATCAGCAGGATACTCATCAGCGAAAGGGCCGGATAAAGCTGGCTCACTCGGTCAAGCAAAATTCGTAGCAGGGCGGCTCCGAGCGTGAGGGTCAGGGCTGCCTGAGCAGAGGGAAAAATTTCGGCTGAGTCGATCGATGGCTGTTTGACGTGCTGGCGGTTAAAGGTCTGATTGCGAAATGGTTTTGATCGACGCGCAGATTGAGCAGTTTTGAGGTTGAGCTGAACACAAGCCGTAATGCCAAACTGAACCATTGCCTGCAAGAGCCAAACGATCGCCCGAACGCCCATTAGAATCAATGGCAGAAAAGTCATTGCTCCCCATTTAGCCCCCTGGCTTAAAACCATCCCCCATGACTGTGCCAATTGCACTTGGCTAGATGCGGCTCGATCGCAGAAAACTTGCCCTCCTGTCGCCTGAGACTTGGTTCGATCGCAATCGGTTTGCCAGCTTAAATCAATTGATCGCGTGCCGATTCGCAGTTCGCCTGCCTCCGTTTTTTCGACATAAGGAATTGCGATCGTCTCCTGGCTCTGCTCCAAATCACCCCTCAGAGCATTCGGCTTAAGCTCACTAGGCTCAAGATTATTTGGCTCAAGATAACCAGCCTCAAAAAGTCGCCGAATATCAATCGATTGGGTAGAACCAGAAACCCTGTCTCGATCGCGCTTAATCTGCTGGACGATCGCTTTGAGCCGCAAAATGGCAGCTTCCTGGTCGGCTGCAAGCTGATTGACGTAGTGCATCTGGTCTTCGAGCCGTTGCCAGAGCCGCTGCATTTCTGAATCAAAACGGCTAGCGGACTGAGCGGATTGAACTGGCAATTTGCTTTGTGCAACGTGAAGCTGTGCAGCAATTGCCCTAACTTCTGCCTGCGGTTCTTTCATGGGGGAGGAAAGCTCCTAGTACTTAGGTACTATTTCCTCAAACTATATCTTAATTTCAGATTACTGCTCAAGGATCTGAGTGAATTTCGAGCGCAGTTTCTAGCAGGGACTGCTGTAAAAATCGTGCAGGTCAATTTGTCGTGGAATGAGAACTAGTCCATTTGCGAGTTGCTGCTAGCTGACGAGTCAAAGCTTAGTCCTCTGAGCCAACAATATTAGCACTGAACCAATCAAAAATCGGATCAGGCGAGCCAGCACTGCTCTGTCACTGTATGCGTTGAAAGCAATTTGCCTGTTTTACTTTGTTCTCATGTTGGCAAACTTGGTCATCAAAAATTTTAGATCGTTCGCGAGATAAACTCCGTAAGTATTTTCCATACTGCCTGATTCGATCAACCTTAAGCTTTTCTCTAGCTAGAATAAACTCGATCGCCCTTTGCCGATCGGCAGGTTGATTAAAGTTGCAGGATTGAAAGGAATGAGCACGGGTATCCTGCGGACTTTTCATGATTTAGCAACAAACAAAAAGAATTGCCTGAAGGCAGGAGCAGCGCCCGATCGTTTTAGAGCGGTTTTCTCTAAATTCTCAGTTCTTAGTAAGGGTGATTTCGTCGAGACATAAAAGGCAGGTAATCATCTTCTTAAGAGAAACTTGCAGCGAAGCAAGCCAAAGAAATTATCAAGACACTCAATTTAAGACATAACTTAGGAAAACTTATAACCTCACCGTTGTTCTCTAAATGTAGTGCCACTTACATCAGAATTTTAGCCAGCGCACCACTCGAAAGGGTGAATCGTTAGGTTTAACTTTAATTCACTCCGGTTCTTCCCGTAATCTGATGTGTACCGTTTGTCTCTACCCCTGGTGTGTACTTTTTCTAGAGTTGTTTCGTTTTTCAATCACAATCTCGTATTCCTTCAGCGATCGAAGCAGGCAAGCGCACTTGAAGATAAGGAGGCAGCCGATCGCTTTCAGAGTACAGCAGGCTGCTCAAAAGCCAGGTAAGCCGGGAGAAATTTAACTGTAAACAGCTTCCAATCAGGAAACAGCTTCGTCTGAATTACTGCGGTTTGCTCCTGCAAGCTACAAAGAGCAATCTGACGGTGTTCTAACCAGCGAAAAAAACAAGTGAAATCTGTATCGGTGCTCCGGAATTACTTTTTGATAGAAAAGTATTTTTCTCCAAAATAAATGTCCTCAAAGCATGAATTCCAAAGTTGCAATCAGGGCTGTTTCTGCTCAGGAAATTCAGTGCAAGAAGTTGCTTAAAACGTTGCAGAATAGACAAAATTATGATATTCGTAGAATAAATGAATACACTCAGATTTAGCATCTCTTCTAAGAGTGTTTCTGGGAAAGCAGATTTAACTCTTGGGGCTGCTTCGTTAAGCAGGGCAGGGGACATTTTGCAGAGTTGAGCGACTCAGTTCCAGAATTGCCTTCTTTGAAGAGGGATTACCTTGCAGTTCACGTTTTGAGGAGAAAGTAAATATGGAGACTTTTGGATATCTCCAAACTTCTGAAGAGTATGAAAGCTCTGAAAGCAGAGCTTTGGTTTGTGTGCAAAATGGGCTACCTTCTGTTCCGGACTTTAAAATTTCTGGTCAGATGATGGCAGTAGTGGCGGGGGCAGCTTGCTCTGCTGCTGTTCTCGGTTCTACCGGAGAGGCTCAAGCATTTCCGCTCTATCCCGGCGATAGCGGTCCTGATGTAACCTATGTGCAAAATCTGCTGACGAGTGCGGGCTATTCCGTCCCGGCAACAGGTTATTACGGTTCGCTGACCGAAAGTGCTGTTACAAGTTTCCAAGCGGCTAGAGGTCTAGGTGCCGATGCGATCGTCGGTTCGGCAACTTTAAACGCACTAGAGGGCTTTATTCCGGTTGAACCCGATTCCGGCGGCAGAACCGGCACATTTCGCTTCGGCGATTCTGGAGCCAGGGTGGGAGATCTGCAAATTTTGTTGGCGAATGCTGGCTACTTTTCTGGTGCGACAACGTCATACTTTGGTTCTCAAACTGAGGATGCGGTCATTCGCTTCCAGCGCGCAAATGGTTTGACCGTAGACGGAGTTGCAGGTCCGGCAACCTTTGCAGCACTGAATAACTTTGTTCCGGTTCAGCCCGATCCCGGCAGCAGCGGTAACCTTCGCTTTGGCAGCTCTGGTGCCGAAGTTACTCGTTTACAAAATGCCCTCACTGATGCAGGCTATTCGGTTCCAGCGACAGGCTACTTCGGTTCTCAAACCGAGAGTGCGGTTATCAGCTTCCAGAGGGCAAGCGGTCTAGTGGCGGATGGGATTGCAGGCCCGGCAACGCTAGGCGCGCTGATTGGCTTTGTTCCGGTTAACCCTCAACCGGTCGGCAGTCTCCGGTTTGGTGACAGTGGGGCTTCCGTTACCCGTTTGCAAAACCTGCTGATCGATCGCGGTTTTCTCGCAGCGGGACTGAATACAGGCTACTTTGGTGCAGCAACCGAGGCAGCTCTGACTGCATTTCAGCGGGCAAACGGTCTAGTAGCGGATGGCATTTATGGTTCGGCAACGGCATCAATCTTGGGCTAGTTTTAGGCTAGCCTTTGTGAGTCCGCGATAGGTGTTACTGAGTAAGTGCAGGTTGAGTTGGCTCGTAGTTTTTTGCTGCGAGTCAACCTTTTTATTCAGGCGCATCTCGATTGCCTCTCTTTAAGATGTACTCAGGAAATTTTTTTTACTGAGTCCCCTTTTTACTCAGTAACGCTGCTTTCACCATGATGAGGAGAATTTTGCATGGAACTTTTTGCCCATCTGCAAATCGCTCAGGCTTATGAGGAGTCTGGTGCTGACGATTGGATTAATTTAGCCGATCGCTTCGATGACGCTTCGATAACTCCAGAGGGAAAACTGCTTCCCATCGCCAATGCAAATCCGACAACGCTGAGAATCTTGCTTACCATTACTGCTGCCTGGTCAACCCTCCTGTCAGGAACTGCACTGGCAGTCGAAGAATATAATCCTGGTTTTCGAGCAGGTGTTGCGGATTCAACTTATCTGCCGATCGCGCCAGCAACCGAGACCAACCGGACGGTTCCTGCGAATTGTGCCAATGCCCTATGCAGCGCAGCCTGCGGAAACAGGAATTCTGCCGGCGTTGTTCCAATTAACAATTCAACAATTGAGCGTCCGGTCGCAGGAGCAAGTTCTAACAATACATTCATTGCAGTTCGTCCAGGTTCCTCAACTGGAGTCTTTCTACGCCGAGGCGATTCAGGTTCAGAAGTTACTCGAATTCAAAATCTTTTGCGATCGGCAGGCTATTTTGATGCGGCTTCGACTGGGTTTTATGCCACGCTGACCGAAGCTGGCGTGAAAGCATTTCAGCGCGATCGGGGATTGCCTGTGGATGGCATTGTCGGAGAAGAGACTCTTACTGCGTTGCAGGGTTATCGTCCGGTTTCCCCCACACCTTCTCCCACGCCAGTGCCGCAGCCCGGAGTCAATCGATTGCAAATTGGCGATCGGGGAGAGGATGTCGTAAGGCTTCAGCTTGCCCTGCAAAATACTGGCTTCTACCGGGGCACGATCGACGGCGTGTATGCTGCCCAGACCGAGCAGGCAGTCATCGCATTTCAGCAGGCAAACCGTCTAGCCATTAGTGGAATTGCAGATTCAGCGACGCTGGCTCGACTGGGAGTCGCGATCGATCGAGTTGCGCTTCGATCAGACGCATGAAGACACTTTACAAGAAACTACATGATCAGAAATCACGATAAGGAATCGGGGTTAACCGCGGAATCAATCGGTTAACGAAAGCAAATTAAAGAAAACAGGGTACCCTGACTGTTTTGAGGAGTCGGTTATGCAAGGAACAGACGATCGATCCAGGCGAACTGCCCAACGATCGATATTCCTATGCTGCGTGACGAGTCCTGTGACAACGCTTTGCGCGGGTATTCTTCTCTAGAGTTAATACTGTCTAGAGTTGATACTGTACGCTAAGACAATGCCCAAAGCCAGACCACGAGACAGGTTTCGATCGCTGTTCTAGCCCTTCCTAAATCAACAGTCTGATATTTGCTAATACAAGTGTACCACACTCTTGGGATTCTCCCACCGCAGTCTTGTTTCTAGAATTTATTAGGGCAGCAATCCGGCATTTGGGGCAAGAGCTTACCCAGTGCAAAGGATTTAAGGCGAAGGATGAATTCCCGCAATCTGGGCTGATTTGAAGCAGTTTGCCTGAAGCATCGACCAGGGATTTGCAAAGATTGTTGCGACGATCGATCGCAAATCGTCTAATCTTAAGAAGCGAATTCGCTAGTCGATCGCGTTTCTCAAAGTCTTCGTCCTCAAAGGTAGCTGTGCCGAAACGTCTCTCTTTTCTTGCCTTTCTCCTAGTTATTGGATCTTGGGGAGTCAGTCAGCCTGTTTACGCCCAAGCACTCATTCCTCACTTTGTTCAGCTTGATGATGAGCAAATTAGACAAGAAGGTTTAGGATTAGCCCAGGAAGCCGCTCAACTGGCGCAGTTTCAGCAATACGGTTTGGCTCTTGCAAGGGCACAGCTGGCCTCTCAGCTTGTTCCTGACAATGCTCAGGTTTGGGCACTGCTGGGCAGTCTACATCTTCAGCTTGAAGAGCCTGAACCTGCAATCGCTGCTTTACTGAAGGCAAGGACGCTCGACCCGCAGAATGCCGCAGTTTTTTTTGCGATCGGCTCTGCCTACTTTCAGCAGGAAAATTATCGATCGGCAATTCAGTATTTTCAGTCTGGGTTGCGGCTGCGACCCAATACGCCCGGAGCACGGTTTGACCTGGGCAACGCTTATTACAAGCTAAAGCAATACGACCAGGCAATTGCCGAATATCGCAAGGCGATCGATCTGGATGCAAAATTCTGGCCTGCCATTAACAATATGGGCTTAGTGCTGTATGAGCGGGGCGATGTGGCTTCGGCAGTGCGCGAGTGGCAGCGGGCAATTGCGATCGATCAGAATCAGGCAGAGCCTCAGCTTGCGCTAGCGGTTGCCTTATTTACTCAGGGACAGACCGACCAGGCAGTTCAGAAAGCGGGGATTGCCCTGCGATTAGACGATCGCTATGCCGACGTGAATTTTTTGCAGGAAAACCTGTGGGGCGATCGACTTCTAACAGATGCCAAAACCTTTTTTGCCCTGCCCCGGGTTCGGGAGGCACTCGCGCAAATTACCCAATCGGCTTCTCCAGATCGCCCAACTGAGTAAAGCTTTTTTCCTGATACGCAGCCTCATTGCTAGCAAAATAGTACGGGAACCTAGTATGGCTCATTGAGTCTAGGGTCGAGGGCAACAAAGTCTTCGAGACAATTAAATCCGCCCTGCTAAAAATAGTCAGAGGGAGGATAAATTTGCTGGGAATAAAATGGGATAAATAGTATCGAGCAAAGTCGATCGTCATGAGTTACTGCATAAGAATATGTCGATGGTAAAAAGCAAGATTTCAGCAAGTCAGAGAAACTCGATTCGGTGCAAAAGGCTATTGCTGTCGATCGCGCTGCCTTTTGTCATGGTTCCTGCAGCGATTGCGGCATCCGTTCCCGGCAGTTCCCCTGCTGCTCGTCCTGCTCAGTCCGTTCGTCCAACGAACCCTACTCCTACCCCTTCTGCCCCTAACTTATCGGTCGAGCAACTGGCGATTATTACCACTCCCGATCTGCCCTCGCTGGGAACTCCTGATCGCTTTTTGCCAAAGCCCCAGCCCCAAATGCGTTTAGTCATTCGCTTGGGGGCACGGCGGGTTTATGTGTATGAAAACGATCGCGTGAAAACCAGCTTTCCGGTTGCGGTCGGCAGACCTGGCTGGGAGACTCCGACAGGAAACTATCACGTCCTGCAAATGATCCAAAATCCTGCCTGGCAAAATCCGTTTACGGGAGAAGTTATTCCGTCCGGACGAGAAAATCCGCTAGGAACCCGCTGGATCGGCTTCTGGACGGACGGTAATAACTATATTGGGTTTCACGGCACGCCCAACGAAGAATCGGTTGGCACTCCGGCTTCCCACGGCTGCATTCGGATGTTCGACCGGGATGTGCAAAGGTTATTTGAGATGGTGGCACTCGGGACTCCAGTGAGTGTTGTGCCATAAAAAATTTCCTCTAAATGATTGAACGAATCACTCAGAGGAAACTGTTCAAATTTGCTTAAGCATAAGATTCAGTCGGGAGGGCAAGTCGAAAGATTTAGCCCTCCTTTCCGCTTAGTTATTCTTCATCATCGTCGCCGTCCTCATCCACGCCGTCATCATCGTCCAGCACAGAGCCGTAGTCATCATCGACATAGCTTGCGCCGTAGTCGCCGCCTTCTGCTCGCTCGCGTACCGGGAATACATCGAATCCGGCTTCGCGCTCGAAGGTACGGGCAGTGCGATCGTCTAGTACCACGTCGCTCAGATCGATATCTTCTTCAAACAAACTGTTTTCGTAGATTGGATCGATCTCGACGGCAGCAGCGTTGTCTTCGTAAGCATTAAATCCGGTTCCGGCAGGAATCAGACGACCAATAATCACGTTTTCCTTTAAACCGCGCAACCAGTCCGACTTGCCCTCAATCGCCGCTTCCGTTAGAACGCGAGTCGTTTCCTGGAAGCTGGCTGCCGAGATAAAGCTGTCGGTGTTGAGGGATGCCTTGGTAATACCCAACAGGATCGGCACATAGTCTGCGGGTGCACCCCCTGTGATTGACATTGCCTCATTGACCTGCTCAATCTGGCGCAGTTCGACAAGTTCTCCCGGCAGCATCGTGGTGTCGCCACCGTCTTCGATTCTGCCTTTCGAGGTCATCTGGCGCACGATCACTTCAATGTGCTTGTCGGAAATTTCAATGCCCTGCGAGTTGTACACGGACTGCACCTCGTTCACCAGGAACGTTTGAACCTCCTGCAAGCTCCGTAACGAAGCTTCGTGAGTTCCCATCGTTTCGCGGTAATAGGAGAAGAAGATTTCCAGAATCTCGTGGGGATTGGCAGGACCATCGGTGAGCGGTTCCCCGGCACGAACTTCCTGGCCATCAATGACCAGAACGTTTTGACCCGGCAGCAAGGGATACTCGGTTGTAACTCCATCCGATTCGATCACTTTGACCTCGACGGACTCATCATCACTGTAAATTACTTGAGCCGTTCCGGGACGACGCGACAGCACACAGGCTTCCTTCGGCTTCCGGGCTTCGAGCAGTTCCTCAATTCTCGGTAGACCCTGAATGATGTCTCCGGTTTTCGATCGCTCGTACACCAACAACACCAGGTTGTCGCCTCGCTGTACCAGGTCGCTGTCATCAATATGCAGTACCGCTCCGGCAGATACCCGGTAGGGGCGAGCCGATCGCAGTACGACTTCTCCATCCGATGCCGCAATCACCTGTCCAGACTCTTCGCTTCTGACGCCGCCTGCGACTTCGGTTCCTGCCACGATCAGATCGCCAACTTTCACCTTGGGAGCCTGTCCCTGGGTATCCAACGACACCAGATCCGCCTGCCGCACGACCAGAACTCGGCGAACGGCTTCTCCTATATCGCGAATCCCACGAATTTCTCCGGCTTCTTTACAGAGAATCTCGGTACGCGCCACGACTGCTCCTGGTGTGATTTGGTCGCCATCCTTCACCAGCAAACGAGTATTGGTACGGCCCTGGGTTTGATCCGCAGCGATGTCGCGACGAATGACCAGCGATTCCAGAATTACAAGCTGAAGCCGCAGAATGTCCGCGCTCTTCTCGTCGGGAACTAGTTCGATATCTGCCGCAAGCTGAGGCGCATCTTTCTCAATTTCCAGCACAAGCTGAGTCCGCAGCAGATCTAATCCTTCCACAGACTTCACCCGCTCACTGTCTTTATAGGCAATGCGCTGGATTGCCCGCAGTTTGATCGATCGACCCGATTCTTCATTATTGGACTCCTGGCTGGGAACCGAAGGCTGATCGGGAACCTGGTATTCGGTGACAGGGCGCAGCAGCAACGCGGGACCTTCAGGCGACTCCACATATTCCATGTAGCGCAGCTCATCCACCGTTAGTCCAGGCATCACTTCCTGCCCAGGATTGACGATCGTGCCATCCTTCGACATCACCGCTTCTGGATTGTCTGCCAGATGCAGTTCACCAGGCTTGATCACGATCTCGCGCAGAATGTCATTTTTCTGCGTCACTTCGACCACACCACTGCTTTGACAGAAGATGTCCTTCACGACTTCCGTTCCGGCTTCGACGTATTGACCGTCTTCCACCATCAGCAGCGAGATGTCTTTGTTGACTTCGTGAGCCTCTTCAGGAATCCACAGGATCGTGCCGCCCTGAACGACTTCATAGCCCAGCTTTGCTTTGCCCTTCTTAGCCACTTCGATGCCGGAGAACTTGATGATGCCGCCCGTATGCGTCCGGTACCGATCGTCAATCAGTTCTGCAACCACCTGACCATTCGTCACCTTCGTGCCCGGAGTGGCGATCAGAGAGAATCGCTGTCCGTACTGGGTTTCGATCAGATAATGTTCCCGACCCTGCTGGCTTTCGGCGATCACCTGCGCTTCGTCTAACAGCACCGACGCGGTGATGATTTCAATCTCCCGTCCGCCTTTGCCTTCGCTTTCCTGCGGGATTCGCACCACGCCGCCATTTTCGGTGACGAGCTTGGTTTCCGCCATAATGCTGTTCGGCTCGACGCGATCGCCGTTTCGCACCACGGGTTCTGCACCCGGCGGCAGGTTGTACACCTCACCGGAGAGAATCCAGATTAGTCCGCCTCTTTGGGCAATTCGGGTCGTGTTACCCTGACGGTCTTTCTTTTCTTCCGGCACAACATCGGCAAAGCGAACTTCGCCTGCCATGTCCGAAGCCACGTCCTTGGTCGCTTTTTCCGTGACTTTGCGAACGCGACCCGTGCTGGGCATTTCCACCATCATCTGGTTCGCTTTCACGCTGTCACCATCGCGCACAAAGATAATCGAACCCGAAGGGACCTGGTGGACTTCCTTGCGATCGCCCGATTCCACAGTGATATCGACGTTCACTTCAGAGATTTGTGCGTCTTCCCCGTGACGGGTGCGGAAGGCACGAGCGCGGAACTGCTTCGGCTTGGTTCTCACTGTGCCGTCAAAGCTGGCACGAATCTGGGGAGCGACTTCCCCGGTAAAAGTTCCTCCCGTGTGGAAGGTTCTCATCGTGAGCTGGGTTCCCGGTTCCCCGATCGACTGCGCCGCGATAATGCCAACCGCTTCGCCCATATCTACCGGAGTTGCGTGCGCCAGACTCCAGCCGTAGCAAGACTGACAGACCGATCGGGTTGCCTCACAGGTGAGGGGCGATCGAGCCATGACTTCTTCGACTTTTGCCTTGCCGACTAGCTTTGCCATGTCGTCCGAGATCGGCTCGTTGCGCGGGATGATCACTTCGCCCGTTTCGGGGTGAACGATGTCCCGTGCGGCAACTCGACCCAAGAGGCGATCGGCAAGGGGAATCAAGACACGCTCACCGTCGGTCATGCTGCGAACAACGATCCCGCGATCGGTGCCGCAGTCGATTTCCCGAATGATCACATCCTGAGAAACGTCTACCAGTCGGCGGGTCAAATAACCAGAGTCCGCTGTTCGAAGTGCGGTATCTACCAGACCTTTCCGTGCCCCGTAGGAAGAGATGATGTACTCCGTTACAGTCAGACCTTCCCGGAAGTTGGTCTTGATCGGCAAGTCGATGATCTGTCCCTGCGGATCTGCCATTAGACCGCGCATTCCTACAAGCTGACGCACCTGAGAGATATTGCCTCGCGCACCGGAGAACGCCATCATGTAGACCGAGTTGAGCGGGTCACTGGCTTCAAAGTGGCGAATTACTTCGTCTTTCAGCTCTTCGCTAGTTCCGTTCCAGGTATCGATTACCTTTTGGGAACGCTCAACTTCAGTAATTTCGCCGCGGGTATACCGCTCTTCGGTGTCACGCACCTGTTCTTCTGCTGCTTCCAACAGATCCCGCTTGCTGGGCGGAACCATCAGGTCATCTACGCTAATCGATACCCCAGCTCTGGTCGCAAAGCGGAATCCGAGGTCCTTGAGTTCATCCGCCATTGTTGCGGTGCGGGCAGTCCCATAGTGAGTGAATGCCCAGGCAACCAGGTTTTTAAGCTGCTTCTTATTCACCACGCGGTTGCGAAATAGCATCCCCTTACCAGACTGTTTGTTTCCCTGCTGCTCTGCCGTCATTTGCGATTACCTTTGTAATGATGAATTCGCTGTTTGCTTGCTGCTAATTTGCTCAAGCTTGCTGCTAGCTCACGAGCGCATCGTGAATCGTCTTGTTGTAAATCACTCGCCCGGGTGTAGTGCGAACATACTGCGAAAGCAAATTGCCCTCTGCATCTTTCCGCACGCGCCGATCTGTATACAGTTCGGTAACTGAACCGTCTTCACCACGATGAATTTCCTGCGGCTCCCGGTCTTTGCCGTCATCCTCAACGTCGCCGTCAAATCGCAACCAGATATAGGAGTGCAGATCGACGACCTTTTGCTCATAGGCGATGATCACGTCATCCATGCTGGAGAAGTAGCGACCCACTCCCAGTACGGCATTCGGGTTCTCTGCAGTGAGGTAATAGCAGCCTAATACCATGTCTTGGCTTGGCAGCACGATCGGTCTACCGGTTGCCGGAGACAGAATGTTGTTGGAAGCCAGCATCAGCAGCCGTGCTTCTGCCTGAGACTCTAGTGAGAGGGGAACGTGAACTGCCATCTGGTCGCCGTCAAAGTCTGCGTTAAAGGCAGGACAAACAAGTGGGTGAATCTGAATGGCGCGTCCTTCTACCAGGATCGGCTCAAATGCCTGAATCCCCAAACGGTGCAGCGTTGGAGCGCGGTTCAGCATCACGGGGTGTCCGTCGATCACTTCTTCCAGAACGTCCCAGATTTGCGGATCGTTGCGCTGGATCAGCTTCTTCGCGGCTTTGATGTTGTTCACCAGACCCTGTTTGATCAGGCGATGAATCACAAACGGCTGGAATAGCTCGATCGCCATTTCACGCGGCAGACCACATTGGTGGATCTTGAGCTTAGGACCCACTACGATTACCGATCGTCCAGAGTAGTCCACCCGCTTACCGAGCAGGTTTTGGCGGAAACGACCCTGCTTCCCTTCAATAATGTCCGACAGGGATTTCAAAGGACGGTTGTTTGCGCCCACAACTGTGCGTCCGCGTCGTCCGTTATCAATTAGCGCGTCCACCGCTTCTTGCAGCATCCGCTTCTCGTTTCGGACAATGATTTCCGGCGCAAGGATTTCTTGCAGACGGGCAAGACGGTTGTTCCGGTTGATTACACGACGATACAGATCGTTCAGGTCAGAGGTCGCGAAGCGTCCACCGTCTAGCTGCACCATCGGGCGCAGGTCGGGCGGAATTACCGGAATCACGGAGAGAATCATCCACTCCGGCTTCGACTGGGTAGCAATGAAGTTGTCGATTACCCGCAGTCGCTTGATTAGCTTGGCACGCTTTTGCCCTTTCGAATTGGCAATTTCTTCGCGAAGCTGTTCCGCTTCTTTCTCCAGCTCGAGATCCTGCAAAAGCTGCTGGAGTGCTTCTGCCCCGATGCCGACTTCAATTCCGGTGAGCTGAGAATCTTCGCTGTAAAGCTGATCTTCGATCTCAATCCACTGATCTTCCGTCAAAAGCTGTTTGTAGCTCAGGTTCTCTGCGTTGCCTGCGTTCAGCACCACATAGGAATTAAAGTAAACAATCTGCTCCACGTCCCGCAGCGGCATATCTAGCAGAATCGACATATAGCTAGGAATGCCCTTCAGATACCAAACGTGAGCTACGGGAGCTGCCAGCTTGATGTAGCCCATGCGGTGACGACGAACGCGTGACTCAGTGACTTCTACGCCGCATCGCTCACACACAATGCCCCGGTGACGCACCCGCTTATACTTACCGCAGTGACATTCCCAGTCCTTCGCCGGACCAAAAATCCGTTCGCAAAACAGACCATCCATTTCCGGCTTTAGTGTCCGGTAGTTGATGGTTTCGGGCTTGGTTACTTCTCCGACGACCATGCCGTTCGGAAGCGTGCGCTCGCCCCATTGACGAATCCTTTCTGGAGATGCCAGACCGATTTTCACATAGTCAAATCGCTGCTCTAGCTTTGGCATCGCTATTCCTTCCTCTTAGATTTATTGCTTGTGCTTCTGGCACTTCTTCAACAGATAAGCGAGGCATAAGGGCAGTTCGGTGTCGAACCTGTATATCGATTCCTTCACCTACTGCCCCCACGCTATGCCCCAGACACCTTACTCCTCGACTTCTTCCATTTCGTCGCGCGAAATCGATTCGTAGGTGGGGCGGGACGGGGTGCGGCGATTGCCGACATCTGCCATCAGATCCACTTCTACGTCGCGGCTAGTTCCGTCCTCCTGGGTTTGCAGCTTGTGCGCCGCAATGTCAAGACAAAGCGATTGCAGCTCGCGCATTAACACCTTGAACGATTCGGGGGTGCCCGGACGCGGAATTGCCTTCCCTTTGACGATCGCATTTAGAGCTTCGTTGCGTCCCTGCATATCGTCGGACTTCACGGTCAGCAGCTCTTGCAGGATGTAGGCAGAGCCAAACGCTTCGAGTGCCCACACCTCCATTTCTCCAAATCGCTGACCGCCCTGCTGCGCTTTTCCGCCAAGAGGCTGCTGCGTCACCAGCGAGTACGGACCCGTGGAACGAGCGTGGATCTTGTCGTCTACCAGGTGCACCAGCTTCAGCATATACGCCTTGCCGACGGTAATGGGGCGATCGAACGGCTCACCTGTGCGTCCGTCGAACACCTGGATCTTGCCGGGGTTCTCTGGGTCGTAGACCCAATCCTGTCCGGTGACTTCGCGGGCTTCGCTCAGCTTGCCGTGGGTGGTTAAACGCGATGCTTCTTCGCCGTGCATTTCGTCGAACGGAATCATCTTGAATCGTGACCCCAGGTTATGACCTGCCCAGCCGAGCAGACACTCAAACACCTGACCCACGTTCATACGCGATGGCACACCAAGCGGGTTCAGCACGATATCTACCGGACTACCGTCGGGTAGGTAAGGCATGTCTTCCTTCGGCAGAATCCGGGAAATAATCCCCTTGTTGCCGTGACGACCTGCCATCTTGTCGCCCACCTGGATCTTGCGCTTCTGCGCCACATAAACCCGCACGACCATGTTTGCGCCCGGAGGAAGCTCATCGCCCTGCTCACGGGTAAACACACGCACGTCTACCACACGACCTTTTTCACCGTTTGGCACGCGCAACGAGTTATCCCGCACATCCCGCGCCTTTTCACCGAAGATAGCTCGCAGCAGCTTTTCTTCCGGCGGCTGATCCGATTCACCCTTAGGTGTAACTTTACCGACGAGGATGTCTCCGGCTTCTACCCAGGCTCCAATCCGAATGATTCCCGTCTCGTCGAGCTGACGCAGAGCATCTTCACCCACGTTCGGAATTTCCCGCGTAATTTCTTCGGGTCCGAGCTTGGTTTGCCGTGCTTCGATCTCGTATTTCTCAATGTGGATCGAAGTGTAGACATCGTCGTAGACCAGGCGTTCGCTGATCAGGATCGCGTCCTCGTAGTTATAGCCTTCCCAAGGCATATAGGCAACGGTGACGTTTTGTCCCAGTGCCAGTTCGCCCTTCTCGGTAGCAGAACCATCAGCGAGAATCTGCCCTGCAACAACTCGATCGCCCACAAACACGATCGGACGCTGGTTCAAACAGGTGTCCTGGTTCGATCGCTGGTACTTTTGCAGGGTATGCTCATGCTCTCTACCATTGCTGGCAGCGCGAACGCGGATTCTGTTGGCATCCACATACACCACTTCGCCATCCACGCGGCTGATGATTACCATTCCAGAGTCGCGGGCTGCCTGCGCTTCCAGTCCAGTTCCAACCAAGGGGCGTTCTGGGTGCAGCAGGGGTACTGCCTGACGCTGCATGTTTGAACCCATCAGGGCGCGGTTTGCGTCGTCGTGCTCCAGGAAGGGAATCAGCGAGGTTGCCACAGAAATGATCTGCACCGGGGAAACCGCCACATAATCCACTTCATCGGGCGTTGTTTCTGTGAACACCTGACGATAGCGCACCGGAACCTGCTCACCCAGAATGTAGCCATCTTCGTCTACCGGAATATCGCCTGGAGCGACCCGCAGATCATCTTCTTCATCAGCGGTCATGTAGAGCGCAGCAATATCACGACGGACACGACCGTTCTCCACACGCATAAACGGCGTTTCGATAAAGCCATAGGCATTGACGCGAGCGTGGGTTGCCAGCGAACCAATCAGACCTGCGTTCGGACCTTCTGGCGTTTCGATCGGGCAAATCCGACCGTAGTGCGACGGGTGAATGTCGCGCACCGCAAAGCCTGCCCGTTCACGAGTCAGACCACCCGGACCAAGGGCACTCAGACGGCGCTTATGGGTCAACTCAGCCAGCGGATTGGTTTGATCCATAAACTGCGAAAGCTGAGACGAGCCAAAGAACTCTTTGATTGCAGCCACCAGCGGCTTTGGGTTCACCAGCGAGGCAGGCGTAAGGGCATCTGCATCGGAAACGGTCATTCTTTCTCGAATAATCCGCTCCAGACGGTTCAAGCCGACGCGCACCTGGTTTTGCAGCAGTTCACCCACCGATCGCACCCGACGATTGCCCAGGTGGTCAATATCATCGGTATTCCCGGTGTCAAACTCCAGGTTGATTAGATAATCCACTGCCGCCAGAATGTCTTGAGCAGTGAGAACCCGGGTCGCTTCCGGCACACTCAGGCGCAGCTTACGGTTCAGCTTGTAGCGTCCGACTCGTCCCAGGTCATAGCGTTTGGGGTCAAAAAAGCGAGAGTCGAGCAACTGCTGACCGCCAGACACGGTGGGAGGCTCACCCGGACGCAGCTTGCGATACAGCTCCATCAGAGCTTCTTCTTCGCTAAAGTCGCCCTCTTTATCGATCGTCTTCTGAAAATACTCAGGGTGACGCAGCGCATCGAAGATTTCGTTGGTCGAAAGTCCAAGTGCCTTCAGCAGAACTTGCGCCGACAGTTTGCGGGTCTTGTCAATTCGCACCCACACCAGGTCATTCTTGTCGGTTTCAAACTTCAGCCATGCGCCCCGGTTGGGAATCAGGCTGGCATTGAAGGTACTGCGACCGTTCTTGTCGATCTCTTTCTTATAGTAAACACCAGGGCTACGAACGATCTGGTTAACAATGACCCGTTCAGCCCCATTGATAATAAAGGTTCCGCGATCGGTCATCAGGGGCAAATCGCCGATGAAAACCTCTTGCTCCTTAATTTCGCCCGTTTCTTTATTAATTAGGCGCGTCGGCACATACATTTGCACTGCATAGCTCGCATCTCGACGCTTCGCCTCATCTACGTCATACTTGGGACGACGCAGCTTATAGTCCTTGCCGAGGAAGTGTAGCTCTAGCTTCCCGGTATAGTCTGTAATTGGTGAAAAGCTGTCCAGCTCTTCGATTAAACCCTCTTCCAGGAACCAGCGGAAGCTCGCCCGTTGAATTTCGATCAGGTCTGGTAGGGTAAAGGTGGGTGCAGTTTGGGTCAGGTTACTCATGCGTCTCCTCAGATGGGTCGCGGCCGGGATTGCCCCTAGCACAGCGGTACTTGAGCAAAGCTATTAACGAAAAAACTTCAGTCCTCAAACCGAAGACTGAACGACACTCACTTGAGTCGATATTGATTGATGAATTGTGTAGAGTTCCAGCGGAGGTTCAATCCTGGGAGATGAAAAGACTGCGCTTTAAGGCAGGGGAAGTATAACTTAAACAATGGAGTTCGTCAACTGCTAGCAACAGAGTGGCTCGAAACAACTCGAAACAATGGGTTCGATAATTGAAACAATCAGAAGACGGGCTTAGCCAGAAAATTAACTTTAGAAGGACTAAAAACCGTAGCTCTGGGATTGACCTTAAACCTCAATTGCGCTAATGTCCCAAACACCATTATGGCTGATCTATATCATTTTGTGTACTCTTTCTGAGAATCCCACAAAATTTTCTAATCATGACATAACGATGGGAACTTGCGCCGAAGATTCAAGGATGGGCAGCTTAAACAGACGACGAGCATTTTCAGTGGTTTGGGCAGCGATCGTCTCCAGGGACACCCCTCGCAACCGGGCAACTTGCTCCGCTACATACCGCACATTGGCGGGCTGATTCCGGCGTTCGCCCCGCTTCGGAACCGGAGACAGAAACGGACAGTCGGTTTCAACCAAAATGCGATCGTTCGGCACCAGCTGAGCCGACTCCTGCACCTGGGTCGCATTCTTAAAGGTAACAATGCCGCTAAAGCTAATGTAAAACCCCAGATCGAGAAACCACTTCGTTTCCTCTGGCGTTCCGCCCCAGCAGTGCATCACCCCTTTCATCGTCCCCGACTTTGCCCACTCGCGCAGCAAATCTGTCATTGGAGCAGCTGCATCACGACAGTGAACAATCACCGGCAACTCGAGTTCGCGGGCGATCACTAACTGTTCCTGAAATGCAAGCTCCTGCTGCGATCGATCGTCTGCCTTGTAGAAATCTAGCCCGGTTTCGCCAATGGCAACTACGCGGGGGTCAGATTGAGCTAGCGACCGAATTTGATCGGCTGTGTCGGGAGTCCATTTGTCCATATCCAATGGATGCAAACCCACTGCAAACGAGAGCTCGGGAAAGCGATCCGCAATACTCCGAATCTGCTCAAATTCCGCAGGCTCTACACAGGAGTGAACCAGTTGGGCAACGCCTACCTTGCGCCAGTTTTGGGCGACTTCCTCTAAGTCAGGCTGGAAGCTATCAAAGTTAAGGTGAACATGGGTGTCGATTAACTGCATGATTCAATAACCTGATTGGCTCCAACTTTTAACCTGTCAACTTTTGACCTGTTGGGTGTTGCCGAGCGACAAAATGAGGGCAAAATTTTGATCTTAAAGAACAGCAGTTGCAACCAGTAACCCTTTTTATGGGGTAGATGTCCTTACCCGCTCCGTGCAATAGGTATCCCTCTGTAGGACTGAACAGACGGGAGCCCATTCCCCAAGAGTCACTGATAATTTAGCTTGCTGTATCTAGCTCACTGTATCTAGCTCGCCGCCCCAAGACAGCCATGCCGCAATTCAGTAGCACTATTTGGCTTTTTGCCGATCGCTCCGCCGCCCCCGAAAGGTAATTGCCCTTCTAAATTAAGGTAATTGCCCTTCTAAATTCAGGAAGCCGATGCAGTCGATGCGGTGGCTGGCGCGGTCGATGCCATTGCTTTTGCTTTGAACACTCTCGACAGACGCGCCTTCTTACGTGCGCCATTGTTGGGATGCAAGATACCGTGCTTGACGGCTTTGTCAATTTTGCTGTAGGCAGCCGACATCCGCTGCTGCACTTCCTGTTTTGCTTCAGGCGTTGGATCCACCGTGTACTTGTTCACAGCCTCGATATAACGCTTCGTCAGGGTTTTTACAGCGGATTTATAGGACTTGTTCCGCAGGCGGTTGCGCTCCGCGATTTCGACGCGCTTAATTGCAGACTTAATATTTGCCACAGCTATCTACCACTTCAACTTCTAGACAGTACAAATTTGAGACCAAGAATCTCAGGCGGGCATCATTCCAGCGATCTACCATCTTAGCAAAGCATTTGCCATAAACATAGGCTAAACTCGCATCTTTCTAGACACATATCCTCTAAAAATCCGGTTAAGCTAGAAGACATAATCGGTTCAGTCAGGTTCGCGGTTGCATCTGCGGTTCTCTGGGGATCGCAAACCCACCGTGTCAACCTCAGGCAGTTCCAGGCTTTCTATCCTTACCCATTGTGGCGATGCTGCGAATCATTCATCAGCGGGCTGAAGCACTCACCGAACTGCGACGGATCTGCGATCGCACTCATGATGATCAGGTCGTTCATAAAGAGGCAACCGTTCGAGAAGTCTTGCAGGCAGTGAAACGGCAGGGTGACCGGGCATTGCTGCACTACACCGAAGAATTTGACCAACTCATGCTAGAGCCAGGAGAGTTGCGGGTCACAGGCTCGGAGCTAGAAGCTGCTTATCAGCAGGTTTCCAAAGAGTTGCTGGAAGCAATCCAGCTTGCCTGTCGTCAGGTCGAAGCCTTTCACCGCCAGCGAGTGCCCAAAAGCTGGGTGCAGTTTGGCGAAAATGAGGTCGTTTTAGGCAAACGCTACACGCCGGTCGATCGTGCGGGGCTGTATGTGCCGGGGGGACGGGCTTCCTATCCTAGCACGGTGATTATGAACGCCATTCCGGCGAAGGTCGCGCAGGTTCCCCGCATCGCAATGGTGACTCCGCCTCGCCCAGATAAGACGATTAACCCTGCCGTTCTGGTAGCAGCACAGGAAGCCGGGGTACAGGAAATTTATCGTGTTGGAGGGGCACAGGCGATCGGCGCACTGGCATACGGAACCGAAACAATTCCCAAAGTGGACGTGATTACGGGGCCGGGCAATATTTACGTGACGTTGGCGAAAAAGCTGGTTTACGGCACGGTTGGTATCGACTCCCTCGCGGGTCCCTCTGAAGTCCTGATCATTGCCGATGGTCACGCCAATCCAGTCCACGTCGCAGTCGATATGCTGGCGCAGGCAGAACACGATCCAATGGCAGCAGCAATTCTGCTCACGACTGATACTGATCTGGCAATGAATGTTGTGGTCGAAGTGAAGCAGCAGTTGCTCAACCACCCGCGCCGATTGCTAACCGAAAAGGCGATCGCTCACTACGGTCTGGTCGTTGTCGTAGACTCCCTCGAACAAGCCGCCGAACTATCTAATGAATTCGCTCCAGAACACCTGGAACTGGAAGTCGAAAACCCCTGGAGCCTATTGGAGTATATTCGCCATGCGGGAGCAATTTTCTTGGGCAATTCTACCCCTGAAGCCGTTGGCGATTATCTTGCTGGACCCAATCACACTTTGCCAACTTCCGGTTCTGCCCGCTATGCCTCTGCTCTCAGCGTCGAAACCTTCCTGAAGCATTCCAGCTTGATTCAATACTCGCCGCAGGCACTCCAGAACGTGGCAGGGGCGATCGATGCGCTGGCAACTGCCGAAGGGCTGCCTTCGCACGCAGACTCAGTACGATTCAGAGTTCAAAAGGATGCAGGCGATCAGGAAGGGTAGATAGGAGCACGGGACGCTTAAGCTTTATTCTGGTCAAAGTTGATTTTGGTCAAAGTTGATTGAATTTTCAGGCTGAACCCGCGACACTGGACAGGCAAGCGATCGTTCTGGGAAATTCCAGGCTGAAGAATCATGCTGAACAAAATTCTAGTTGCGCTCGATAGTTCAGACTTATCGGAACTGGTCATTAAAGCACTTCATCAGCTTTCCCTACCGCAGGATGCTCATGTTGTTCTGGCGCATGTTTTAGTGAACTCTGACGCAAATCCTGACATCGCAGCCGATCGCCCCCCGGTTGACGCGGAAGAAATTTCTTATCATTCGCTAGAAAAATTGCAGGCTTATCAAGCAGATCTGCCCTGCAAAAGCGAAATCGAAATTGTGCGCGGCGAACCTGCGGAAGAGATTGTGCGCTTAGCCAATATCCATCACGCTGATTTGATTGTCATTGGCAGTCGAGGTTTGACAGGAATGACGCGCATTCTCAAAGGCTCGGTGAGCAACCAGGTCGTTGAAGAGGCAAGTTGCTCGGTACTGGTCGTTAAGCCGAGATAGTTTCCTTTGCTGACCTGAAGCGTGAATTCAGCTTGCAAGAAACTGTTTTAGGCGCAGCAGGCTTAACGTTTGTCCCAAATTCAGCGGCAGCAGCGAAACTCCCTCAAGGCGCGACTGCACCCAGCCCTCCCCCCAATACCATTCGTGATAACCATCAATCCCCTGGCTTAGCAAAAAGCGCAGACTATTAGGGGCTGCCCGATCAACCTGATGCTGAATCACAACTGGACCAATCCAGCTTGTAAACGAAAGTCCTGAATGCAGCGTTTCAGGCAACCCCTGTGAAAACGTTTGGGGAGAAAGCCAGCGACGAAACTGAGCCGGAAGGAGCAGACTGTCGTGGATTTGCTGCGCTGAGGCATCGAGTTCAATCCGCAGTGTACTTTGCTGAAAGGAGCCGAGCATAAGAGCTTTTTGTTAGAAGCTTGCAGGATACTTTATTCAGTATGCCAGGGTTGAAATCAAGTTGGAGACCAGATATCAATGAACGATCGCACCTCAATTACAGTAATCGTCAAGCTCTTTGCTGCCTATCAAGAAGCCTATGGAACCTCGGAACTGGTGCTGCAACTTCCAACAGAGTCAACCGTAGCGCAGGTTCGCGATCGACTCATCAGCGAACACTTTGAATTAGAACAGTGGCGCAGTCTGACTCGCTTCGGCGTAAATCTTCAGTTTGTGGAACCGGAGACCGTTTTGCAGGAAGGCGACGAACTTGTCCTCATTCCGCCCGTAAGTGGGGGTTAAATATCGCTTTATCAATCCCGAAGCAATCCTGAATTATCCCAAATCAAACCCGACAAAAATAGTCGGGTATATTTGACGGTATTTTTCGCCTGTGATAGCATCCGTTTTAGTTGGTCAGAAAACGCGACAGGGTTTGATTGGCTAACGGTTTATTGATCTGCTGAGTTGACTCAAGAGAGCGCATTTAGAGAGGAAGAAGTTCATGACCCAGGCGATCGACCCCACCCAAACCGCTGCTACCTTTACGGCTCTGAAGTGTAAAGAGTGCGGTGCAGAGTACGAACCTAAAGCACTCCACGTTTGCGAATATTGCTTTGGTCCACTGGAGGTCGCCTATGACTACAGTGCGCTGAGCCGGCTTGTGACGCGGCAATCAATCGAAGCCGGACCTAAATCTATCTGGCGGTATCGTCCCCTGCTGCCCGTCGCTACTGACAACCCGATTGATGTAGGCACTGGCTTTACTCCGCTGGTGAAAGCAAACCGTCTAGCACGTCGTTTGGGCATCAAAAACCTCTACATCAAAAATGATGCCGTGAATATGCCCACTCTGAGCTTCAAAGACCGGGTGGTATCGGTTGCGCTAACTCGTGCGCGTGAACTGGGCTTTACGACCGTTTCCTGTGCCAGCACCGGAAATTTGGCAAACTCGACGGCAGCGATCGCCGCTCATGCCGGACTTGACTGCTGTGTGTTCATCCCCTCCGACCTGGAAGCTGGAAAAGTGCTGGGTACGCTGATCTATGGTCCTACGGTGATAGCAGTTCACGGCAATTACGATCAGGTGAATCGCCTCTGCTCGGAAGTTGCAAATACCCATGGCTGGGGCTTCGTAAACATCAACCTACGCCCCTACTACTCTGAAGGTTCCAAGACGCTGGGCTATGAGGTCGCTGAACAGTTGGGCTGGCAGTTGCCCGATCACATTGTTGCCCCTCTGGCATCTGGTTCACTCTTCACTAAGATTTATAAGGGCTTCCAGGAATTCGTCAAGCTGGGACTGGTCGAAGATAAGACTGTCCGGTTTAGCGGTGCCCAGGCTGAAGGCTGCTCTCCAATCGCCCAAGCATTCCGCGAGGAGCGCGACTTTATTACCCCGGTGAAGCCCAACACCATTGCTAAATCAATCGCGATCGGCAATCCGGCAGATGGCGTGTACGCGCTGGATATCGCCCGCAAGACGAATGGCAATATTGAATCGGTGAATGATCAGGAAGTCGTAGAAGGCATCAAGCTTCTGGCAGAAACCGAAGGCATCTTCACTGAAACCGCAGGTGGCACAACGATCGCTACCTTGAAAAAGCTGGTCGAAGCAGGCAAAATTGACTCCGAAGAAACCACGGTGGTTTACATTACGGGCAACGGTCTGAAGACTCAGGAAGCGGTACAGGGCTACATTGGTGAGCCGCTGACGATCGAACCCAAGCTGGATAGTTTCGAGCGGGCACTGGAGCGGTCTCGAACCCTCGATCGCCTGGAATGGCAGCAGGTTCTTGTCTAGTTTTGCCTGATAATAAAGGCTTATGATTGACCTTGATTTCTGAGATTTTTGAAAATAACTATGGCTGTTAAAGTTCTGATCCCGACTCCGCTGCAAAAATTTACTGCCGACCAAGCCACGATCGAATGTGAAGGACAAACGATCGCCGAACTGCTTGACTCTTTGGAGCAGAGCTTTCCCGGCATCAAAACCCGGCTCTGTGACGAGCAGGGTAATTTGCGTCGCTTTATTAACTTCTACGTCAACAGCGAAGATATTCGGTTCCTGGATGGACAGAACACCTCGCTGCAAACGGGTGATGAAGTCAGCATCGTTCCAGCAGTGGCAGGAGGCTAAGGACACCCAAGTCTTAAGTCTTTCGTTAAGGCAAGGGCTAAGCGATGAGTTACAGCAAGGCTCAAAAGGGGCGAAGAAACGCTTAACGGCGAAGAGGTGCCTCACTAAGCCGACGACCTGAATCTAGTTATTCATCAAGGAGGGTGCGCTCGCTGTGCCCTCTTTTGTGTTGCATGGATTCTAACTGAGCTACGTGCAAATCTTGCTGATCTTAATCGCTGAAGTCGAGAACAGTATGAGTTCCTCAGCGCTATTTAGTAAAGAAAGTTAAAGTAATCTCATTACATTCACTTAGGCAATTCCAGAATGACCATTGCTACGTCATATACTGCCTAAGAGCAAGGTTGCTTTTCGGGAAGAACTTTAAACTTTAGTAAAGTAACGGTCACAGCTTATCCTCACTCCCTCGTCTACCCATCTATCCCCCATGTTTGCCCGTTTTTCTGATTCTCAATCGGTTGAGTTAGCTGTTCCTAACCAACCCGTGCCGCTTCAGCATTATCTGCGTCAGCCGCAGCGACTTGTTCGTGCTCTGGTTGATCCAAGCCGAATTCAAATGTTGAGGCAAGATTGCTTTCGGCTGAAAATGCGTCCTTTAAGCTTTCTGATGCTAACGCTCCAGCCTACGGTAGACCTGCAAGTTTGGGCAGAACCAGATGGCAGTATTCGGGTGCAATCGATCGCTTGCGAAATTCGTGGGATTGAATACATCAACCAGCGATTCAGCCTGAATCTTACTGGAGTGCTGATTCCCGAACAGGACGGCGAAGTGACTTATCTACGGGGCAGAGCTAATCTGCAAGTACAGGTGGATGTACCGCCGCCGTTGATGCTTACCCCCCAGCCTATCCTAGAAGCAACTGGAAATGGTCTGCTTCACAGCGTTCTGCTAACTGTGAAACAGCGTCTAATGCATCAGCTTTTAGTGGACTATCGGGAATGGGCAGCGCAGCAAGGCAGGGAAACTTGGCACAACTCGCCTAATTCTCTGGCTCCCAACGGAGAACCATTTCCCATGGCCGGCAGCAAGCCTGAATTGGGATAAGCTTGAGGCAACGCGAAAATTCTGTCTCTTAGTGATTACGATACGTTAGCCCTAAAGTTGCTCCAAGGATAGATTTGATGCAGCACAAGGGCTAAACGATCGTCGATGCTGACGCGATGCGCCTTTCTGCTGAAGCGCAAGCCGATGCTTAACGGTGCCATAACCTTTATTAGATGCGAGGTCATAGCCGGAATATTTTGCGGCAAGGCGTAGGATCAGTGTGTCCCGCCAGACTTTTGCCACAATACTGGCTGCGGCAATTGCAAGCGATCTTTGATCCCCTTTAACGATCGCCTGCTGCGGTAAAACAAGCTGCGGCACACAGTGATTTCCGTCGATCAGGCACAAGTCAGGTTGCGGACTGAGCCGATCGACTGCGCGACGCATCGCGAGAAACGTCGCCTGCAAAATGTTGAGTCGATCGATTTCTTGCACTGAGGCAATCCCAATTCGACAATCAATTGCCACCGCTCTAATTTGCACTGCAAGTTCCTGTCGCTGAAAGGCAGACAGTTGCTTGCTGTCTGTGACCCCTGCTGCTGAAAGGCGATCGAGCTGATCAGTCGGGAGAATTACAGCTGCTGCCACTACAGGACCAAATAAAGCTCCTCGCCCAACCTCATCCACCCCTGCAACCAGACCCAGAGCAGAAGCAGCCTCCAAGTCTGGCAGCAGTAGATTGAGCTGTAGTGCAGAACTCTCTAGAGAATTAGCCGACATCCGAACTTGGGTCATCAGTCGCAACCAGGGAAGAGCGACGGCGACGGCGGCGACGAGTTGAATCCAGGCTGAGATCAGAATACCCCCCTTCGTCAGATTCAGCCGACTCAGCCGTGTATCCATTCGACTCAACTTCTGAAACCGAGGCTTCTGGTACTGCTGGCAACTCGTCCAAATCAGCCGAAACTTGCTCTGCTGGTGGAGCTACCGCTTCAGGAATCGTTGGTTGCTCCGGCAAACTGAC
Organism: Leptolyngbya sp. GB1-A1; assembly: GCF_039962475.1. Classification (NCBI taxonomy): domain Bacteria; kingdom Bacillati; phylum Cyanobacteriota; class Cyanophyceae; order Leptolyngbyales; family Leptolyngbyaceae; genus Leptolyngbya; species Leptolyngbya sp. GB1-A1. Next base: position 186,517 of record NZ_JAMPLI010000003.1, on the reverse strand, counting down.
TTCGCGTAAGCTAGCGGGGTCCTGACGAACTCGCTGTCCAGGCAGTGTGACTGCAACGACCGTAGACTTTAGATCTTTCACCGTCTCAGTTGAAAGTACTAGGGGCGAGATGCCCATTAGAGCATAAACGTCCTGTTCCTCAGGGGTCATTTCGACTGAGATTACCTGGGGTGGTTCTGCCAAGGGTCTTTCCCGGCGCGAAACCCGACTGCGATCGAGTTTTTCCGAGCGATTGTCCCGCTCTCGCACGCCGCGATTTTCTCGGTTTTCCCGACTATCTCGGTTTTCTCGACCGTCCCGACTATCTCGGCTATCTCGGTTTTCCCGGCTCTCTCGGTTTTCCCGACTATCTCGGTTTTCCCGACCGTCCCGACTGTCTCGGCTATTTAGAATCGGCGTTGCGATCACTTCTTCCAAAGGAGCAGGCTCCAGATCTAGCTCCGGCTCGACCCGTCCAACGGTTGGCTTCAACGTTGGTTCACCGACCTTGACTCGCCCACCCCGACGACGACGGCGATTATCTCCTCGATCGCCCCGGTCATTGCGGTCATTACGATCACCCCGATCGCTGCGGCTTCGCTCCCGATAGTCAGGATGATTAGTTAAGTTTAGTTCCTGCAAATCGGCAGCTGGATCTAAATCGGAATCATCAGCCGATCGCTCCCAGGTATCGCGGGCGACTGGACGGGATTCGGCTGTCGCAGGAATTCGCACCGGATCGAGCGGATCAGACAGCGCAACTTCTGTTTCGCCAGGTAGATGAACAGTATGACCCAAGCCACCGCACTGAGAACAGGTGCGCCCAAACAGTTCGTAGATATTTTGTCCTTGACGTTTACGCGTTAGTTCGACCAGTCCCAGTTCCGAGAGCTGAGCAATTTGAGGACGGGCTTTGTCTGCTCGCAGTGCCTTATTAAACTGTTCAAGCACCTGCAACTGATCGCGACGCGAATCCATGTCGATGAAATCGACAATAATGACTCCAGCAATGTTGCGAAGGCGGAGCTGTCGTGCAATCTCAGTTGCCGCTTCACTGTTCGTCCAAAGAACCGTTTCTCTTGCGGTCGCCGATCGGGTAAACGAGCCAGAGTTCACGTCAATTACCGTTAGGGCTTCAGTACGTTCGATAATAATATAGCCACCGGAGGGCAAATCGACCCTTGGCTTCAGAGCCTCCCGAATTGCCGCATTGACTCGGAAGTATTCCAAAATTGAGGTACGTTCACGGTGATGGTCAATCAAAATCCCTTGCGGCGATCGTCCTCCATTCCAGTTCGTCAGGTGTTGCTTAACACGCTTCAGCCCGGTATGCGAATCGACAACAATTCGGTTTACATCTGCGCTGTACACATCTCGCAGCACCCGCTGAATAAAGTCATCATCTCGGTTAAGCAAGCAGGGTGGACGAGAGGACAACGCTTCTTGTTGGATGCTTTCCCACTGTTTTTGCAGAGCTTCCAGGTCTTCTAAAATTGCTTCTTCGGGCATTCCTTCAGCTTCAGTTCGCACCAGTAGCCCCATTCCTGCGGGCTTAATGAGAATTGCTAATGCGCGAAGCCGATTCCGTTCTGCTTCGTTGCGAATGCGTCGGGAAAGGTTGACGCCTCGACCAAACGGCATTAGTACCAGATAGCGCCCTGGAAGGCTAATATTTCCGGTCAGCCGTGGACCCTTGTTTCCAGTCGGCTCTTTCATAATCTGAACCAGCACTTTCTGCTGAGGCGCAAGCAGCTCTGTGATCGAGCCTGCCGCCTTACGAAGCCGTAGCGGACCTAAATCGGAAACATGGATAAACCCGTTGCGTTCACTATCACCAATGTTGACAAAGGCTGCATCAATTCCTGGCAGCACATTTTCCACAACACCTAGGTAAATATCGCCAACCTGATGGGTTCCCTTTGCAACGATTAATTCTTGAATCTGATCTTCTGAAAAGACAGCAGCAATGCGGTGCTGCTCAGCGATAACAATTTGTTTTGACATTCAATTTCCTCAAAGTCTGGCAGCTTGGCAGCACTGGCTCCGTCATGCTACTTTCGCTGGAATAAATCAAAGAACGCCGCGTCAGCAAGCAGCCGTTCTGCAAAATACCTATGAAGTTCCTGCCAAAAGCGATCGATTTGACAGGAGAAGCCTTGATGAGAAATCAGCACACCCAATCAGTTGGAGAACTAACAACCGATCTTGAATGCCTGAATAGAAGAAACCTGAGTGAAAGGTGTCTGTACGGAAGAATCTGCTTGAAAGGAGCAGGATCTTACGTGAGCAAGGGAGTGAAAAGCTTTACAGAAGCAGACTTTACTCTGGGTCTGGTGCCGCTCGAATCGTTTTTAACCCTGAGTTTAACCCTAAGAGGTTTCGATTCGCTACGGCTTCTCTTAGTTACGCATTATAGCGCGATCGTCAATGCACGCATCAGTATGTTCAACGTTTTTTGGAAAATACTCAGCTTAGGAAATGGAAAAGGGCGGAAGTTGCAAAAAGGGAAGATTTCTCTGGAATGAGAATTTAACTAGCAGTCCTTCTTGCAAAATAGGCTTTTTCCGGCAGTTGAGGAAACCCAACACGCGGTCGATTGAATCCGCGGTCTTCGATCAACTGCTGTACGCAGGATTGCAAAAGTCAAGAAATCCTTAACCTTTCAACCATCCATCAAGAAAAGCTGACACCGATGAATGTGCAAAAGCCGAAACGATTGTTGAGTTACCTGCTCCAGCATTTGCACCAGATGTTCTGGACGCAGCAGAATTCCATCATTGCGGCAGCTTCCCACAAAACGCAGGATTACAGCATCCTCAAGGGATTGTTCCCGCCGCAGTCCCGGAATCGATCGATCGAGCAATTCGAGTTCAAAGAGCCGTTCCCGCAGATTAACTGACTTTTGCTTACCTGATTTCGTGGTTTGTTCGACCCACAAACTTTCCGCTTCCAAAACAGCTCGAATCCAGCCGTGCCAGTCAGACGCTCCCCCAGGCTGTGTTTCAGCTTCTTCAAAGAGAGGCACAACCGCGATCCAGTATTCTGCTTGCTCCATTGCATGAGTTGCCGCAGGCGCATTGAGGGCGATTGACTCAACGCTAAATACAGGCACCTCCGCAGGCAGTTGAGCACCGAACTTTTGCTGAAACTCTGCCGGGTTCATGGCTTCGGTCAGGTCGAAATCCACAATTTCCCCCAGACTGCTTGCACCTAGCGGTAACGCACTGGCGATCGAGATACGCGGACCCGGATGAAACCCGCCCGTAAAAGAAACCGGAATCGCAGCCCGCCGCACAGCGCGATCGAATAAACGCACAAGGTCTAAATGGCTTACCAGCGTCATGTCGCCCAGTTTGCCAAACTGAACGCGCATTCGCTGCGCCCGCTCCTGATTCGGCACAAATTGCCCCTGAAAGGCGGGAATGGGCGGCGGCGGCACGACAATGTTGTGTCCAAAGTCTAGACCGCAGACACCGCAGTGGGAGCAGCCCTCAAACGAGCAGTCTGGAACGATCGCAGCTTCCAATGCCCGCTGAAGGTCTTCTTTCAACCACTGCTTATCAATCCCTGAATCCAAATGATCCCAGGGAAGCGGCTGATTCAGCGTCTGCTCAGCCTGCAATGAACCCGCATCCCCAAAAACGTTCCACTCCCCGTTTTCGACCTGGCGATATTTCCAGGTGAGTTCAGAAGCAGCAATCGCCTGCGTCCAGGCAGCAAAAGCCCGATCGAGACTTTCCCACCAAGCGTCCATCCCGGCTCCTAACTCCCAGGCATGACGAATTACTGCCGCCAAACGCCGGTCGCCTCGCCCGACAAAGTCCTCCATTGCCGAGATGCGAACGTCAGTGAAGTTAGCTTTTACTCCCCGAATGGTGCGGAACTCTTGCTGAAGGAGTTTCTGCTTTCGGATGAGTTCAGCCGTTGCGACCGAGTGCCACTGAAAAGGCGTGTGAGGTTTCGGTGTGAAGTTTGAGATGGTGACATTAAAGCCAAGCGGCTTTCTACCCTTAATCTGACACTTTTGCTGAAGCCAACGCATCGTTTCAGCAATGCCCAAAACATCTGCGTCGGTTTCGCCCGGTAGGCCAATCATAAAGTAGAGCTTAACCCGATCCCAACCCTGCTCGTAGGCAGTTCTAACCCCGCGCAGCAGTTCTTCGTTAGTTAGCCCTTTATTAATAATATCTCGCATTCGCTGCGTGCCTGCTTCCGGCGCGAAAGTTAGCCCCGATTGCCGCGTTCCGCCCAGAATATTGGCGATATTTTCATCAAAGCGATCGACTCTCTGACTAGGCAGTGACAGCGAAATATTTTCACCCTGCAACCGATTTTTAATCTCAACGCCCACCGCGGGCAGTGCCAGATAGTCAGAACAGCTCAAAGACAGCAGCGAGAACTCGTTGTATCCGGTTGCCCGCATTCCCTGCTCGATCGCCTCTATGACCTGCTCCGGCTCTACATCCCTGGCTGGACGGGTAAGCATCCCCGGCTGACAAAAGCGACAACCCCGTGTACAGCCCCTCCGGATTTCGATCGTCAGACGATCGTGAACCGTTTCAATGTAGGGCACTAAACCAATCGAGTAGGCAGGCAAAGGCGTTGCCACCCGCCGCAAAACCCGGTCGGGCACATCAGGACGGCTGGGATGCACCGAGCCATCGGCTGCCATATCGTAAAACTGCGGCACGTACACACCGGGAACCTGTGCCAGATCCAACAAGATTTCTTCGCGGTTCAGTCCCGCAGCCTTACCTTCTTCCAGTACCAGACCGATCTCCGGCAGCAGTTCCTCCCCGTCGCCCAGCGCAATGAAGTCAAAAAAGTCAGCGTAAGGTTCCGGGTTTGAGGTTGCCGTTTGTCCGCCCGCAAAGATAAGCGGATAGCTGCCCTGCTCCACATTCCATCGGTTCTGATTAGCAGGTTGCTTCGCAGTTCCCCGAGAAGGTAATCGCTCTTTCCAGGTGAGAGGGATGCCTACTAAATCCAACATTTCCAGGATGTTGGTTGCTCCCAGCTCATAGCTGAGGCTAAAGCCCAAGACATCGAAATCGGTCAGCGATCGGCGTGACTCGACTGCAAATAGCGGGGTTTGAGTAGAGCGCAGTTTTGCTGCCAGATCGGGCGCAGGTAGATAGGAACGATCGCAGAGTTGCCGAGGCTGAGCATTGAGAATGCTGTAGAGAATGATGTGACCTAGGTTAGAAGCACCAACCTCATAAATTTCCGGGTAGGTAAGCACCCATCGGACTGCTGCGGCTTCCCAAGGTTTGTGAACCGCTCCCAGCTCATTGCCCAGGTAGCGAGCGGGCTTTAGGATTTCGGGCGTTAATAGCTGTTCAACTGCAACTGCCACGGTAAAGACAAGGAGTGACGATCGAGAAATTGAGAAAATCGCTGCGCGTCACCCCAAAAGGGGAACTGCTTCGCATCGACCTTCTCTTCCTGTTCACTATACCGGATTCAGGCTTAGCTCGTCGTCTAACAGAAGTCGTTTAGCAGAAATCGTTATAACAAAAATCGAACGACTCAATCTGCGAATGACAAACTGACTTGCAGGTGACCGGAGATGCACGAAGGATAGAAGGGCTTGTGAATGGCAAACTTAACGATCGTTTAACCTCAAACCGCTTTATCAGGCAGCCGTCAACTCGACCAAGGATTGTCCGTCCAAAATTTCAAAAACGCGATCGAGCTGGGTTAACTCAAAAACAATCCGTACAGAGGGAGAAATCCCAAATAGGATAAGCTGCTTACCAAGCTGCTGCGCTAGGGTCAGGGTCGAAACAAAAACCATGAGCCCTGCGCTATCAAGGGATTTAACGCCAGTCATATCAACTAACAAGTGTGAATATTCGATTGCGGTTACGGTTGCTGCAAGCTGCTTCTGCAAGGATTCAGCATTGTTGACGTTGATGTCGCCACTGGGCTGAACAACTACCTGTCGAGAGTATGTAAGGGTGCTGTGCATCATTCGATCCTGTCTGACTACAGATGGTTGAATTGAGACTCGAAGCTGGCTCTTGGAATGTACTAGACCATAACCTTGAAAATTTCTTGCATACTAGCCTGGAAGGAGAAATTTGCAGAATCTTTAACTGACAGGATTTCAGATTAAATCCTGATAGAATCACGCTTGTGCTGATGTATTGATAGTTACAAAAGCTGTCCGTACTTTATCTTGACTCTCCCTTTGTAACATTACTTGTCACACCAAGAACATCTGGTGCAACTCAACACCCAACACCTGTGGAAGGGTTGAGAAATGCCGCTTAAGGGAGAATCAGGAAATGGGAAATTAAGCCAAGCTGTTTGTTAGCCAGGCTAGCTTCATCACGACTTAATAGTGGATGAAGATCGATTAGGTGTATTCCAGCAGATAAAGAACTTTAGAAGTAACCATAGTTACTAATTTGGAAGTGGTTAAAGGTACATCTACCAACAGGAAGATTACTCACTTAAACAAACTTGATACCTTAGCCCAAATAACAGAATAAATATTTATCTGTTATTCTCCTGGTATAGTGCTTTGCAAAAGAGCATATCGTGATTTAAATCACAAAGTGGACAGCGTTGGATCATCGAAGTTGCAGCGGCGTTTCATGACAATGAAGTCCAGAGGTTGGTTTTTCCTACTTAACGCAGGACTTTCTAATAATGAAAACAACCCACGTAATTCGCCAGCTTGTTGCAAAGGCATTGCACATTAAGCAGCTCACTCCCGATATTGAAAATGAGATTAACTACGAGTTAACTCGTCTGGGCTACATCTCTGATGTGGACTATGAAGCACTGGAGCTGTTAATGGCGGAGATGGATGCTGGAAGGGTGCGGTTGGTTCCGAGCCCTTAGCAGAGGCTGCCTGCTCCTCAGGTCATCGCCTTGTATTCAACTGGTTTGCAAAGCAAGTCGTTCTGAGGGTTGCCATATCCGCAGTCTATTGCTTGTTTGTTTCTTCCCGATCGGGATTTGCATGATTCTGATTTGCAAGGCAAAGTGCCCGAATAAATTGCTGAAGCTGTTCTTGGGCGGAAGGATAGTGATGCTGCACAATCGCTTCATCCGAGGCTGAATAAGGTTTAGGTTTTAACCCGCTGAGCTTTGCCAGAACTGGAATCACCTCAGTATCCACTGCCATCTGAAACCAGGACAGGGGCAGCAGCAGATCAGATTCCTGCCGCAGGTCAACCAGCATTTCCAAGGCAATTTCGCTTGTCTGCCAATTGTCCCAGAGGGGGTGTTCTGCATCACTGAAGCCTCGGCTAAGTATAACCAAAGGACGTGCCCAGCAGAGCTGTCGATCGATCACCGTTTGAATCACCTCTGCATACAGACGCTTTTCTTCACACTCCAGAAACACGATTTGATGCGGTTGATACTCAACAAAGCTCATAGGCTGCGGTCAAAGGAAGATCTGCATTGGGCAGCGTTGGGGCGAGTAGCACATACTCTGATTCTAAACATACTCTCAGGGCTGCGTCGAAGTTCAAGAAGGCAGCAGGCAAAGGGTAGCAGCAGGCGCATCGGTCGATCGCTCAAGGTTTATTATTGCACTGCTTTGCCTTAAGGGAATTGTGGCTGAACCTTTAGCAGGGCGAGCGATTGCAAATCATGAAGTTTTGAAGTTCTACAAACAGGCTAATGTCTTCCGGTAGACTAGCCGTATGGGTTGATCAGAGGGAACAATGCGTGAACTGTATGCTGCGATCGAGCCATACACAACTGGCACACTCCAGGTTTCTGACCTGCACACTCTTTATTACGAAGAAGTAGGCAACCCTAACGGTAAGCCGATTGTCTTTCTACACGGCGGTCCGGGGGGCGGTATTGATCCAATTCACCGTCGGTTTTTTAATCCTCAGAAATGGCGCGTGGTGCTGTTTGATCAGCGAGGCTGTGGACGCAGTGTGCCCCATGCAGAACTCCGTGAGAATACAACCTGGCATTTAGTGAGCGACATTGAGCGACTGCGGCAGCATCTCAGCATCGATCGCTGGGTAGTGTTTGGCGGCAGTTGGGGCAGTACGCTATCGCTTGCCTATAGTCAAACTCATCCTGAAGCCTGTAAGGGGTTGATCCTGCGAGGTATCTTTCTGTTGCGACAAAAGGAGCTGTCCTGGTTTTATCAGGAGGGTGCAAGTTACTTTTTTCCTGATGCCTGGGAAGCTTACCTGAAGCCAATTTCCCCCACAGAGCGTCACAATCTCATCACGGCATACTATGAGCGGCTCACCAGCGACGATCGCGAGATTCGCCAGCAGGCAGCCCGTGCTTGGTCAGTGTGGGAAGCTTCGACCAGTAAGCTATTGCCCGATGTGGGCTTGCAGCAGCGATTTGGCGAGAATCAGTTTGCCGATGCCTTTGCCCGAATCGAGTGCCACTACTTTGTGAATAAGGGTTTTTTTGAACAGGAAAACCAGCTTTTAGATCAGTGCGATCGAATTCGACATCTGCCAGTTGTGATTGTGCAGGGACGCTATGACGTGGTTTGTCCGCCAATGTCTGCTTGGGATTTGCATCAAGCACTACCTGAATCCGAGCTAATCATGATTCCCGATGCCGGGCATTCCATGACGGAACCTGGTATTTGCCATGCGCTGCTTGAAGCAAGCGATCGGTTTGCAGAGCTGTAGTTCCAGACTAGGTTTTAGCTTGAGCTTAACCTCTAGCTTGAGTTTTTAACTCGAAAGCGTCGGTTGGGGAGGCTGTATGAGTCGAGAAGACTGCATCAGCTCATAGAGATTCACATCTTTTTCGAGCAGGCAAGCGTGACCGCTATCCGGCAGCACAATCATTTCCGCATTGGGCAGCAGATTGACTAAGCGACGGGCTTCTGAGACCGAGGGAAATAGCTTATCTTGGGCACTGGCAACGACAAGCGTTGGTAGCATAATGCCACGAAACTGATATTCACTCACGTAAAAATCGCGCAGTAGCGACTGTCGCCAAATGGACGATTGTTGCGTCACAAATCGCACTGCATCCAGCAACGCCTTCCGGTCTTCAGGCAGAATTCGGTCGAGCGATGCCAAGATTGTTAAAAAACTCAGCGTCGAGAGCTGATAGGTGTGTTCAGGCAGCAAGTGACTCAGGTAAGAACCCCAGTACACCCATGGACGCCGATTAAACGAAGAAGCTGGATTGACCAGAATGAGCCGATCGAATAAATGAGGCGCACGCAGAATCGTTTTAATCGCTAAACAGCCGCCAAACGACTCGCCGCAAAGATAAACAGGCTGATTTGGCTTTCGCTCTCTCTCCGCTTTCACCAGCGTGACGACTTGTTCCGCGAGCTGTTCCCATCCTGTCAAATCATCACCGGGGATTGATAAACACCGAATGTCAAACGCTTTCTCAACCCCAGCCACCTGAGCGCGGAAAAGCTGTCCGGTTCCATCCATGCCGGGTAGAAAGATAAATAGGGGTGCGCTGGGATTAAGTCGAGTCGGTGTACGGAAATAGGCGTGGGGCTGAGTGTCCGTCATAGGCGACATTAAGCTAATGCAGCAAATTAGTGCAACAGGCGATCGATTTCTTCACGGCAGTATTGGGTCAAATCAGCGACAACAGTTTTCGCCTGTTTTCCCTGGTAGCTTTCCCGCTGAGCAGGAGTCACCCACATGGGACGCCCCACAATCACATCTACTTTTTGATAAATCACCATTGGATGCCATCCAGGTTGGTCAAACAGCGGTTCCGATGGATCGAACCAGCTCAGCAGCTTCAGCGGGACTGCAACGTTATTGGTTTCGTCTTGAGAGGCGATCGCCACAGGCAGAATGGCTAAATCTTGAATTGGAGCACGCAGGGCAAGATGGGCGAATCCGCGCTGAAAGTTACCCACCTGATGTGGATCAGTGTGCTGCACCATTGGTTCAGTTCCTTCGGGGAAGATGCCGATTGCCTGCTGAGACTGAAGTAGTTGAATTGCCTGGTGAAAAAAGCCTTGCTGACGGTGATCGGGGGCATCAAGGGGAAAGCATCCTAACCGTGTCACAAACTCACGCATCAAGGGAACCTGACCCATATAGTGATGGCAGGCAAACCGGACCGATCGATCTAGCGTTGCCATCAGCAGAGGGGCGTCTAGAAAACTACGATGATTGCTGACGACGAGAACAGCACTATTTTGCGGAACACGATCGCGATGGTAAAAGAAGACGCGTGTCCCCAGCATATTGAGCAGCTGTTGAGAGATCAGCAGTGGGTTGTTAAACATCATGCTCCAGGAGGACTTGATTTAACTCTTGTAATATTAAGCAACTAAAGAAAGAGCGGTGCTGCCCACCGCGACCACTTTGGCAAAAAGCAGCTTCTGTAATTCATATCCTGACGCAACCTATGAGCTAATGCCCTCAACTAGGGGACGGATTTCGCCGATCGCGATTCAGCCTAATGAGCGACTTCTAGAGGATGAATGCAGTTCGATCAAGCGGAGCAGCACAGCTTGCTTTACACCTTGCAATGCACAGGAGATAGATTGAAAAACTGCTTAAACCGGAGCAGCTCGTCAAGGGCAGGTTTCTATTTGAGTCAGCGAACAAATCTTAAATGATTAAGGATTGAGTAAACTTATGTGAACAGCAAATGCTACCTTGGTATCGTGACCTGGCTTAGAAATTGTTTTAGAAGGATCAACCGTACTACATTTTCCCAATTCCAACTTAAGACAGGCTACCAAACCGCTACTTCGTTCACCTCTCAAGGTTGAGGAATTTAGGGAACGGTTCGGGCAGCCCTTACATGGCTCAATCAGACTCGCTTAATCAGACGCTTAGATTCGATCGATCGATTTATGCAGAATCTTCCTGGAATTTTCCCATCTGCAAGTTAAAGGCTAGCAGTTAATATTCTCTGAGGAAAATAACGGTATTGGAACTGAAAAGATGAAAAACAATTCATATCCAAAATAACGGCTCTTTACTCAGGAAAAATGCCCTTTAAGACCGATGAAACATTAATTGTTCAATTGTAGAAGTAACATACATTTGATTTACGACTTTTAGTAAAAGTAGAACTTTAAGCAGGAATTGTTACTTGTAGGCTTAACTTTAGTCAAAGATCTTGACCTGCTGAGAAGACTCAAGCAGCTTTCCCTTAATTAGGGATGAATCACAACAACCGTCGGGTATATTTGATAAATATTTTCAGGGTATTCTTTAATTTATGACCTTTAATACAAACCCTCAGGCTCCCTTTGCCATTACAACTCCGCTTTATTATGTCAATGATGTTCCTCATATAGGCAGTGCTTATACAACGATCGCTGCCGATGTTGCAGTTCGGTTTCAGCGACTCCTAGGCAAGCCTGTCTTGCTCATTACAGGAACGGATGAACACGGGCAGAAAATCCAGCGCACCGCAGAAGCCGCCGGACGATCGCCTCAAGAACACTGCGATTTAATTGTTGAAAGCTTCCTTTCCCTATGGGAACGGCTTAATATTCAGGTCGATCGCTTTATTCGCACAACCTCCCCCAAGCATGAGGCGATCGTCAAAGAGTTCTTTCAGCGCGTCTGGGATCAGGGTGACATTTACTTGGGGCGGCAGCAGGGCTGGTACTGCGTTTCCTGTGAGGAGTTTAAAGAGGAGCGAGAGCTGCTGGAGGGTCATCGTTGCGCCATCCATACCAATAAAGAAGCCGAATGGCGGGACGAACAAAACTATTTCTTCCGGTTGTCCAGTTATCAGGGTAAGCTAGAGCAGCTTTACCGCGATCGTCCCGAATTTATTCAGCCTGAGAGTCGGCGCAACGAGGTCTTTGCCTTTGTCGAGCGCGGCTTGCAAGACTTTTCTATCTCGCGGGTCAACTTTGACTGGGGCTTTCCGATTCCTGAAGACCCTAGCCATGTGATTTACGTCTGGTTTGACGCGCTGCTGGGTTATGTGACCGCACTCTTACAACCCGAAGACGCGCCGACGCTGGCAAACGCGCTGGCAAAATGGTGGCCCATCAATACCCATTTAATCGGCAAAGATATTCTGCGCTTTCATGCGGTCTACTGGCCTGCGATGCTCATGGCGGCAGGGCTAGAGGTTCCCCATCGGGTATTTGGGCACGGCTTCCTTACTAAGGACGGGCAAAAGATGGGCAAGAGCCTGGGGAATACGATCGACCCTGTTGCCCTAACCGATCGCTATGGCTCTGATGCCGTGCGCTATTACTTCCTGAAGGAGATCGAGTTTGGACGCGACGGCGACTTCAACGAAACGCGCTTTATCAACATCCTGAATGCAGATCTGGCAAACGACCTGGGCAATTTGCTCAATCGGACGCTGAAAATGGCACAAAAATACTGCCATGGACAGATCCCTAAACTTGATCCCGCCGCTATTCCAGAAGATAACCTGCTGCGATCGAAGGGTGAGGGGTTAGGACAGCAAGTGCAGGAAGCCTTTGAAAGGCTGGGCTTTAGTCAGGGGTGCGAAGCCGTTCTAATGCTGGTTCGCGTGAGCAACAAGTTCATTGACGAGCAGGCTCCCTGGACGCTCTACAAGCAGGGCAAACAAGCCGAAGTTGAGCAGGTACTTTATAGCGTTCTGGAAACAGTTCGCCTTAGTGCCTACTTGCTGTCACCGATTATTCCAGGATTGAGCAACGCGATTTATCAGCAGCTTGGCTACCAGGTTGATTTCAATCAAAAAGACACTGGAACCGTTGTGCCTTTTGCGGTGCATTCTCAATGGGGCATTTTATCGCCAGGGCAGGAGCTTGGTGCAGCGCAACCTGTTTTTCAGCGGTTAGAGCTGCCTGAGAACGCTGTTTGATTTTTCTGTTTTAGGATAGGAACGATCGCCTGTTTACAGGTAACTTATTAAGAATTTAGCTGATTTAATTTCCCCTTAATAAAATTTTTGAGGTTTAACAAATCATGTTCAGTAACAATAACCATCATGGCGAAAACAATTCTATATTCACACCGGAACAGGTTCTAGAAAATCGGGGAAGAGTTGCTATCTTTATCGATGGTTCTAATCTGTTCTATGCCGCTCTCCAGCTTGGCATTGAGATTGATTACACCAAGCTGCTTTGTCGTTTGACGGCGGGATCACGGCTGCTGCGATCGTTTTTCTACACCGGGGTCGATCGTACAAATGAAAAACAGCAGGGATTTCTCCTGTGGATGCGGCGCAACGGCTATCGCGTGATTTCTAAAGATCTGGTGCAGCTTCCAGATGGCTCCAAGAAGGCAAATTTAGACGTCGAGATAGCCGTTGATATGATGGCATTGGTGGGTTCCTACGATACGGCGGTTCTGGTGAGCGGCGATGGCGATCTGGCGTATGCCGTGGATGCGGTGAGCTATCGGGGAGTGCGAGTTGAGGTAGTGAGCCTGCGATCGATGACCAGCGACAGTTTGATTAACGTTGCCGATCGCTATATTGACCTTGACTCGATCAAAGAAGACATTCAAAAAACGCCGCGCCAGGGCTATACCTATCGTCCGCTCAGTGGCATTGGCTTGGTTGAGGAGCCAGAAGACAAGCCATCGTTTGAGCCGTAGCACGAGAATTCTGGGAGCTTTTTCCCGGGACAAGCGTCTGCTACATTCAGATTGCCAGGGCAAGATGCTGGATGGCATAAGCAATGCCGCCTGAGATCAAAGCCTGGGATCAAAACAAAGTCTGGGATCAAAAAAGCATGGGCTGGATAAAGACGATCGGGCTGCCTTGTGTGCTGCTGGTGTTGCTTGGGCTGGGAAGCTGTCGGCAGGAGAGCCGCGGCGCAAACCGGTTGGCAGAAGACACAGCCGCCGCGCAGCAAGTTGATCCCAACCTCACGTTTAACAACATTACGCTGGAGCAGCCCGATGAAAAAGGACAAACCCTCTGGAAGGTGAGGGCAAAACAGGCAGTCTATACGCCCGATAAGCAGCTCGCAAAAGTTCAGAGTCCGAGCGGTGAACTGTATCAAGATGGCAAACCTGCCTACAAGATTCAGGCAAAAGAAGGGGAAATTCGACAGGATGGCAACCGCATTTTTCTGCGCGGCGATGTCGTTGCAACCGATGTTGAGAGTGGAGCAGTGATGCGCGGTAACGAGCTGGAGTGGCGACCCAAACAAGATCTGATGATTGTGCGCGGCAACCTGCGCGGAACCCATCCAAAGTTGATCCTCAGCGCAAATGAGGGCAGAGTTCAGCGACGACAGCAGCGCGTTGAGCTATCGGGCAATATTTTTGCGGAAACACGCGACGAACCGAAGCTCAAGCTTCAGGGAGAGAAGATGGTATGGCTAATGCAGCAGGATCGGCTGGTGAGCGATCGCCCCGTCCAGGCGCAGCGCATTGCCAATAATACACAAGTTACCGATCAGGCAAACGGAGACACCGCAGAAGTGCTAATCGGCAGCCGTGTCGCTACCCTTCGCAAAAATGCCCGTGTGCTCACCGTCGATCCGCCCCTGCTGGTAACAGGCAACTCGCTGATCTGGAATCTGAAACGGCAAACGATCGAAGCCGATCAGCCCGTGACCGTGGTGCATCAGCAGGAGCAAACTACCCTGACTGCCGATCGCGCCAGAATGGACTTAGAACCAAGAGTGGCTCGCTTTACGGGTAATGTTCGGGCGATCGGGCAGCGCAATGACTCTGATCTGGCATCCGATACCCTGGTCTGGACGATCCCCACCCAGCAGCTCGTGGCAGAAGGCAATGTCGTTTACAACCAGGCAGATCCACCTGCTACGGTACGTGGTCCAAGAGCAGTAGGTCGATTGCAAAACCGGACAGTGGTGGTCAGCGGTGGGCGAGTGGTAACGGAGATTGTGCCGCCTAATCCTTAACCATCAGCGCTAAAAACCATCAGCGCTAAATTAGCCGAATGTATCCGTTGATATGCTGATCAAAAGGTCGGTGAAAAATCCCCGATCGATTATTCACATTGCCTTCAGCAGTTATGATTTCTCCCGATCGCTTTACCACAATCCCAATGTGATCGAGCGCAACGGGTTCAAGCAGGCGATCGAACAGCACAATATCGCCTGATTTGGGTTCAAAGTCAGAGCGGTTTGCTGAGCAATAGAACTGATTTTCGAGAAAGTTTGCCCATTCGTACCACAGGCTGACAAATCCCAGCGTTGAACGACGATCGAGAATGGGCTGAATCGGCGGAGAAAAGCCTGACTGAAGACAGCAGTAGTAAACAAAAGCACAGCACCAATCAAAACCGATCGTCTTGTCAGAATATTTTGTGGTGCAAGCGATCGCGTTGAATTCTGCTCGAAAAACATTCAGGTATCGCTCGATTTCTGCTCCAGCTTTTTGTTCATTGCCCTGCCGCCCTACCTTTCCTTCTTGGTAAGCAATTTGGGCAAGCAATGCCCGTTTTTCTGCTGCCGTATGGGTCAAAGAGAGTTCATCCTTGCTTAAGTTCGACTATTGTCGCCTTTTGCTTTATCTGCTTTATCCGCTGCTTTATCTGCTTTAGCCGTCTTGGGATTTGACTTTTCGACAGTAGCAGATTCGCCGTAGAGCGCCTGGTTCAGCAAATCGCGGGCCGCTTCTGCCTGAGGAAGAGAAGATTGCAGCTTAATGTGATTTTGTGCAAAAACTTTCAGCGTTTTGAAGCCCTGCTTCAGGCTATCAATCTCTTCTTCCTCAACGGGTTCGCTGCCAAACAGTAAGCGATTGATCACGTCGTACACTTCGAGCGCAGCCTGCCGGTCTTTTTCCAGGTCAATCTTAAGCAGTGCCAGATTAGAAAGGGTTTGGACGGCTTGCAGCACTTCGTTGTTTTCGTCTAAGGCTTGCGGCTGGTTCATTTTACTGCTATCAACTTCAATAAAGTCCGAAGGATCTACCCCATTGGGGAACGCATCAGCCGGGATCTCTTCGTTCTCAATCCGGTGGTGAAGCTGCTCCATCGCCTGCTGACGGGATTTCTCGGAATCTTTGCCACGAACAGAAAAGATTAGATCGGGGCGTTCTGGAAGGGTATAAGCAACCATATTTTTAACTGGAGTGATTTGTTTATCTATAGATCTAGTGTACTAAATCCATAGACTTTTCCTTAAGCTAAGTAATTGTAGAAGTTTAATACCCATTCCCGAAAGTTGGGTGATAAATAATGTCAGGGATGAGGGCTACCGTCCGGCATTGTTGCCCCCTGTAAAATTGCCCCTTGCAAATTGGTGCTGCTTAACTCGGCTCTGGTCAGGTTGGCATTTGCTAAATTCGCCTGCATCAGATTCGCTCTGGCAAGGTAGGCGTCCACAAGCTGGGCCTCGCACAAGATTGCCTGCCAGAAATTAGTACGGCTCAGGTCGGCGCGAGGTAGACGGGCGGCAGTGAGATTTGCTTTTGCCAGATGAGCGTTGGTCAGTTTGGTATCTGCTAGCAATGCCCCTTGCAGGCTGACGCTTGCCATATCTGCCTCAACCAGGATCGATCGCTCCAGACGGGCATTAATCAGCGATGCACCTCGTAGAATCGATCGCGTCAGATTGGCTTCGGTCAGAGAAGCATTGTGTAGATTTGCCTCAGTCAGGTCAGCATTGCTCAAATCAACTCCGCGCAGGATTGCCTCACTTAAATCTGCGCCGCGCAGATCAACTCGCGACAAATCCGCTCCGGTCAGGTTTGCGCCGCGCAAATCAGCTTTTCTCAGCGTAGCTCCGCGTAGGTTCACCGTGTAGCGATGATTCTCTTGGCGCAGGTTTGCCCCGCGCAAACAGACTCCGGTTAAATTTGCGCCGCCAAGCTGAGCATTTCGTAGATCTGCATTCTGTAGATTCGCATCCAGCAGGTTAGCCAGCGATAAATCCGCACTGCGAAGGTCTGCTCCTGCAAGAATGGCTCCATGCAGGTCAGCGTCTTTGAGAATCGCGCCTGTAAGTTCTGCTTGGGTCAGGTTTGCGCCGCTCAGCTTACTGGCAGTCAGGTTTGCCTTGCTCAGCTTCGCTCGGTTGAGATAGGCAAATCGCAAAACGGTACGCTGGAGGTCTGCCTGGCTGAGATCAATCCCAATCAAATCCGCTTCAGCCAAATCCGATAGTGCCAGCCGTACCCCATTAAAGTTCGTTTTGCCTACACCATACTGCCTGAGCAGATCGGCTGCTTTGATAGCTTCATTCATAGGTTGGTTCGGTGATAGGGTTGATCATCTCAGCCGATCGCCGTCAGGGAAGACAGATGGAGATGGAGATGGAGATGGAGTGGGAGCAGTCTGAGTGGGAGCCGCAGTATGGGGCAGGGGACTGGTAAGCTGGGAAAACTCCGGCTGAGTGGCTCCTGAGGCATCACCATTCGCAGGCAGAGCAGATGAGCCAGACGAAAACTGTTGGACTGCTTGTAGCAATGCATCGATTGATGGCTGATAAGCCTGGGGATTAGGCAATTGTTTAACAATTTGACCCAGCGCAGTGTTGAGGTAAGCCGCCTGACGATAGGTCTGCATTGTCATTTTCAGGAGGTCATCGAGATCGTAGTCTTTCAGGATGCCTTCGTGCTGCTGTAGCTGAAAGGGTTCGTGCAGCAAAGAAAACAGCAAAATTTTTGTGCGAAGTGGATTGCTTGCCTGCACAACGCTCTGTCGCAGACTAAATCGTTCACTCAACCTCAGGTTCGATGGCTTCAAGTCACTTCCCTGCAAGTCACTTCCCTTAGAGGAAGCCAGGGTTTTGCCTGCGATCGCAGAAGATCCACCATTCGATCGCTTGTTTTGTTCATGCAGTAACGCGGAGAGTGCGGCTGTTGCTTCTGCAATAGTCGAAAATTTTGTGCTACCAGAGCGAGAATTCAAGCTGCTCGTTGCGTCCTCCTCAAAGCACTCCGCCTGAGTGTCCTCCAAAACCGTTGGTTCTGCTGCGACGGTTTCAGAGTCGAAATAAAGAGGCTGGAAAGCTTGAATCAAACGATCGGCAAGCAAGCGATATTGGGCGGATTTGCTCAGCGTTTTCACTACGTTCTCAAGCAGAACACAAAGAACTGTTTTGGTTGGCGTCAGGCTGTGCAGCGTTTGGATAAGCGGCAGAAGCGGTGTTTGCTCTATTGTTTTTCGATCGGACTCCCACTGATGAGTACAGGCGAGGATGAGCAGTTTCTTCAGGCGCAGTGGCTCTGGATCGATCGTGAGCTGTTGGGCAATCGCCTCGTAAATTTGAGGATCTACCGTAGGAATGAGCACGGCGTCCAGATAAATGGGTTTCAGCAAGCCGAGGAGGGTATGGGCAACCAGGATATACTCTGCTGGTCTGTTGAGATGATGTGCTGCCTCTGTTAGACGGGTTTGCAGTTCCTGCCAAGTGGGAGCCAGCGATCGCAGGGTGTGAAGCAAATCGGAAAACTGAACTGCCTCTAATCGAGCTGTGTCACTCTCCCAGGTTCCAGTGCAGCTATAAATCAGCAGCTTTTTGAACCGGAGGCTTTGTGAGTCTTGCGCTAAAGCTTGCAATACTTTAGTTGCCTCAGCTTCACTGGCATGACCGGAAGTAGGAACTGTCGAAACAGAAGAAACGGGAATCATGCGCGGGATACAAGCAAGGAATTAAGATGCAGACTGACAGCATTAGAATGCCCATTACCCCAATCTAGGGATGCGCCTGGTTAATGTTATTTTTATCAAGACTAAATTAACTATCTCAGCGGAACTACGGCAATACGAGAATGCTAGCGTTCAAGACGCAATTACCCCAGAGGAACAGGTTTCGCAGTTGAGTGCAGTTTGCCGCAGAACCACTGGTTGGCCACAGAACTACTAAGGACGCGAGAGGGCTTGTAGCAAAAAGTCTGTCAGTACACGGATAAATCGGGCTGCATAAACGCGATCGAGGAACTGAAGCGTAGGCGATCGTCAGGATACAAACCGTGAGCCAAACCAAACGTGAATCAAAAGTGTGAAACAGAACTGTGAGATAAAACTCTGAGATAAAACAAAAAAGGTAGGCTCAAAACCTACCTCGATGAGACGAATTTTATGAAACTAATAACGAATCAGAAGTTTAGGTAAGGTAGACCGCGTCTACCCTGAAGAGATTCCAGCCCTTAGAGCGCATCCATTAAGCGTTTAACCCGCTCAACAAGAGGCTTGTGCTCAATTTGTTCGCTCAACTTACGAGCATCTTTGTAGTAGGACTGTGCCCATTCTTTCTGGTTCATCGTGGCATAAACCGAGCCAATGTTGAGTAGGGTTGAGATTTCGCCCAAACAGTCACCCAAATCCCGGAAGCGGTTAATGGCTTTGTTATAGAAGCTGAGTGCTTGCTTGCGTTCGCCCAGCAGACTGTAGGTAAAGCCGATGTTGTGCAGCGTATTTGCCTCGCCCGATCGATCGCGCATTTCTTTGCGAGTCAGCAGAATCTGGTGATACAACAGCAGTGCTTCTTTCGGTTGACCCATATCGCTGTAGATCGAGGCAATGTTGTTGAGAGTAGTCGCCTCGCCCGAAAGGTTTTTGATTGCCCGCTGGATCGATAGAGCCTCCTGGAAAAAGCCCAGGGCTTGCTCTGACTTGCCCATTGCCGTGTAGGCAAAACCAATGCCGTTGAGGGTAGTCGCTTCACCAGAGAAGTCGCTCAACATTCGACGCATTGCCAGAATTTGATAATGCAACAGCAGGGCACGCTTCGGCTCATCCAACTTAGTATGAATCAGAGCAATATTGTTCAACGTCGAGATTTCGCCCTGCGTGTCTCCCAGGCTCTTGAAAATAGGCAGTGCTCGGCTAAAAAATTCTAGAGCCAACGATAGCTGTCCGAGATGATTGTAGGAGGAGCCAAGATTGCAGTAGCTCGTTGCTTCGCCCTGGTTATCGCCCAGTTCCTGAGTGCGTGAAAGTCCCTGATAGAAGAATTCAAGGGCCTTTTGAGGCTGCCAGCAGTGAATGTAGGCTAAGCCAACATCGTTGAGCGCATGACCTTCTCTGGTGCGGTCTTGCATCTCTCTAGAAAGGCGGAGATTTTGTCTGGAAAGATCGAGATATTCTTTATATTTTCCCTGCTTGTAGAAGGCGTTTGCCTCTGTACGGCGGGTTTCCCATTGCTGAAGCTGACCAAGTAACTGCGCCATCGGGGTTTCGTGAAGATTCATCAGGTGGACTGGATTGCGGTACGGTGACTACTCTAAGGTAGCCATACTGATGACTAAATTACTCCCCCAGTTAGGGAAGCTTATCTATCATTCTCTACCTTTTGGTACAGGACGTAAAGCGGCAAATATGCTGAACTCTTAGACTACTTTTTCAGTGGGATTCGCAGAACTGATACTCTCACTTCATCAGAGAATTTTAGGTATAGATTTCAAGCCGTTTTAATTGAAAGAACTAATCAATATTCAGAAAAAAATAGGCTGATTCTCTAGAAAAGAAGCTGAGCTTTAGTTTTGCGCTGATCGCATTACTTTAGCCAGATAGAAACTTAGCCGAGCCCGAAACACAATACCCACTATGCTGCTATTCGAAGTACGTGTGAGCAGGTTGTTCCTTTATACGTGTGGCGAAGCGATGACGCCGTTGAAGGGGTTGAGAAAAATCCGTTGATGTGACTCAAAAAATGACTTATGAAGACCAGGAACGACGGAGATCAAAATAGCGATCGAGCCAGGTGCGCTGTCCGGTCGTTAATCTCTGGTATCGCCAGGTATAAGTCAGGGCATGAAGCATCTCTGCAAACGTGGGGGATGGAATCGGCAGCTGCGCCAATTGCGCCATCGACAAGTTTTGCTGCATTGCCAGCGTCAGAATACTGATCCATTCACTTGCCTGAGGTGAAACGATCGTTGCCCCCAGAATTTTACCGTCCTGCCGCAGGATAAGTGTGCAGAAGCCAGCCATTTCTTCTTGAAGATAAGCTCTGGTGATCGTCTGGGTCGAAGTCGTCAAGATCCGCACCGCTTTGCCGTAAGTTCGTCTGGCTTTTATCTGATTCATGCCCACCTGAGCAATCTGCGGATCAGTAAACAGCGTCCGGGGCACAAGGTGAGACTGAACCTTTCGCGGCGATAGAAACAGCGCATTATGCAGAACGAGATCGGCTTCTTCCCGAACCAGCTGGGGCAGCGCGAATCCGCCTAGAGTTTCGCCGCAGGCATAAACACGCGGATGGGTCGTCTGGAGTCTACGGTTAACTGTTACCCCGTCTGGAGCCCACTTCACCCCGATCGCTTCTAGCTTCAGGTGCGCCAGATCGAGCCGTCTTGCTGTTGCTAGCAATAGCAGATTTGCTTCAATGCAGTGCGCTTTTCCACTTGCATCCTGTCCATAGAGCCGAATGCCAGAGTTCGTTGTCTGAACCTGTTCGATGCTGACTCCGGTAAAGAGCGAAACTCCTTCGGCTTCAAGCTGCGCCTGGATGAGCCGGACTGCTTGCGGATCAAATTGGGGCAAAAACCGTGATTGAATCAGCGTCACCTGTACGCCAAGCCGCTGAAGGATCTGGGCGAATTCGATCGCCTGCGGGTCGTCTCCCAGAATTGTAATTCGTTTGGGCAGCGTTTCTCCCTTAAACTCAGCCAGTGCATCCAGCGTTAAAACAGTAGCTCCGTCCAGTCCAAGAATTGCAGGATAGATCGGTAGACCGGGCAGTGCCAGCAGGTAGGCCCGCGATGAGAGCGATCGTCCGTTCACCCGGTAGCCCAGGCGCGGTAGTCGGTGAAACTCACCCTGCCCCACAATTACGTCTACTCCTGCCGCCGCAAGCTGATCGAGGGACTGCTGCTGCTGGATCATTCGCGTTTCGGTCAGTATTGGAGCAGTTTGAGCAGCAAGGTTGAGCAGTTCGGGGGGGGAGGTGAGCCGAGCAGGGTGGGGCATTTCTTGTGATCGGGGCAACTGCTCTATCCGATAGCTCAGGTTTGCCCATTCGCTCAACAGCATCCGAAAATTATCAGTCCCTCGAGGCGGCTGTGGCTCCACTAAAGCAACCTGCGCCTGAAATCGACAGGCAAGCGCGGCAACCGATCGGGCAACGGTCGTACCGCCCAAAATCACAAGGTCATAGTCTACAGCCATGAGCAGATCAAGATGCAGGATGGGGCAGAACGACAGTTACTTCTAAACCGGTTACTTCTAAACCAGTTACTTCTAAATAGAATGAGGCAGCACTTGAGCCAGGGCATCGAGCAATCGTCTATTCTCAGACTCGGTGCGAACCGCAACGCGAAAGAAGCGATCGCCCAGTTCAGGAAAACTTGTACAGTCGCGAATCAGGATTCTGTGCTGCTGAAGAAGCTGGCGCTGCAATTCGATCGTAGACCCCTGGAACCAGACCAGCAAAAAATTTGCCGCACCGGGCAGCGGAGACAAACCGGGCAGGTCAGCCAGTCCTCGATAAAGCTGGTTTCGGGCGATCGGGAGCCAGTCGAGGGTTTGCTGCTGAAATGCAACATCCGTTACAACTGCCTCGGCTGCTACCGCCGCTAGCGTATTCACCGACCAGGGATCGCGCCACTGCTGCCAGCGATCGAGGCGATCGGGGTGAGCAATCACATAGCCAAATCGCAGTCCCGGAAAGCTGTAAAACTTGGTGAGCGATCGAAGGATGACCAGATTGGGAAAGTCGGTGATGCGATCGATCAGGCTTTGCTGTTCGTCCGGCGGTAAAAAGTCCATAAACGCTTCATCCACAACGACCAGCGCGTAATGTTCCAGCAGGGGCAGCAGGGATTGTTGGTCGAACAGTTGCCCAGTGGGGTTGTGAGGGTTGTTGAGGAGAAGCCCGGTGGAGGAATGGGGGAGTGAAGGCGTGAGGGGAAGAGGGGATGAGGGGGTAGGCGGTAGAGGCGAGGTTTGCTGTTCGTTCTGGATTTTGAGCAAAAACGCTTTGCCAGACTTGCTTGGTTCGGAGGACGAGGGAAGGACGATGGGACAGGGGACGATTTTGGCGTCGAATGCCCGGAGTGCCCGCAGGTAGTCGCCAAAGGCAGGGGTGAGCAAATGGGTGGCGTTGAGTTCTGCCAGTTCGCGGCTTGCCCAGGTCAGCAACTCGGCAGAGCCGTTGCCGGGGAGAACCCAATCGGGGGAAAGGCCGTGGGTGGCTGCGAGAGCTTGCCGCAAGGAGGTGTAGCCCGGATCGGGATAGTGGCAGAGATCGCGGAGGCTGGACTGGATGGCGACGATCGCAGACTGAGGTGGACCGAGCGGATTAATGCTGGCAGAAAAATCCAAAATCTCAGAAGGGGAACAGCCTGCCAGGGATGCTGCCCAGGTTAAGTTCCCCCCGTGTCCGGGTATCCGGCGTGATGGTTGCACGATGTTCGCGGCTTGTGGGGTTATTTGCCCACCATTTCCTTAAACAGTTTACCAGCCGAGAATGCTGGCACTTTCGTTGCCGGGATTTGCATCGCTTCTCCGGTTTTCGGGTTGCGACCTTCCCGCTCTTTGCGCTCACGTGGCTCAAAGGAACCGAAGCCGACTAGCGTGACTTTGTCGCCGTGGGAAACTGCTTCCATAATGGAGTCGATCGCAGCCGTTAAAACTGCATCAGCTTGCTTTTTGGTGACGTTTGCTTTTTCTGCAACCTTGTCCACTAGTTCGCCTTTGTTCATGGTTATCTCCTTGCAATGGTAATCAGCGAAGTTAATGATTAGACTCTCACGAATTAGCATCGTTGATCTAATCGGTGGAATTCGAGAAGGAAATCAGACAGCGATCGCTGAAACCCTTGTTAACTCGAATTTTCAATGCTTTATTCTAAATGCAAGATCCCCAATATGGATCGATCAAACCTTTAATTTATGTAGATTTGAAGCACTTTTTAAAAAATTCCTGCCGATCGACGGGGTTATGACAGCAGAAAGCTGCAAAACTGTGTACAAATACTTATGAAATTCACGTTTTTACCATCAGGAAGAAGTCTTGCGAAGCCCGTGCTGCTCACTCCTGAGCAAAAACAGAGCGGAATAAGTTTTGCATCATTTCGAGAAGGAATTACACCGATCGACCTTATCCTTTTAATCCTTTCTGATTGAAAATCACGAGTCGATCGATCCGTTACCGGAGGCAGAAAATCAACTCGTGATCGTTTAGAGGATGTTTGAGCGGTTACGACTGTTGCCCGAACCGCCCCTAACTCTCAATTCAAGGGAAACGGAGTTGCCTTAGGGAAGCTGAACCCCCTGTCGGCGTAAAATCTCATCGGCTTCTGGGCTAGGCGTATAGCGATAGCCAAAAGAAGAGAAGTCTGAATCATCGAGCACACGTGGAGTCAGCAGCACGATCACTTCCTGACGCGTGTTGTTGCGGTTGGTTCGTCTGAACAGCGCACCCAGGATCGGAATATCGCCCAGAATTGGTACTTTGCTGACGGAAGTACGATCGGTTTCCTGAATAATACCGGACAAGATCAAGGTTTGCCCGTCTCGAATTCGTACCTGACCGGAGGTTAATTGCCGTACTGAGAGTAGCGTTACCTCCCCATCTCCAACTTGCCGCGTTTCAACTGGAGCCGAAACAGTAGGAGCGATCGCCAGGGTGACAAACCCGTTATCGTCAATACGGCTGACATTTACCTGGAGCTGGAGTCCTGCGACGGCTTTTATAATGTTGACCTGTTCCCTTGTGCCGCTGGGCGTGTCCACACGCTCAATTTCAGTTTCGGAAATTACTTCCTGTCCCAGGTTGACGGTGGCTTGCTGTCCTTCCTGGATTACCAGCGTTGGATCGGTCAGGATTTTGGCATTGCCGCTGACAACCTGTGCTTGCAAGCTCGCCAGGAATCGCGTCGGATAGCGGAAGAACGACGGTAATCCCGATTCGGCAGTTCCTACTTCGCCTCGCTCAACGTTGGCGTTGCCGTCTTCGTCGATTGTAATCACCGTATCTTCTGCCAGTTCAACATCGGTGATTCCAGTCTCGAAGGGATCAGTCGAAACCCCGCCAACACGACGCAAAAACTCGGCTGCGGCTGCGGCTGCTACACGGCGCACAGTTCCGTTTCGCTCATCAATGATAATTGTTCCCGGTGTCGTTCCCGGAATGCGGATACCCGGTTGATCAACATCAAGGAACGTATTGCCGCCCGCAAACGGGTTAGGAATCGCGGGTGGACTCAGCACGTTGCTGCCTGCGGTTGCTGCATTAGGCGGATTGTTGCCGCCGTAGTTGATAAAGGCATTGCCCCCGTCACTCAAGACAAAGGTATCGCCCACGCCAAACGAGAAGCTGGTGTTGAGGTTATCCGTTGCTGCCAGGTTGACATCCACAATTTTGATGTTGACTGCCACCTGACGCTGGCGCAAATCAAGCTGAGACAGCAGTGACCCGGCGACTTGTACCTGCTGGGGCGTCCCCACCAGCGTGACAGCCTGAAGCCGTTCATCAGTTAGTACCGATAACCCTCTCAGCAGGAGTGGACCTGCCCCCGCCGTTGCTGCCAGAGGAATAATCTGAGTTGTTGTGTTGTTTGTGACAATCTGGTTTGCGCCTTCACCCTGCACGGTCCGAGTCGTGGACTCAACCACCCGCTGGGTTTCTGCACCCTGAGCACTGAGGAAAGAAGCAGCAGCGGCAGCTGTGACCTGATTCAGGCGCAGCGTACGAATAATGTTGTTTCGGGCAGATGCCGGAAGCAGCGTTCCCACAAAAATGGTTCTGCCGCTACGGTTAGCTTGTAGGTTCGCGACGCGCAGCACGTAGTTGAACACATTCTGGACTGGCTCATTTTCAATATCGAGGGAAATCCGCACATCTTGCGGTGCGCCCCCTCCTTCGGCTGGAGCCGCAGCTTGCCCCGGCCCTTGCGCTTGAACTGCCTGATCAAGATAAGCTACGTTGAGTCCCGCAGCCCTTGCCAGCAGTGATAAAACTTCCCGTGCCGGAGCATCGCGCAGCACCAGACGCGGCACAATTTCGGATGTGCCCAGATTGATTTCTTCGGGGGCAGCATCTGTACTGGAAACCGAAATATCGCCTAATGGCGGCGCAACCGCTCTGGGTAGCAAAGGCGGGGCTGCTTCACGCGAGGGCTGCACCACCGGAACTCCCTCGATCGTCACTTGAGGATTGGGAACCAGCACATCAGGCGCAGGCGCATTCGGGAGAGGAACTGCCGGAGCAGCTGGAGCCGGAGCAGCCGGAGCTTGAGCCACCTCAGGCGCAGGAACGGGAATTGCCGTCGCTGTTGAGCTGCTGGTGTCATTGGCTGAGCTGCCTTCGGAAACCCCATTGACATTGAGCACAATGCCACGCTGTCCCTGATTGATCTGTCCATTGGGGGTGCCGCTGCCGCCGTTGACGGTAACTCGCACACTGTTTGTGTCAAGCTGGGCAACGCTGACCGAGCTGATCCCGGGAGCCGGATTGTTTTGCACAAAGCCGCTGTTGTCGGGCAGGCTGAGCTGAGTATTAATTAAGTCTGCGATCAGGGCATTGCCACGATTCACAGTGAATACCTGAGGTCGATCGCCCTGACGGGTTTGCAGCACTACCTGCATTCCGCGATCGGTTTGATTCACCTGTACATTTGTAATCTGGGTTGCCGCCGCACGAGCGGGCTGAGCCGAGACGCAAATTATCGCTGCCCCTGTCAGGAGGCTTCCCCCCAAAATTCCACCAAACTGATAATGCCGATTCACGATTCACTCCTCCTTCGGGCAATGGGTCAACTGGAAAGAAAACAAAACTGTCATGCCCTGGTCAAACACACACAATCAAACACACAATCGAACCCGCACAATAGCAAGCAAATCCACTTAAACTTGCCGACAGACCCGGAGGATATTTGATTTGAAAAGTCATGCTTGCGGTTCAAGCTGCCCCCAGACCTTTAATTTTGGGAAAACCCGACTTCCTCCCAACTCTCAAAGCCCCCACCGAAGGGAAATTTAGGGACAATGCAGCACCGCTCATACTCCTTAACCATCCTCTAGGAACGACTTCCTTTAATCTGGATACTTCACCTCAGGCTCTTGCAATGGAAACAGCCTTTACTGCGCTGGAGGGCTTGCCGCTGCCGGAGCAGTTCTTGCGGCTCCAGGTGGGTTAATCGGCACTAAAGCCTCCAGCCGGAAGCCAGTCTCCACGCGGGTTTCGGGCTGCCCTGCCGGGACAATTTGCCCTTGCGGACTCAGCACAATTCGCTGGGTGCTGCGATCGAGTTCGGACCTGAAGTTATCCACGACCAGCAAGGGCTGAAGCCGCTCGATGTTGCGAATCACCGACTGCGTCTGCGGGAACGACCCCAAAACCTGGACATCATACACCCGCCGTTCGAGCTGGTTATTCACCGCTGCACCGAGGGAGCCATCTGTGACCGGACCGGAAGCATCGGGCAAAAAATTAAACCGAGAAAGTCTTGCCCGTCGATCCGGGTCTTGAATTCCCGCATTCACAGACTGCACCCGCTCGTTCACATCCAGCAAAAGCGTATCCAGGCTTTCCTCGGTGGCAAATAGCCCCAGCACATCTGCCTGAAGCTGCTGAGCCGATCGCAGCCGTTCTCTCGCCTGAGCAATCTGCTGCTGAGCATCGCCCAAGTTGGCAAGTTCCTGCTGCTTACTTTGAATATCGGTCTGAAGCTGCTGGTTACGATCGAGCGTAGGCTGCACCAGATTCGCCCAGAGCAAATAAGCCCCGACTGCTCCCGCAACTGCCAGCGCAATACCGCCGACCGTAGGCGTGAGGCTAATGCCAAACACCTTGGGGTACGACGGTCCTTCCAGATCGCGACCTTCTGTAGGAATAAAATCTCCGCCAACGGTCATGGTTTCAAAACTCCTCTATCCCGAAGTGCCTGAATTCTTGAAGCCAGTCCTACAGACAGCGTGCGTTCCAAATCGCGCAGCAGCTCTGACGCAGGCAAACTGGTCAGATTGCTCTCTATTGTGTATTCCACCACTTGCGGTAGCTCCACAGTAACCGCTCCGCCGCCCTGACCCGAAAACTCGATTTGCGTCGCGTTGTCTATTAGCCGCGAACCAACTAGCCGCACATCTTCGCTGTCCAAAAAGGGCGATCGTTGCAGCGTCAGCACAAAGTCATTCACATCATTAAACGATCGCGCCTGTCCAGTAATTCGCACTCTGGGCACGCCAACCGAAGCAGGGGGCGGTGCTGCCTGAGGCACAGGGCTGGCTTGTGGACTGGCTCCCGGACTTGGGCTGGCTACCGGACTCGGACTGGGCGCAGGGGCAGCCGGAGGGGGTGCGGGTTCAAGCTGCTCGATCGCCTGAATCTGCACATTGCCAGGAACCCGTGAGCGAACATCCTGCAAGATGGCAGACCAGGGACGAATCTGGTCAAACACAGTCGCGAGCGCTTGGTTCTGTGCCTCGATTGCTTGCACCTGCTGATTAATGCTGTTGACTTCCCCCTGCTGCACCCGAAGGGCGGCGAGCTGATTGTCGAGTTCAGCAGACTGTTGTTCCAGGGTACGGTTTTGGTTTTGCAGCAGCAGCCAGGCTCCACCCGTGAGTGCCAGCAACGCAACGCCGACTGCTGCCCCAATGTAGATTGGACGCGGATCATCCCGCACGACTGCCCGTCGCTGGACACCTTTGACCGCCTGCCGCTCGGAGCGATCGCTAAGAAAGTTGATATCGAGACTATACATTTACCACGCCTCCCGTAAGCTCAAACCCAGAACGACCCCCAGCCCCACGCGCTGCATTAGCGGAATATCCTGCTCAACTTCGAGCGATAGGGCATTCACCGGATCAACCGCGCTTGTCGGTAGACTCAACCGCTGGGAGAAAAACTCATCAAGCTGCCCGATCGCCCCGCCTGGTCCTGCCAGGAGGAGCTGAGCCACTTCCATGTTTTCGCCCTGGTTGTGATAAAAGTCGATCGATCGGCGCAGTTCGTCTGCCAGTTCGCCCAGAACGCGCAGCATTGATGCCGTACCCGGATTCATACCGCCCTTAGGTGGAGCGGTTGTGCCCATACTGTCCATCGGCACGATCGGAATCGTCATGCCTTGAAGCAGATCGATATTGCGCGACGGCGGCAGATTCATTGCCCGACTCAGAGCCGTTTGCACTTGGTACGTCCCGATCGGCACAGTGCGCGAAAACTGCGGTACACCATCTACCACGATCGAAATTTCGGTGTTTTCAAACTGAATATCGACGATCGCGGCGGCTTCCTGCGGCGAAAACTGGCGCAACTGCTGCCGAATCGTGCGGATCAGCGAAAAGCTGCTGATTTCCAGCACGTCCACAATTAGCCCCGCTTGCCGGAAGGTATCGAGATAGGAATCAGTTACTTCTTTACGGGTTGCGACCAGCAAGACCTGCACCTTCTCAATGCCATCTTCGTCCACGAAAAAGCCGAGTTTTTGATAGTCTACGTCAGCTTCCTCCCGGGGAAACGGCAGATACAATCCCGCTTCCTGGTTCAACACCATTTCGCGCAGTTCGCGATCGTCCAGCTCAGCCGGAACCGGAATGATGCGCGTCACCGTGTCCCGCCCGCTGGGAATTGCCGTTGCAGCGTGTTTGACTTTCAATTTGCTTTCTGCCAGCAAAGACTGAAGAATTTCTGCCATGCCTGCCGAATCAACAATTTGTCCTTCTTGAAACACGCCCTCTGGCACTTCTGCAGAAGCCAGGGTGGTTAGCTGAAAGCCCTGCCCCTTCTTCTTTAGCCGCGCAACATTGACGCGATCGGGCGTTAACTCGACCCCGATTCCTTTTGTTTTTTTGGAAAATAGACTTTTGAGGTTACTAACCACCGTTTCTATCCGTATCGCTTAATAAGAAAGCAGAAATACCGAGAGGATGAGTTGAAGTCAACTCAAGGACAAAACTAGATAACAGTCCAACCCACTCTGAGCCACCATTATGCTAATCCAGGATACCCAATCTAAATCACTTTAGATCGTCCTATCCTTTGCGAAAAATGAATGACGACAGAAATTGATCCTCCTATCAAGATAAAAACCTTGAAACTGGAAGACCTGTTCTGGACTTCTTGGACTCGATCGCTACTTGTGAAGTTCTGAAAACTAGACCCGGCAAACCCCAAATTCCGCCGTAAAGCTACCTGAGCGATTTAATAACGTTTCAAACCGCAGATTTTACAAACCGGAATTTGGCTCAACATATAGAGAACTTCTGGCGAGATGATAACTCAATTTCTGAGAAGTGGAACGAAATTGAACAATTTTTTTGCAGGCAACATCTCGAAATTCGATTCAGTCTTGCCAATGGAATTGTAAATTGATTAATAGAGCCATTTATTATCTGTAATTTCTTTCGCGAGATTTTCTATGTGCCCATCCCCATCTGCTCTGCCCTGGCAACCCTGGGGCACACCGCTCACGCCCTCTGCTCAACGCCTGCTGCTGCTGGGTTCAGGAGAACTGGGGCGAGAAGTGGCGATCGAAGCGATGCGGCTGGGAATCGAGGTCATTGCAGTCGATGCCTACGCGAACGCCCCCGCAATGCAAATTGCCCACCGATCGCACGTTATGAAGATGCTGGACGGTGATCAGCTTCGTCAGCTCATCGAGCAGGAGCAGCCCGATTTGATTGTGCCAGAAGTTGAAGCGATCGCCACCGCCACTTTAATCGAGATGGAGCAGGAAGGCTGGCGCGTCATTCCCACCGCAAAAGCCACTTATCTCACCATGAACCGGGAGGGCATTCGCCGTCTGGCAGCAGAAGACCTGGGCTTACGCACCTCTCCCTATCGCTTTGCCGAAACCGAAGCCGAGTATCAGGACGCGATCGCCGCTCTGGGATTGCCCTGTGTGGTGAAGCCCGTAATGAGTTCCTCAGGTAAGGGACAAAGCACCATTCGCACCGAAGCCGAAATTATCCCTGCCTGGGAATATGCCCACGCGGGAGGACGAACCCAAAATGCACGGGTGATTGTTGAAGGCTTTATTCAGTTCCATACCGAAATCACGCTGCTCACGGTGCGGGCGACCGATGGCACTCACTTTTGTCCGCCGATCGGTCATTTGCAAATTAGCGGCGACTATCGCGAATCGTGGCAGCCCTGTCCATTGCCGGAAGCAACGCTGAAACAGTGCCAGGACATTGCCGCTAAAATTACCGATGCCCTGGGCGGCTATGGCATCTTCGGTGTGGAGCTATTTATCGAAGGCGATCCAAGCGGTGAACAAATCGTGTACTTCAGCGAAGTCAGCCCGCGCCCGCACGACACAGGCATGGTCACCCTGATCAGCCAGAATCTTTCGGAGTTTGAGCTGCACGTTCGCGCCATTGCCGGATTGCCGATCGGATCGATCGACCTAATTCAACCCGGAGCCTCAGCCGTGATTCTGGCAGACACCGCAGGCGAGAATCCTCAGTTCACCGGAGTCCAGGATGCGCTGAAAGTGCCGACTAGCAAACTACGTTTGTTTGGCAAACCGAAATGCCACAAAAATCGCCGCATGGGAGTTGCGCTGGCACTGGGAGAAACAATCGATCAGGCAAGAGAACGGGCAAAAGCCTGTGCTGGGGCAGTCAAGGTGATTGTTTAGAGAATGGTTTCAAGCTGCTGATCAAGGGTTCAAGGGGCGCGCAGATAATTCAGGCATCCAGATGTTTATGCAAGAGAATCTGATAATGGCTTGCTGGCAAGCGGTGCGCGGGTGGCAGGCGAGTTTTTGCTGGCAGCAGTGATTGGATTTCCGAGCGGGATATTAAACCTTGCCATTCAACAATTCGATTCAAACAGCGAACTAGGTTAGGCACAGACTGCAACGCATCCCATCGCTAAACAACACAGGTCAGGCGATCGCGAACTCATTCTGCTTCTGGCTCACGCCTCACTCAGCCAAACCCAACAAGGCCTGGATCAATGCGATAGGATGAAAGCTGCAAACGTGTTATTAAAAAGTGAAATTGTTACGGTGGGCATTAGTCGGATCGACCAGTTTGAAAAAAATAATTTTGGCTATTACGTGAGGCTAAAACGGCAGGGAAAACAGGTTGCAAAGTTCTTTTCTGACAGTAAATATGGCGGACAGAATAAAGCACAGCAAGCCGCCCAAACTTACTATCAAGAATTGCTGGAGCAGTTTCCCGCAGTCTCTCAAGCCGGACGAAAAACCGTTCGCAATACAAGCGGTTATGTGGGCGTAAGCAAAACCAGTTCGCTCCGCAAAGGACACGAATACGAATACTGGCAGGCGTGCTGGGGCAGCGGAGCCGATCGCAAAAGCGTCAAGTTTTCGATTCAAAAATACGGCACGATTCGAGCAAAACAGCTTGCAATTCAAGCAAGACGATCGTGGGAACAGGAAGCCGTTCAGCCAGCATCAGTTTCGCAGGGGTAAGTCGATTGTCTTGAAACAGCCTCTTCGATCGGTCGCGGCTTAGACTCCCCACTCTAGATTCCTCGATAAGACAGCAAGAATTAAGGCAGCCAGAACTGAGGCAGCAAAGACTGACTGACCTCGCGGATCGATCGATTCACGCTGCGCGCAAGCTGAATATGGGGTTCGTCCGGTTCCACAGGTAGAATGGATGCCGCTGTGCCGCGACGAAAACGATCGATTACCTGATTGGCGGCTTCGAGTCCGGTGACATACGCCTTTTCCTGCGACCAGGAGCCGTGGCGCGTCACAATCCAGTCACCGCTCATATAGAGATTGGCGATCGGCGTGGTGACGGGCAGCATATTCGGGTAGCTTCCGGGGGCGAAGTGGGTGAC
The DNA here is from genome assembly GCF_039962475.1 of Leptolyngbya sp. GB1-A1. NCBI lineage: Bacteria > Bacillati > Cyanobacteriota > Cyanophyceae > Leptolyngbyales > Leptolyngbyaceae > Leptolyngbya > Leptolyngbya sp. GB1-A1. The sequence continues at coordinate 154,000 of NZ_JAMPLI010000003.1, read as the reverse complement.
GGCTCTGGGCAGACGAATCACGCTGCTGTCGATTACCTTTGCCTGGGCAAATTCGGGCACACAGGTTGCCAGGTCGCGCTGCACTTTGGCGATAATTTGCTCGTCGCTGCGAGGCAAAAGCTGATTGGCGTGGTAAAAATCTGCCTCAATTACGCTGCCTGGCTCGTCCCGAAATTCGTCGTGCAGGGCGTTTAGATCAAAAAATGTCCAGCCTGTGGTTGTGTCAAAGCCAAAGCAGGCATTTGAGGGCAGCGGTACGTTCACTTTGCGATCGAACCAAAGCCGGGTTGCCAGGACATCGATCGCTCCCAGATTCATCAAATTACAAAACTCCGGGAAGCGTCGCAGAGTTGCACTGTTGCTGACAATTTTCTGCATTCCCGTCACGCCTACGGCAAAAATCACCGCATCGGCTTCAAAGGTTTCTTCGCCGCAGATGATGCCCTTCACCTTGGGTTGATCTGATTCCTCGTTTAGCATCAAATCACTGACCCGTCGATTGGTCAGCACCCTGCCGCCCGCCTGCTGAATTCGCTCCATCCACGGACGAAAAATCGTTGTGCCCACGGTGCCGCGACACCAGACCACGTCGAAATCGGGCTGGTGCGCAAGGATGAAGTAATAGAGCATTCCCAACGCTGCCGCCGCCGAACACTGCTCTCCGGGGGCAAACAAACCCACCAGCAGCATCGGTTCAAATGACTCTTTGTATAGCCGCGCCGACACGCCAAACTGCTTAAACAGTTCACGGGCAGTCACGCCGTCATAGCGTCGCCAGGCTTCATCTGAGTTATCAAAATCTACCAGAGCATAAAGCAAGGGCAGCGCAGACAGACGATCGACCAGCGGCAATCGCTTAAACCTGGTGTAGAGAAACGTCCCCAAAGGTGTGGGCAGTCGCGGTTCCTGCTGAAAAATGGGCGATTCCACTTCTAACCCAGCAGGCGAATACTGAGACGATCGCGTCCACTCTGTAAACGGCTGAATGCCTAATTCATCGACGAGCGAGAAAATATTGCGATAGGGATACCAGAACCCGTGGATTCCGGCTTCAACCGATCGCCCGCCGGGGGTTTGCCAGCCTGCCACCAGTCCACCCGGATAGGCTCCCGCTTCCAGCAAGGTCATGTCATAGCCCTGTTTTGCCAAATGATAAGTTGCGCCCAGACCTGCCCAGCCTGCTCCCACAACGACCACTTTTGGAGCTGCTAAGCCAGAAGCATTAGCCACAGCGTCCGCCTCCCAGCGTTGAACCGCCATTTCCTGCAAGTACCTGAATCCACCCTTCGGCTGGAGCCACAATATAAGCTAAACGCTGGCTGCCGATCGTCTGGGTTGCGCCCGTAAACTGAAAGTTATAGGTTCCCACAGGAATAATTGAAACACCTGTGCTGTTCAGATCGGGCTGTCGGCGTACCACTAAACCTTCACGCGGCAGCACATCGCACGTGGTTGTCACGATCGCCCTCCCGGTTGGAACAGGCTGAGGAGAGACGATCGCAGGCAGAGGCGGAACCGTGGGACGAACCGCAATATTATTGGACTGGTTATTCGGTTGGGGTGTGGGCTGCGGAAAAGCCTGGGGCTGCGGAAAGCTCTGCGGAGCAGCAGAAAGGGGCGGGACGGTGACTTGCGATCGTCCAGGCGGTAGGTTGGGCTGTGGGAAGTTCGGTGGGGTGACAGAATTAACGGGCGATCGGGTGGCAGCAGGCTGCGCTGGGTTCACTTGCGGGAATGAAGTTGGATTGACACTGGCTTGCGTCACACGGGCTGGAACCGATCGCTCAGGCTGAGCCGAAACGGGATAAGCACAGGGAGTCGGGGGCGTGAGATAGCGGGCTTCGACCCAACCTACGATCGGTTCCCGAATGCGGCTCCAGCCCGTTCCGGTTCCGATAACTTCCAGGCGCACAGTTTGTCCGGCAGGAAGGACTCCCTGCGAAAAGCTGATGGGGTCGGGCTGCTGGTAAACTCCGGCAACGGTATTGGTCTGGCGACAGTTGGTCTCGCCTGCCTGGGCAATTTGGAACGATTTCGGATTTGATCGTTCATTCAGGTCAATGGCAGCGCCTGGCAAACTGCTGAGCACGATCGCCAGCCCACTTAAAACCGCAACCTGACCCAGTAAATCAATGCCCATCTTTCCCCACCCACAGAACAAAATTCTAGATGCGAGGAATGATAGCACGGGATTAGCGGGCAGACCTTAGACCGACAGGAAGGGACGCGCCAGGAAAAAGCTGCAAATTGATTTCGCGTCGATCGGTTCTCCGTTTGAAATCGATTGCTCCAGTTCCTCAGGCGACATCAGCACCGTTTCGATGTCTTCATCTTCGTCCTGGTTGGGCGGCGTTTCGAGCTTTTTTAAATCCTGCGCCAGAAACGCATAGATAATCTCGTCGGAATAGCCCGGAGCCAGATAAAACTGCCCCAGTTTCTGCCAGCGATCGGCGTGATAGCCCGTTTCTTCTTCAATCTCTCGCTGAATCGTGGTGAAGGGATCTTCATTCGGTTCGATCGTGCCCGCTGGAAATTCAAGCAATCTGCCTTCTGCCGCAAAGCGATATTGCCGCACCAGCACCAGTTTGCCCTCTGGTGTGACGGGAACTGCCAGCGCACCGCCCGGATGCCGCACGCACTCCCAGTCGCCGATCGCGCCATTGGGCAGCCTGAGCCGCGCTACTTCAAAGTTAAACTTGCGTCCACGGTAGAAGAGTTTGTCTTGCAGGCGATCGGGGGGTTCGAGCATCGGGGTGGAGGCGTGAGTGAATGGGGAGGGGGTGGGAAGGGAGTTCAGCGCTTGGCTTGCCTTTGATTGAGTCGAGCTTTGGCAGGGGTTATGCGAGTTGCTGGACGCCCGATCGATCGACTTGCTGGGCGAGGGTAGCGATCGTCTTTCCAGAGACAGGTTCTATCCAGTTAGGGGCGATTTCGGCGAGGGGAATCAGGACAAAGGCGCGATCAGCCATACGCGGATGGGGAATTTGCAGTTGGGGGAGGGTCAGGGTCAGATTGTCGTACAGCAGTAAATCGATATCGAGGGTTCTTGCGCCCCAACGTTCGCGGCGGACTCGCCCAAACTGTTTTTCGATGTTAAGCAGGGTGTGCAGCAGGGTTTCGGGAGCAAGCGAGGTGGAGAGGATGGCACAGGCGTTTAGATAGTCGGGCTGAGGGGGACCGATCGGCGCAGTTTGGTACAGGTGCGATCGAGCTGCGACGTGAATTCCCGGAATAAAGTCAAGCTTGCTTAAGGCATCCTTCAGCGTGGCTTCTGAATCGCCCAAATTGCTACCTAAACCGATCGCCGCTTGATGCCCAACGCTCAATGATTTCTCCTTTTCTCCTTGCTAAACCCCTTACCAAGTCGGATCAACAAATAAACTAATCGTGAGTTCTGCCCGTCCCGGAGGCACGGAGCTAATGCAGGCACGAATGGGCTGACCGTCTTCTAGCTCAACCTCGCAGGCATGGCACGACCCCATCAGGCAACCTGTGGGAATGACCAGTCCGGCGCGATCGGCAACCTGAAGCAGCGGCTCTCCCACCTCAGCGGCTACGGTTACATCATCGGGTAAGAAACGCACCTGTACGCTCATTAGGGCTCTTCCACTGCAAAGACACTGCCAAGATCAAGAATTAGGATAATCACTTGTCGAGGTGTTGCAGAATCGGGTTCAAGTCAAGATGCTGACCCACTGCACTCGCCAGTGTATCAAACATCGCTTCTCGCTGTTCCCGATAGTTGGGAATGCCCGTGGGCAGAGATTTTAGACCGCGCTGCTGCCGGAGTCGATTCAGCCAGGCTCGCCGCCAGGGACCGTTATCGAAAATGCCGTGCAGGTAAGTGCCCCAGATCGACTGGGTGGTATCAACCACACCGAGATTTTGGTCTTCAAACAGCGGCTTAAACACGGGTTCGTTGCCTTCGCCGTCTGACTCTGCCAGGTGGCTGCGTCCCTGGTGAATTTCGTAGCCTGCTACGGGCAGTCCGGGCTGGGGAAAATTAGACGTGACCAGTCGTTGACGGGCTACTTTTTGTCCAGTAATCACCGTCTTTAGCGGCACAAGTCCCAAGCCTTTGTATCGTCCTTCCTGTCCTTCCAGTCCTTCAGGGTCTGCCAGCAGTTTGCCCATCATCTGAAAGCCCCCGCAAATGCCCAAAAGCGTGCCGCCTGCCGCGACGTAGTTCTGGATTTCTTCTGCCATTCCAGTGCGCTGCATTGCAACCAAATCGGCGATCGTCGTTTTCGATCCAGGCAAAATCACCGCATCGGGATAACCAAGGGATTCTTTCAGCGTCACATATTTCACATTCACCGAGCTTTCCGATTCAAGCGGGTCAAAATCTGTGAAGTTCGAGATTCGGGGCAAACGAATCACCGACACCATCAAATCAGCATTGCTGTTCCGAGCGGGACGATCCAGCAGTGACAACGAATCTTCTGCCGGAAACACTTCTTCAAACCAGGGAATCACCCCCATCACTGGAATGCCCGTGCGCTTCTCCAGCCAGTCAATGCCGGATTGCAGCAGTTCCCGCTGTCCGCGGAATTTGTTGATTACGATGCCACGAATCAGTGCTCGCTCTTCGGGTTCCAGTAGTTCTAGCGTACCGATAATGTGGGCAAAGGCTCCGCCACGATCGATATCCACCACGAGAATGGTCGAAGCATTGAGATATTTGGCAACCCGCATATTCGTCAGATCGCGATGCTTCAGGTTCACCTCTGCCGGACTGCCCGCCCCCTCGCACACAATCAAGTCAAACTCCTCGCCCAACCGTTGAAGCGACTCCTCGATCGCCTGCCAGCCCACCTCAAAAAACTGGTCGTAGTAGTCGGCGGCTCCCACTCGTCCGGCAACTCGCCCCTTAAGAATGACCTGAGAAGTCATGTCGCCCTGGGGCTTTAGCAAAATTGGATTCATCTCCACTCGCGGCACAATTCCCGCAGCCCAGGCTTGAACGGCTTGCGCATGACCAATTTCGCCGCCGCTCGGAGTCACGTAGGCATTCAACGCCATATTTTGTCCCTTGAAGGGAGCCACTCGCCAGCCGCGCCGCGTCAGCATCCGGCAAAGTGCGGTTGTCAGCATAGATTTCCCAGCATGGGATGTAGTTCCGACAACCATAATTGCTTTCATGGAGAACCTCCGGCAGTAAAAGGGAAAGTAATGGAAGCAGACGAAACTGAGAGCTGAGCCAGAATCAAGATTTTTTCGATCGCCTCAATCTTAGACCTGAAAAATCGCGAACCGAAACGTCTAACGCAGCCAGTCGGGTAGGTGGAGCCAGCGTTGAGCCATATTCATAAATCGATCGCCCCCGCTCGCAGGCGCAATTTCACCCTGATCCTGCCACTTTTCAGCCAGCAAATGTCCGAGTGGGGTGAGTCTAAAACTATCGGTTAACCCTTGCCCATCTACCTCGCGCCGCAGCAGCCCGACTTGAATTAGCCACAGCAAATTATTCTCGACAGATAGTTCAGCGATCGACTGGCGGGTGTATCCTTGCTCAACACCTGATTGTCCAGCAATGGCGCGCAGTTCGACACTTTGATGTTTCATAGTGGCAAACAGCTTGAGCCGGAAGGGAGAGCATCGCAAAGCACGATCGGCACGATCGATCGTCGCCGAGGCATATTGAATTGGCTGAGAGCGGTGGGGGCGGGTCGAAGTCATGAAAATTACTGTCAACGCTGTCAAAACTTAACGAATTGAGGCGATAGAAACGTCTGCACCCCAAAATTTACTGACCTTTCCTATCTTATGATGTTTCCCTAAACCGACAATAAAGTTAACGCATTACCCCTTTACAGAATCTTCTTTTATCCCCTTCGTTCATCACCGATCGAATCTATGAGCAACCTACCGCACACCGATGCCGCCTTTGGAATTGTCCCCATTTTGCCGCAGCCAGACGGCTACCAATTTCTCTTGATTCAGCACTGGGGCGGACACTGGGGCTTCCCAAAAGGACACGCCGAAGCCGAAGAAACCGCGATCGCCGCTGCTCGCCGCGAGTTTGAAGAAGAAACAGGAATCTCGGCTTATGAAGTGATCGAATCGGTTTCGTTTGTAGAACAGTACCGCTTTTTTAAGGACAAACAACCAGTCGACAAAACCGTGACCTATTTCCCCGCCTGGGTAAAATCCACGACCGTGATTCGCCAACAGGAAGAAATTCAAAACTACTGCTGGCTTCCTTACGAAGACGCGCTTAAGCAAATGTCGTTTAAGCAGGGCAAGCAAATTCTCCAGCAGGTGCAGCAGTATTTAAGCCAGATTGATTTGAGCAGGAGAAATTCAGCAAAAACCGGTGGAATTTAACCTAAGAATTTAATGCCCCAAAGGAATACCCGCATAGAGTGATGTCGCTGCTAAAACCAGCGGGTAAAACCAAAATAGGACTGCAAAAACAGGACTGCAAAAATTCAGGCATACCAGGCTCCTCTAGATTAGGGCGCGATCGAACACAATTTAGGGAGTTTTTGAAAAGCTTGCTGATGCTCATTGCCTACCCAGAGTTGAATTTTGTATTTCTAGCTACCAAGGTAAACTTGTCTTAATTTATATTAAGAAGTGTGACAAGGGTGTTACATCATCCCGCGTCCGGCTCAGGTTAATTTCAAGCTGCAAGGAGTGATACTGTGACTGCTTCCTTACTGACTTCATCGGCAATCGACGAGTCCCTGATTGCAGAGTTTTTCAGCAAATCTGTAGGACAGTGGCGATCGGAGCGTCGCTACTACACCTTGCCTGATGGAGAAACAAAGGAGATGGTCAGCATTATCCAAATTCGCTTCCTGGAGCAGGGTTGCCCGGAACTGCGAAAGCTTGCACAGCTTCATCAGCTTGCCGACGAAACCGCCCTTATCTGCGGCGCAGAAGTTTCCTGGGATGCAGCGAATTCAGCCAACGGGCGTAGAGAGTCCAGAGGTCACACGCTGTTCGGCGCTCTCGGGTCGATTCTGTATCGCGATCGAGGTTTTGCCACCCCCAAGCCTGTCACTGCTGACTACCACTTCATTAACCCCAATACGCTCTGCCTCCGCACTGAATACAAAGGTTCCAAATTCGAGGAAGAGCTAAAACTCGTGGGCAGCCAGTATCGCACCCGCCAAACGATCATTTCCCATGAGGGAGAGCAGCAGATGATCGGTCAATATCTGGAAAAGCGCATCAGTTAGGGAATACAAATTCTAGGGACGATACATTCGATCGATTGAGTGTTCCAGTGCCAATGGGCGTTTTGTGGCACAGGCGTTCTTCTTCACCCCGATAACAGAGCTTTCGTCTTACTGAATTCGTCTTACTGAAACTGAAGCGGTCGGGCACCCTGCTCATTCCATAAGAAGGGTTGCTAAGAAAGGCTGCTGATGGAATTCCTATTCTTTACGTGCCTACTCACGTGCATCTCAGATGATTAAGGCTCGATCGCGGAACCGCTTTCCTCGATCGAGTTTGCCTTTTGCATGGCTCAGAATGTGATGAAGCCGTGATGAATTTATGCCTCAACAACTTAATAAAGATGAAAAGACTGGGAACACGCTTTGTTAAACTGAGTACAAAACCGGACGCAGGAGAGAGCTAAAGCAAGCCATGACCCAAACCGCACCCCGCCAAACCGTTATTGCCCCTTCGATTTTATCGGCAGATTTTAGTCGGCTCGGTGAAGAAATTCAGGCAGTCGATCGCGCTGGCGCAGACTGGATTCACGTCGATGTAATGGACGGTCGCTTTGTTCCAAATATCACGATCGGTCCCCTGATTGTAGAAGCGATTCGCCCCTACACCCAAAAGCCGATGGACGTTCACCTGATGATCGTCGAACCCGAAAAATACGTGGCTGACTTTGCCAAAGCGGGCGCAGACATCATCTCTGTTCATGCCGAGCACAACGCTTCGCCCCACCTGCACCGCACCCTGGGTCAGATTCGCGAACTGGGCAAGCAAGCCGGAGTGGTGTTGAATCCCGCTACGCCGCTCGAACTGATCGAGTATGTGCTGCCAATTTGCGACCTGGTGCTGATCATGAGCGTTAACCCCGGCTTCGGCGGACAAAGCTTTATTCCCGATGTGCTGCCCAAAATCCGCAAGTTGCGTCAGATGTGCGATGAGCGGGGCCTGAATCCCTGGATCGAAGTCGATGGTGGTCTAAAAGGCAACAATACCTGGCAGGTGCTAGAAGCCGGAGCCAATGCGATCGTCGCGGGTTCTGCGGTATTCGGAGCAAAAGACTACGCTGAGGCGATCGAGGGGATTCGCAACAGCAAGCGTCCACAAGCAGAACTGGTTACGGCTTAGCCTTACTAAGTTAATTCATAAAATAATCTGGGGCGTAGCTAGCTATGCCCTTTTTTGTGTCGCAACCAAGCCGTTGAAACGCCTTATCCAATGCCTGCCAATCGCCATCCGGTCTCAACTCATCCGCTTAACCCGGCTTCATACAGTCAAGGGGCAGCAGGATTACTATTCTCGCGAATCTCCCACCGCCATAAGGGTCCGTCCTCAGGATCGATAATCTCTGAAACTTTGGTCATTCCACACTTTTCTAATACGCTTGTTGAAGCATTAGGCTCTGCCAGGGTATGAGCGCAAACACAGTCAACCAGAGCAGAGGCAAACGCAATTTCAATAAGTTGGCGCGCCGCAGACGTTGCAAACCCTCTACCCTGATAGCTTGGGGCAACGGAGTAGCCAATCTCAACCGTGCGGTGAGCATCAGGAACCGATTTAAAGCCGCCAAACCCAACTAACACCCGCTCAGGCTGAAAGAGAAACAGATACGGCAGCCACGGATGCCAAATCTCTGAAGCCTGCATACTGTTAAGGCTGTATTGAAGTGCCCCCTCGAAAGGTAAATAGCGATTGGCAACCTGAAATCCGTAAGCAGCTTGAAACGCATCAGGCCCCTCAATCAGCTTCTCAAGGTGTTCAGCAGAGCAAGGAACAATTTCGATATCCATCACTCAGACTTCCTCACGTTGCTAGGCTACTGCACCAATTGCATTGAACGATTTTCCACAAAACGCCAATTATTAACTCGAAAGTATTAACTCGATAGTTCCGTGTTTTGGCTTTCGCAGGGTATCTAAGAGCGAGGGTCAATGTTGCCGTCTCTCAAGCAAATAGCAAGCGAATAGAAGACAGGATAAGGCTACCGGAGCCGGTGTAATTCAGTAAAGATTTACTACAGTTTGCCTAGCCCATCCTGCGTCTTCTATTTGTCCTGATGGCTCTATGCCTCGACCTTGACTCCGCGCCAAAAAGCCACATAACCCTCGATGTTCTTTGCAGCATCCTTCGCTTGCGGGTAGTACCAGGCAGCGTCTTTGTTTTCCTGTCCGTTTACTTCGATCGTGTAATAGCTGGCAGTGCCTTTCCAGGGACAGGTAGTGTGGGTGTTGCTCGACTTGAAGTATTCGGACTTAATCGCGTCGGGTGGAAAGTAAAAGTTGCCTTCTACCTTTTCGCAGCGATCGCTTTCCGCTAAAACTGAACCATTCCAAATTGCCTTGGGCATAATCTTAAACTCCTTTCGCTCAAACTTTTCCCGTTATTGCTTTGGCTGTATGTATTGCTTTGGCTGTATCTATTGTGCCAAGTCTATTGCGCTGCTGGGGCATCTCAATTGTCAATCTTGATGTGCAGCTGAGTTTCTGTCTACATTTCTCGCCGATTATAGGAGATTAAAGAGAAGCTAGGGAAACGATGTCCCAGGAGGGTGATGACGATGACAGCTGCTGCAATACAACCCACATTTCAAGACCGATTTGACTACAGCAAGGCTTCTGCTCTGCCTGACATTTGGGCAATTGTCACCCAGTCGCCCGATGTTGCTCGAACGATCGCACTGCGAGATCCCCATGGCAAGCTTGCGATCGAGTTAACCTATGGGGAACTGTATCAGCAGATTCAGTGGTTTGCGGCAGGGTTACAGTCTTTAGGAATTCAGTCTCGCGATCATATCGCGCTGTTCTCGGATAATAGTCCACGCTGGCTAGTTGCTGATCAAGGCATGATGCTAGCAGGGGTGGTGAATGCCGTTCGGGGGGCACAAGCCGATCGCGAAGAACTCCTTTTTATCCTGGAACATAGCGACAGCGTTGCGCTGGTCGTGCAGGACAAAGAGACGCTAGGCAAAATTGCGGCAGGATTCCCAGATTTGCCTTTGCGGTTTGTGATTGTGCTGTCCGACGAAACGCTTGAGCTGGAAAATCTGCGGGTGATTCCGTTCAGTGAAGTGATCGAAATGGGCAAATCCCATCCGCTTCAGCCCGTTGCCCTAAGTCGTGATATGACGGCAACCCTGATGTACACCTCTGGCACATCCGGTCAGCCAAAGGGAGTCATGCTCAGCCATCACAATCTCTTGTCGCAGGTGATGGGAGCCTATCAGGTCGCGCAGCCCCAACCCGGCGAACGAGTCCTCAGCATTCTTCCGATCTGGCACTGCTACGAGCGCACCTTTGAGTATTTCGTGCTGTCTCACGGCTGCACTCAGACCTACACCAGCATCCGCACCGTTAAAAAAGACTTAAAAGATGTGAAGCCCCATTACATGGTCGGGGTACCGCGTCTGTGGGAATCGATCTACGAAGGCGTGCAAAAGCAATTTCGCGAACAGCCGATCAAAAAGCAAAATCTGGTCAAGTTTTTCCTGGAGAAAAGCGATCGCTTCATCCGTGCCCGCCGCCTTGTGCAGGGCTTGTGTCTCGACAATCTGAAGCCTTCCATAGGAGAAAAGCTAAAAGCTTCACTGCAAATGGCAGCTCTCTGGGTCGTGCATCAAGCAGGCGATCGACTCGTGTACCGTAAAATTCGGGAGGCAACGGGTGGCGAAGTCAACTTCCTGGTAAGTGGCGGAGGATCGATCGCTGAACACCTGGAGGACTTCTACGAAATTATTGGCGTTACGATCCTGGGCGGCTACGGGCTGACGGAGACTTCACCGATTACCCATGTGCGTCGTCCCTGGCGCAATCTGCGCAGCGCAGACGGAGAACCGCTTCCCCATACCGAAACTCGCATTGTTGATCCGGAAACGCGCCACATCCTGCCGATCGGTCAACAGGGCTTGGTGCTCATTCGTGGACATCAGGTGATGCAGGGCTACTACAAAAATCCCCAGGCAACGGCAAAGGCGATCGACTCAGAAGGCTGGTTCGACACGGGCGATCTGGGTGTGGTCACAGAGTTTGACGATTTGATTATCACCGGACGCGCTAAAGATACGATCGTCCTCACGAACGGCGAGAATATTGAGCCACAGCCGATCGAGGATGTTTGTCTTCGCAGTCCTTATATCGACCAGATGATGCTGGTCGGACAGGATCAAAAAGTCCTGGGTGCGCTGATCGTGCCCAACCTGGACGCACTGCATCTGTGGGCAGTCAATCAAAATCTCGCGCTCAAGCTTCCGAGTGAATCCCCTACAAGCGGAGGCGAACCGATGCGAAACAGCTCTCCAGAAGGGGTAATCGATCTCGACAGCAAACCTGTGCAGGAACTCTTCCGGCAGGAACTCAACCGCGAAGTCAAAAATCGCCCCGGCTATCGAGCAGACGATCGCATCGGACCCTTCCGCCTGCTGTTGGAACCTTTCACGATCGAAAACGGAATGCTAACCCAAACGCTCAAAATTCGCCGAAACGTGGTGGTCGATCGCTATCGTAAGACGATCGACGAGATGTTCGTTTAATTGCCACCCATGGCATCAGTGGGTCTGTATCTTGATTGGCTAAGCAGCTAGTCGAAACGGCAGCTCGAGTGCCTCAGGATCGATGTATTGAGTGATTGCATCAACGCAGGGGGTTAGATTTTCGATTTTGTTGAGTCGTCGAAACAGACCGCTCAGCAGCAAATCGAGCAAGTCTTGATGATAGGCATCGATTTGATTGTTGTCAGACGACCAATATCTGGGATCAAAGCCCCATTTCCAGATATTCAGCAATCGGGCAGGGGGAGCTTGTTGGAAAGTGGAAGTGGCAATCGCTTTTATTGCGTCGCCTAATCCTTGCCGCAGGTCGGCTTCTGCGGTTTCCAGATTGTCTGTTAGCGATCGCAGCAGCAGCAAATGTTTTGCCAGTATCGAAGCTGAAAACGGAGCGATTTCTGACACAATCATGTCTCCTGAGGCATCGATCGATCGCCATTGGCACTCAATCACATTGATCAGCGTATTGACCTCGCTAGGCTGGCTCCAATCTACTTGACCCCGAAAAAACGGCTCTTCGTATCCAGCGACCAGCCCTTGAAAGTACAGCGGAATTTTTTTGCCAGACTGAAGACTCGTCTGAAGAATTTTGTGCAGTGCAACTTCGAGCGTTTCGACGGGCCAGCCCAGATTCCGACAGAGGAAGAATTTCAGGCGATCGGGCTGCGATAGCGCGATCGCGTTCAACAGCAGATGGACTGCTTCACCCACATTCTGACCAACCACATAGCGGTGCGGCGCATGAACTTTGACAATTGCATCCTGCTGAAGTTTCTGGTCAAAGTACTCGCAGAACGAGCTGTTGTCCAGCATATGGGTAAACCGCACCATCCCGTAGCAGGTATGCCCTTCTCGCGATGCCTTAGCAAACTGCCACTCCGTCATTTTTTTGGTGGCGGCGTAGACTTCGGCCGTGTAATATCGCGATCCCTTCCCGGTTGAAGAATAAATGCAGTGTTTAACGCCATATCGTTCACAGAGCTGAATGATATTTTGTGAACCGAGAATATTTGTCGTCACCGTTTCACGGATTTGCTTTTCTGCCAACCAGGGAAGCCGCTGAGCCGCCAGGTGAAACACCACTTCAGGACGCTCGGCTGCAAAAATTGCTTCTAAGCCAGGCAGGTTGCGAATGTCAGCCACATAGTAAACTACCGGAACTTCAGTGGCGATCGCGTGCTCCGGCTCAGTGCTGACCAAGCATCCAGCCTTGCGAGCATGGTCTACAGAAATAATCTTTTTTGCACCCAGGCTCGTCAGTTTTTGAATTAACGCTCCACCGACACATCCCTCACCCCCCGTCACCAGCACCGTTTTTCCCGTTAGCCGCTCGCGCACTTCTGCCTCATACAGATAAATGCTGCGCTGCCACACTTCTGCAAAGGGATCACCTTGCAGCATGCCATCGGCTTGGTATGCCTTAATGAGCTGGGCAGTTAGGCTTTGTAGCGTAGCGATAGTTTCTGGCTCCTGTAGCTCTGGCGACCCGGGCGGCACCAGTTCTTGAATCGCTGAGATAATTGCGGCTTTGCTGAGTGGGCTGATTGAGTGGTTCATAACATAAGCTCCCGGGCGATTGCACTGAACTAAAGCAAAGTTAAGAGTTAGTCGTGATATTGATGGCTAAGACTTTCCCGACTGCCTTGTTTTCTCAGCTCAAAGAGGTGGTGTAAATGCCTTCTCAAACAGGGTTAACGCTAGCCTCATCAGCAGTCCGGCTGAAACCACTGAAAGTGCACGTCACGTCACACTTAGTAAATGACTTCACCCTGCTGTGAAGCCGTAGCGAAGAAACACTAACCCCTTTGTATCTGGTTCTAAATTTGTCTGTCGAGAGACTTCATCGAGATTTCATTCAGCTCAGGTACAGTTGCAGCCCAGCCCCTCGTAATTCATGGCTCCTGCAGAACCTTTTGAAGCTCTCATCTAGAAAAGATTTCAGTAGTCTCACGACTTCGGTGTGCGATTTTACACTAGAAATTTAGAACAGGACGCAGATCAGAATTTGGAATGGTTTCAGTCTGAAAAATTATTCAGGTTGGGTGTTTTCTACAGCTTTACGAAAACTTATCCTTCTTGTGGTTCCTCTGCTAGAGAACAAGCTGGAAGTCCTGCCGCATCGGTGTCCTGCTTCCTTCCTTGTCATTCGTGGAGGACAATGCAAAATTAAGATTGCAGAATAAGAGACAGGGCTTTCAGGACGGGCGGCGGCAACCAGGCTTGACCAACAAGTACCTGAGAAATTACGTGATTCATCTCCTGATTGATGCGCTTCTAGAGGATCGGCTTGGTGGTTTTACCCAAAGTTTTCACTAAGCGTCCATTCTCATAGAAAATAAACAATGGGCTGTTGTCACAGGAAGGACTGACGGCACAGCCGCTCTAGCGTAAAAGCTTGTTGAAAAACCTACTCTCCTAGCCTGCGTTCATGGAAATCTCCAAACCCCATCTGCTTCTAAAACGAGTTATTAATGTGAAGGTGGTCGTCACGCCGCGCTGGAAGGAAGATACCCAACAGCAATTGCAAGCCCAGATCAATCAGCTAGATGGTCAGCTTCAGCAATTGGAGATTGACGGGCAGCGGACGATCGGTGAAATTCAGCGACAAAGCACTAACCCTTCTGACCCGGTTGTGGTGCAGCAGGTGAATAACGTGCAGGTGCAAATCAATCAGCGGCGCAGCGACCTGCTCGGTAAGAAAAACCAGATTTTGCAGCAACTTCAGCAGGTGCAATTGCTCGATCTGGATCAGGAAGTCAGCACCGGACAAATTGAGGGCTTTTTCCGCGTTGAAACGGGCGACAACCTGATCCGCAAAATGCAGGTTGAACTGCTGCTGCGCGACGGCATTGTTGAGGAAATTCGCGGAGACGTATAGCCATGATTAACGAAATTTTTATGCCTGCCCTCAGTTCGACGATGACGGAAGGCAAGATTGTGTCCTGGGTAAAATCCCCTGGCGACAAGATCGAAAAAGGCGAAACCGTGGTGATTGTCGAGTCAGATAAGGCAGACATGGACGTGGAATCGTTCTATGAGGGCTTCCTTGCTACGATCGTTGTCCCGGCAGGAGAGTCAGCCGCCGTCGGAGCTGCGATCGCCCTGGTTGCAGAAACCGAAGCGGAAATCGAACTGGCAAAACAGCAAGGATCAGCAAACGCTGCTCCGGCTGAAGCCACGGCAGATGCTCCGGCGCAAATGGCAGCAGCAACCGCAGTTTCTCCTGCACCGCTGGAAGCTGCAAACGGCAACGGTACGCCCAGCCGCAACGGACGCACGATCGCCTCACCCCGCGCCCGCAAACTTGCCAAGGAACTCAAGATCGACCTGGCAGGACTGCAAGGCAGCGGACCCTATGGGCGGATTGTGGCAGAAGATATCGAAGCGGCAGCCGGGAAAACGTCTGCTCCGGTTCCTCCGGCTCCCCCAGTTTCCCCTGTACCTGTCGCTCCTGCACCCGTGGCTCCTGCACCCATGGCTCCGCCCGCACCCGCTGCCGCCAAAGCTTCGATCGTGCCCCCCGCTCCTGTCGCTCCTGCTGCGCCCGGCCAGGTTGTGCCGCTGAACACGCTGCAAAATGCTGTGGTGCGAAACATGATGGCAAGCCTGCAAGTGCCCGTTTTCCGGGTCGGCTACACCATCACAACAGACAATTTAGACAAGCTCTATAAGCAGGTGAAATCGAAGGGCGTTACTATGACGGCTCTGCTGGCAAAAGCGGTTGCTGTCACGCTGCAAAAGCACCCGATCATGACTGCCTTTTACACCGAGCAGGGTATCAACTATCGCTCATCGATCAACGTCGCGATCGCAGTGGCAATGGCCGATGGTGGACTGATTACCCCCGTGCTGCAAAACGCCGATCAGCTTGACCTCTACTCGCTGTCGCGGATGTGGAAAGATCTGGTCGATCGCTCGCGCTCAAAGCAGCTTCAGCCCGACGAATACAGCACAGGCGGCTTCACGATCTCTAATCTGGGGATGTTTGGGGTCGATCGCTTTGATGCCATCCTGCCACCCGGACAGGGAGCAATTTTGGCAGTGGGGGCTTCTCGTCCACAAATGGTCGCTACATCGGATGGACTATTTGGCATGAAGACGCAAATGCAGGTTAATCTAACGTGTGATCACCGGATTATCTACGGCGCACACGCAGCCGCATTCCTGCAAGACCTGGCAAAGCTAATCGAAACTAATCCGCAGTCGTTGACGCTGTAGGACGATCGAATGGTTAGCAATCGGTCACACCGATCGGTTAACCAATCAATCAGCAGATCATTGAACAATCAGTTAATCAATAACAAGCCGAGGGGCAGCCGCCCCTTTTTTGCGGCAAAAATTGCAGAGCGAAGTAGCCATCCTGAACTGACCTCCGCTATCCCGCAGCCTCTTCTCCCACTCGATTGAATTGAGGAGGCAAAGGGGAGCAGGACGAGAAGTCCGTGGAACTCAAGGCTGCTCTATCGTTCTGGGAGCGGGATCAAGAAGGAAAGCTAGCATTCTTGCAGGCGGTCTAAAAAAGTTTCTTCTGAAAATATGCTGAGCAGATCAAGAGTTCAAGTTTCAAACTTTACCTGGAACTTGTAGAGAGAATCCGGTTTTCGTCAGACTCCAATCGCTCCTGGAGGAAAGCTAATCAAGAGTCGTTTTAAGCAAATGGAGATTTGCTGTGCTTTCTAAAATTCAGATATAGGCAATTGCTGCAATGGTTTTTGCACTGCCCTTGGTGGCGATCGGTGCCAAAAGTGCTCTGGCAGAAGACGTGAGTTTACGCTAAACAACGCTACCAGCTACACCTTGATGGAATTTTACGCGTCTCCAACCGATGTGGAGAGCTGGGAGGAAGATATTCTGGGGCTTGATGTCCTGGGGTCAGGAAAAAGCATAATAGTGACGATCGCCGACGATCGCACTCAGTGCGAATACGGCATTAAGGGCGTGTTTGAGGACAGCGAATCGATTGAACATGCTGCGGTTAATTTGTGTGATCTAAATGGCGGCATGTATCAGTTCAGTGATTAGCGAAATTCTTTAATTGGACGCTTTTAAGGATAGGGTGGCATTGCTCACCTTACTTTTTGATTTGTTGCTTTATTTTTTACAGAAGATTACCGTCTTCCGCCCGATCGCAACTGCCGCAGATAGTTTCCCGGATCCTGCGCCACCCAGCCTAAATCAGAATTCGATCGCACTTCAAAGGTGAGGTAAGGTTGGCTTTGCCCCGAATTGCTTCCCGAATTGCCAACTGAGCTGCCGACTGAGCTGCCGCTCGAATACCCCACCGTACCGATCGTCGTACCTGCGCGAACCGTTTGACCAACGCGCACATTCATCCTTTGCAGATGAGCGTATCGGGTTTGAAGTCCCTGGCTGTGATTAATCACCACCAGATTTCCATAGCCTGCCTGATTTCCCGCAAAGGCGATCGTCCCAGATCCTGCCGCATAAACCGGGGTTCCCACTGCCGCTTCTAAATTCACGCCGCTCTGAAATACCACCCTGCCGCTTGCCGGACTAAGCTGCCACCCATAGCGAGTCAAAATCGGCGCAACCGATGGCAGAGGATAGCGATCGATCGGGCTATTGGCAGTGGTCGGAACCGGATTAGGCGACCAATTGACCCCTGGCACAAAGACAGTCCTGGGAGCAGTCTGGCAGCCGTTGACTTCAAACAAAACATCCGGGCGCACGTTGTAGCGTCTGGCAAGGTCGCGCAGGCTGGTTCCGGTAGGCACATCAACCCGAATGCCGTTGTAGGGCGGAATCACAATTTCGGTTCCGACAGGGGCAGAGCCGTTCCGCAGGCGGGGATTAAAGCCGATCAGCGTCGCCGGAATCAGGTTATATCGGGCAGCAATGCTCTCTAGCGTTTCACCGGACTGGATGCGATGGCGGTTGAGCTGCGATAGGGCAGGTGCAGGACAGGTCGAAGCAGAAGGGGTGGGAACGGTCAAGGTTTGAGCTTTCACAGGCTGAGTTAACGTATCCCCCCCACTGAGCCACCCGGTGAGAAAAATACCGATCGAGCCAATGCGAAGCACTTCCTCCTGAAAGGGAATCGGTCGCTTCGCTGTTCCCCAAAGGGGTAATCGCTTGACGCAGTCCCAGGAGAATTGCCGCCCGATCGCCAACCAATTCCTAAAAAACAAGACACCCACCAAAGTTTCTTATCCTTCCACACAAGCTTGACTCAATTCTGACAAATTCTGCTTATGGTTGCGGCTAGCTGAATTGCCATTACCAATTCCCAAGCGATTCTGGTTAGTATTGGGGGAGAATATGAGCCGTGCGGATTGCGAAACAGCGAAATATGGGCTTGTCAATGAAGAACGTGGGATTTTATGCCGTCTTGCTGGCCATCGGGGGCAGTGCAGGCTGGGCAAGTGCCTACTATATGCGATCGGTCACTCGTCCGACTGAACCTGCTGCATCCCCAGCACCAACCCATTCACCTGTGCTGTTTCAGGAAACTCAGGCAGTCGCTCAGGTTCCCCTGCCGATTGGCAACAATCAAAACTTCATTGCCGATGCTGTGCAAAAGGTGGGTCCTGCCGTGGTGCGGATTGACTCTGAACGATCGGTCGAGTCTCAGCTTCCCGACGCGCTGCAAAACCCCTTCTTCAAACGATTCTTTGGCGAAGACGTTCCTATCCCGCCTCAGGATCGGATTGAACAGGGCACGGGGTCGGGCTTTATTGTCAGCCAAGACGGGCGAGTGATTACCAATGCCCACGTGGTTGAAGGGGCAAGCACCGTAAAGGTCACGCTGAAAGACGGACGCACGCTTGACGGCAAAGTGGTGGGCATCGATCCGGTCACTGACGTTGCAGCCATTAAAATCAATGCGGCAAGCCTACCTACGGTGACGCTGGGCAAGTCAGAAACCCTGATTCCGGGACAGTGGGCGATCGCCATTGGCAACCCGCTGGGTTTAGACAATACGGTGACAGCAGGCATTATCAGCGCAACGGGGCGATCGAGTTCTCAAGTGGGCATTCCCGATCGGCGCGTTCGATTTATTCAGACTGATGCGGCAATCAATCCGGGTAATTCTGGCGGACCCTTGCTCAACGATCGCGGCGAAGTAATTGGCATCAATACTGCAATTCGAGCAAACGCGCAGGGCTTGGGGTTTGCAATTCCGATCGAAACAGGCTGGCGCATTGCTCAGCAGCTATTTGACAAAGGACAGGCTCAGCACCCCTATTTGGGGATTCAAATGGTGGATCTCACATCAGATCTACGCGATCGGATTAACGAAGACCCAGAACTCAATCTAAAAATTAGCGATACGCAGGGCGTTATGATTATTCAGGTCGTGAAAAGCGCCCCTGCTGAGACAGCAGGAATCCGTCCGGGCGACGTGATCCTTAAAGTGAACAATGTACCCGTTGCCACATCTTCAGACGTGCAGCAACAAATCGAGACCAGTCAAGTCGGCGGCTCTGTCTCGGTTGAGGTCAAGCGTGGCAATGAAACAAAAACTATTCAGGTTCGCCCGATCGCCTTTCCGAACCCATGAAAATTGGGTCTTGCCTTAGTCTTCGAGGTCAAGTCCCATCGAAATTGAGCCTTTGATGCTGGCTTCTAGCTCCATGCGCTGTTCCATACGCCGCAGGAAGTACCCAGTCATCATTGCCGATGCCAGCAGACCTGCGAGGTTGTCGCGATCGGTTGTGACCTGCACGTTGAAGGCTTCCGAAGGCAGAACGCCAACCAAGCCCTGGACGTTTTGAGAAATAATCTGCTTAATTTCTGGGCTAACCGATCGAGCGACTCGCGCCAGAACCTCAGGAGATTGGTGCTGAAGGTACTTCAACAGTTGATTCGCCTGACCCTCTCCAGTATCACTACCGAAGAACTCAAAATCGTCAGGGTTAAACACCATAGCAAGCCTCAATTTTAAGTTACAACTGTTTGAACATTTATTGCGGTCTTGTCGATCTATTGTGCCATTGTTACCTGCTCCTGTGCCTAGTAGTCTTAAGGTAGCATTTTCGATTTGCTAAGTCCTGCCGGAAGAAATACGGATCTGGAGAGGGGCCGGAAGCAGAAGGGGCCGGAAGCAGAGGGAGCCAAGAATCAAAGAGAGTCGGAGAGCGGGGGCAACTGGTCGACCTGAAAATACTGATAAAACTTGTCCGTGACTTGAAGCCAATAAGATCTGCCGTCGGACTGTCTCCACTTCCGCACAAAGCCCAGCTCCACTAATTCCTGAACGTGCTGATAAGCACCTGAACCTCGCAGTTCGACCAAATCGGGCTGACTGATAGAACCTTTGAGGGCGATCGCCGCCAGGGTTCGCAGTGCCCCCCGCCCTAAATCAACCGGAATCAGCGTTTGCACCAAACCTTGATAAGCTTCCCGGAGCTGAAGACAGTATCCGTCTGGCGTTTCAACCACTTCCAGCGCACTGTCTCGATGGGCGTAGTCCGCCATTAGCTCAATCATGCCTTCCTGGATCTGTGCTCGATCGCACCCAGAATATTCTGCGATTTTGGCAATCGTTAGGGGTTGAGCTTTCAGGTAGAGAATCGCTTCTATTTGTGCGGCAAGGCGAGGCATTCTGGCGCAAGGAGAAACAGATTTTGCCTGATGAGTATAGCGGATTCTGGCAAGAGGGTGAGTGAGGGGATAGGAAGGGGTGGGGTGAAGGGATAAATGAGCAAAAGAAATTGTGCCCTGACCAAAACTGACTCGGAAGGTAAAAGATAAAGAGAGGATGGCTAGTTTTTTGAGTGGTGAATTAGTCGAGATTGCGTCCGGTGAGTTCGACGAAGATGTCTTCCAGGTTAGAGGGGCGAATCATCATCCCTGTTTTGTCGGGCTGGTGTTCTAGATAAGTTTTCGCTTCGTCCAGCGTCGGGAAAAACTGATAGTCCCAGCGATCGCCATTTTGCTTCATCACCAGTCCTTCCCCGTGTCGCTGTCGCAGTTCTTCTAACGTACCCAGCTCGATCAGCTTGCCGCTGTCCATAATGCCAATGCGATCGCACAAATACTCGACTTCCTCCATATAGTGCGTGGTGAGCAGCATTGTCATGCCCTGCTGATTTAGTCCTTTGATGATTTCCCAGAGACGGCGGCGCGTTTGCGGGTCGAGTCCAACCGTGGGTTCATCCAGAAATAAAATTTGCGGCTCGTGCAGCAGTGCCCTGGCAATTTGCAGTCTGCGCTTCATTCCACCTGATAGCGTTTTTACCATCGCATCACGGCGATCGGCTAACTCCACGTAGTCCAGCCAGCGGCTGATTTCCTGCCTGCGTTTTGCCGGAGACAAATGGTGCATGCGCGCATGAAATTCCATGTTTTCCCAGACGGTCAAATCTTGATCAACGCTGAGCTGTTGCAGCACCACGCCAATCTGTTTCTTCACGCCAAAGGGCTGCCGCACCACATCATAGCCCGCCACCACAATATCGCCTTGAGTGGGCTGCGTCAGGGTGGTCAGCATCCGAATCGTCGTGGACTTCCCGGCTCCGTTGGGGCCGAGCAAGCCGAAAATTTCGCCAGGTGCGATCGTCAAAGACAAATCGTTCACCACCTGAACGTTGTTGTAGACCTTATAAACACTATGGAGTGCAACCGCCGCCGTCATAATTGAACCATCGGGAATGAACAGTTTTGATCTTATCGTTCCATTAGCTTTACACACTTGGACGATCGCGCCTTCAAAGAGCTACGCCGCTTGAATAAACCATGAGGCAAACGACTGAAACTGGAGCCGTGAAGGGTGCGAACCGTAAGGTAAACTATTGTTTAGAGATTTCCAGCAAAACTTCCCCTAAGCTCTAGCAAGCACTCCCTCCTGAAGTGCCCCTTATCCTCTCACCCCCCTATCTTCCCACCCCTTCACCCCTCTCCCTCACATGGTCAGCACCGATCGCAAACCCATCCTGCTCGATTTTGAAAAGCCCCTGGTAGAACTGGACGCACGAATTGCCCAGATTCGGGAACTGGCAGAAGAAAATGATGTCGATGTGTCTGATCAGATTCTTCAGCTTGAGGCACGAGCGGTGCAGCTTCGGCAGGAAATTTTTAGCAGTCTAACTCCCGCCCAGCGGCTTCAGGTGGCACGTCATCCCCGTCGTCCCAGTACGCTGGACTACATTCAGGCAATCAGCGATGAGTGGATGGAGCTACATGGCGATCGAACCACAGGCAGCGACGATCGCGCACTGGTAGGCGGCATTGCTCGCTTAGAAGGTCGTCCGGTAGTGATGCTGGGACACCAGAAAGGGCGTGACACCAAAGATAACGTCAGCCGCAACTTTGGCATGGCGTCTCCAGGCGGCTACCGCAAAGCACTGCGCCTGATGGATCACGCCAATCGATTTGGAATGCCGATTATTACTTTTATCGATACGCCTGGAGCTTATGCAGGCTTAGAAGCGGAACGGCTGGGACAGGGAGAAGCGATCGCCGTCAATTTGCGAGAAATGTTTCGCCTGGAAGTACCGATCGTTTGTACAGTGATTGGCGAAGGCGGATCAGGCGGTGCGCTGGGCATTGGCGTGGGCGATCGGCTCATGATGTTTGAGCATTCGGTCTATACCGTTGCCAGTCCTGAAGCCTGCGCGGCGATTCTCTGGAAAGATGCCAGCAAAGCTCCCCAAGCAGCTGAAGCGTTGAAGATTACCGCAGCAGATCTGAAGGCACTCGGCATTCTAGATGTAATTTTGCCGGAACCGATCGGGGGAGCGCATTCTGCCCCGCTTGCTGCCGCTGCCACACTGAAGCATGCTCTGCTGGATAATCTCCAAACACTAAGCCAAATGACCCCGCATCAGCGACGTGAACTCCGCTATCAAAAGTTTCGCCAAATTGGTCAATTTCAGGAATCGGCTTAATTTGTCTAATGCGATCAATGCTCAACCTGAGTTAGCACAATTCCTGAGCCTTGTTCTAGCACTTAGCTGAGGCAAAACTGTGAAACATATCAGGAAATTTATCGGACGAAAGTTGCTCGACCTGGAATTGCACTGCAAGAATCGTCTAAGATCAACGATGAACGTTCAAAGTCACCTACCTGCGGAAGGAATTCATAGGAAAAGTGATGATCGATCTGCGAACACCCGACCGCCAATGCTATAATTTTTATGTAACATTTGTTTACATAAAACCTTGCTGCTGACGCAGGTTAACTGGTTCAAACTTAGGAGGATAGGCAGTATCGCGATCTGCCTGCACCTCTTTGATCTTTTATCAGTTTAGTCTCTGTCCCCCGTCCATTTCTGGCGCAGCACTGTACTTCTTCCAGCTCCCAGATTCAATGTTCCATCTGTGAACCTGCTTTTTCAAGGCAATCGGCTTTTTGCATAAGCGCATCTGACTTGGGGTTAACCGATTCTTCTCCAAAATGGGTTTATCCGCCACGGCTTCGCTAGATATTTCTCTAGCAGGTATTTTTCGCTCGCTCCTTCTGCAAGTATTTGGAAAATTTCATGACCGCTCAAATTCCTGAACGTGCCCATCAACGTGCTTTAATCACGGGCGCAAGTAGTGGCATTGGCAGAGCAACTGCGCTTTTATTTGCCAAAGCCGGAATTGATCTGGTGCTTGTAAGTCGCTCCCAGAGTCCCTTAGATGCAGTTGCCCATGAGGTCACTCAGCTGGGCGTTCAGGCTGACGCTTATTCGATCGATCTGGCAGCGATTGATTCGATTAAAGCTCAGTTTGAAGCGATCGATCACAAAACGCCGATCGATATTCTGGTTAACAATGCTGGAATGGGCTATACGGGAAACCTGATCGATACCCCTCTATCGGACTGGCAGCAGGTGATCAACCTGAATTTGACGAGCGTGTTCCAGTGCATTCAAGCCATTCTGCCCGGAATGCGACAGCGTCGGGGGGGCATGGTGATCAATGTGGCATCGATCGCTGGCTATCAGGCGTTTCCCGGATGGGGCGCATACAGCGTCAGCAAAGCGGGACTGATTTCCCTCTCTAAAATCCTGGCGGCAGAAGAGCGGGCAAATGGGCTTCGGGTCGTCACGGTTTGTCCAGGTTCAACCAACACGCCGATTTGGGATACAGAGACGGTACAGGCAGATTTCGATCGCACCCAAATGCTCACGCCCGATGTGGTGGCGCAAACCATTCTGCATGCTGCCCTACTGCCGCCCGGTGCAGTGGTGGAGGAACTCACCGTCATGCCCAGTGGCGGAGCTTTGTAAAACCTCTTTCACCCCTTTTGATTTGTTTCTGACATCTAATTTGATTCTGAGATCTACCCTTACTGAACTATGACTATTGCTTCTTCTAACGGTTTCAACGGCGGTCCCTCTCCCCAAGCAAAAGATTCAACGGTGGCGGATTCGGCTAACAATGTCACTCGCGTCACGACTCGTCCCGATCGCACCACTCGCTCTGGTGAAGAGGCAAAGCTGTATCCGATCCCAGAAAGTGCTCAAGAAACAATGATGGCAGCGGTGCACGATATGCTGGTCAGCGTTGGCGAAGACCCAGAGCGCGAAGGATTGCTGAAAACGCCAAAGCGGGTGGCTGAGGCAATGCGGTTTCTCACCAGCGGCTACCAGCAATCGCTCGAAGAACTGGTGAACGGAGCCATCTTTGACGAAGGGCACAATGAGATGGTGCTGGTGCGCGACATTAATTTCTTTAGCCTGTGCGAACACCATATGCTGCCGTTTATGGGCAGAGCGCACGTTGCCTATATTCCAAACCAGAAAGTCGTTGGTCTGAGCAAGCTTGCCCGCATTGTCGAAATGTATTCGCGGCGGCTTCAGGTGCAGGAGCGTCTAACGCGCCAGGTCGCAGAAGCAGTGCAGGAAATCCTCGAACCCAAAGGCGTAGCGATCGTAATGGAAGCGACTCATATGTGCATGTCGATGCGCGGTGTGCAAAAACCCGGTTCCTGGACGGTGACAAGCGCGATGCTGGGTGTTTTTCAGGAAGATTCAAAGACCCGCGAAGAATTCCTCAGCCTGCTCCGTCATCAGCCTGCTTTCTTCTAAGCTTGCTTCTGGGACGATCGCCAATTTTGGTCTGATAAGGTTGTTTGATCAGCCTCAAAAGTTTTACATCGCCCCTCCGAGTCCGTTGATCTGAGGGGTTTTCAGTTTGGTTGAAGTGTACTTAGAAGGGTACTCTAAAAGGGTACTTCAAAGCTTAAGGAGAGCTACTCTGCATCCCTTTTATCAATAAAGCTCGACATGGAGCAGCCTGTTACGAAGGTTTAGTTTGAGGATTGCTTGTGTACTCTCAGCGAGGGAAATAGAAATGCAAAGGTTGACGCAGATTTATTGCTCTCAGGAGTCTAACGGGCTTTAGCGGTTGGAGTGTTAATTACTTATTTGATAGAATTTATCTGATAGGTTTAAGACTTAAACTGCTTCTGCAGTATCGTTTGCTTTGTTCTGATTTCGTTTTGTCCTGATTTTGTTTTGTCTGCGTCGAATTAGTTCAGCCTGATTGCCTCAGCTACAGGTTAGGCGAGAATTAGTTTTTGTTTTTTGGAAAGGTAGGCTTGAATCGACGACTATCATCCTCAATGTGAATCGATATTAGACGAGATTCAGTGTTATGCCGATTGACGGTGTCCATGAGGTACTGCGATATCAGTAAAAAACCTGATCCTCTACCTATCCTGATTGAACATACTGGTGAAGATACAAAAGTTAAAGCCGCTAAACGCTAAGAGAAATTTTGTGCAGCACCAACTCGCGTTTCAGAACGCTGAAGAAGTTGTCTACCCTCACTCTTCACTGTTTATATTCGTAAGTGAGACATTCCTGTGAACCGCTTCGATTCAGATAGACCCAAGATTCTGGTTGTTGACGATCACCCCTCCAGCAGAACGACTGCGGTTGCATTACTCTCAGTTGAAGGCTACGAGGTTTTAGAAGCTGAAAATGGGCAAGCTGCTCTCAATTGCCTTGCAGGAGCCAATCCCGATTTAATCCTCCTAGACGTGATGATGCCGGGAATGGACGGCTACGAAGTGTGCCGACAGCTTAAGCAAGATGAGCATACACGCTTAACCCCCGTAATTTTTGTGACGGCTCTGAACGATCGACGCGCCCGGCTTCGAGGTATTGAAGCAGGCGGAGATGATTTCCTCTCCAAACCCTTTGATCAGCTAGAGCTATCTGCACGAGTGAAGTCGCTGATTCATCAAAAACGCCTCAACGAAGACCTGGATCATGCGGGAAAAGTGCTGTTTTCGATCGCCCGGACGATCGAGAGTCGCGACCCTAACACGGGCGACCACTGCGAGCGACTGGTGCAGCAGGGTAAAGCCTTTGGTGAGTTTTTGCGGCTTCCTCGCAACGAAGTGCGCGACTTGTCGTGGGGAGCCTATCTGCACGACATTGGCAAAGTCGGTATTCCTGATGCAGTCTTGCTGAAGGCTGGCAAGCTCAGTGACGCCGAATGGGAAATTATGCGACAGCACGTTTTAATTGGTGAGCAAATTTGCCAGCCGCTGCAGACGATGCGGGGCGTAACGCCAATCATTCGCCATCATCATGAACGCTGGGACGGGTCAGGCTATCCCGATCGGTTAAGGGGTGATGAGATTCCTTTTCTGGCGCAGGTGTTTCAACTCATTGATATCTATGACGCGTTGACGCATGAGCGCCCTTACAAACCCGCTTTTAGTCCCCAAGAATCACTGGAGATTATGATGCAGGAAACCAGCAAGGGCTGGCGAAACCCGGATTTGATGAAGCGGTTTGCTGACTTTGTTTGTAGTCACGCTGCAGCGGCTTGAGCCGTCTTCTAGTTTCTAGTCTTATCGAGAAAAGGTTTGAGAATTAGGTAATCGCCTTGCTGTAAGTCAGCCAGGTTTTAATTGGTTCAAAGCCAATCGACTCATAGAGCGAAAGTGCCTGATTGGGGTTGTTTAGATCCACGCCCAGATGAGCGATTTCCATTTCGATCGATCGCAAGCGATGCAGTCCGGCAAGAAGCAGGGCACGTCCTAACCCCATCCGGCGAAAGCCGCGCCGCGTTCCCAGAGCGTTAACCCAGCTAATTGGCTGTGGCTGGTGTTTGTTCGCTTCGGACTGAGACGAGCAGAAGCAGAAGCCCGCATAGGTTCCGTCAGGGGCAACGGCAACGAGATCCAGTTCAGGACGATAGTTTGGCTCTGCTAACCAGTGCTGCAACTGTTCGATCGTTAAAGGATGAAAATTCCAGTGGTCGATAAAGGTCTGGTTGTACAGCTCCACGGAAGCGGCCTCGTCTAGCTCATCGCACCCGTCCAATAGTTGATATCCGACAGGAAAAACCGGATCGGGAATGGGATCAAGCAACGATCGCCGCATGGTGAAGAACTGCCGCTCCAGCACAAAACCAGCTGTTTCGATAATCGCAATGCGATCGTGAAAAATATCCTGGCTGCCGCATCGCAAAATCGACTCCTGCTGGCGGATCTGCCCTACCTGCCGCATTCGCGCTTCTGCCCAGGCGATCATTTCTGGCTCCAATCCCTGATAGCGACGATCGGGATGCACATAGAGACAGAGGTAGCCGCTCAGGTTTGGATCGTCTGCTTGGGGAAGCCAGATCTGAGCCACTGCCAGAATTTCTCCTGATTCCTCCCAGAGGCGCATATCTCGCCTTGGGTCGAAGCCAGGAGAACCAAGCTCTTGCTTAACTTCTTCGATCGTGGAAAATTCCTCTTCGCGATCGGCGGCTTCGCACTGGTTAATCAAATTTGTCAAGGGCTGAAGGTCAGCCTGACCAGTATAGGGGCGAGCAGTTAAGGTTAGCATTGGTTTCTCCTGGAAAAGTACAGGGAGATCAGTTTGATCAGTTTAAGGAGTGCGACCGATCGGACTGATAAATATCAGAATGACCACTTACTAATGTGGTCTTATCTTTTAAATCAAGCGTGATCAGCGAAACTTCGGAAACATCAGACGGTGAATATTTGAAAGAGGGTAAATCTAATTTTTTGAGTCCCAATTTGAGATAAAGGTTACCGGGATCAGGAAAGGCAACTGCCGTCAACACATAGTCAAAGGTTTGGCAGATTTGCTGATAGGTTGAACGAGCAAGGTGGAGCAAAATCCTTGAAGTATGACGATAGCGAGGATGAATGACTAATCGGGTCACTTCTAGATTATTTGATTGTTTTAGAAGAGCTGGAATTGCATGATAGCGTTCTAGCTCAAAGCGATCGTCTAACGGAGTACAAAACCGCCAGCAGGCAATCAGGCGATCGTGATGAAACGTGCCAAACCACTGAGAAGCTGAGTCATAGTCATCCACAAAAATTAGATCATTCTGCCAGGTTCCAAACCGAATTCCAGAGGGATTGTTTACCTCAGGAACCCAACCCATCTCCTCAACAAAAACTTGATAAACTAGCCTTTGGGCAAGCGGAAATTCTTCCTGGGTTAAGGCTCTGCTGATATAAGCATGATTTGACTTTTCGGCAGATTGCGATCGCTGAATTAAACCTTTCATCTTGAATGTCCTACTTCCAGGAAATAAACGCATTACTTCCGATGAAAGTAGGAGACATTGCCTACGAACAGATACTAACAGCCATTAGGGAAAACGAGCGATTTGCATCTAATCAATGTTAGGGATGTTTGAGAAGTAACATTCATCAGGCGAACCACTCCCTAACCCCCTAACCCTGGGAAACGTAGCCCTCCTCAGGATTCTCAAAGTCCCCCGAAAGCCAGGGGATTTAGAGAACGATATAGAACCTTTAAGATTTCTCAAACAATCCCTTAATCAATTAAAATTTCTAACTTCTAAAGTTCAAGCCACCTCCACAGTAGACAATCAAAGAAATTCAAGACAAAACTACGATTCAAATCCCTCTCAATATTTGAGCGGAGAGATTTCCATTTCTGACATTTGCCATAGTTCAAACAACAACGATTCAATCGCCCGATCGATCGCTATCACAAAAACGCCTTCGGCTTCGTGAGCTATAGACGCAATCCAGATTCCCCGCAGGCTGATTTCGACCGATCGATGGTCAGCAGGCGTGATAGTAATTTCTTGCTCGGTGCGGTGGATCAGGCGATGCAAGCGGATTAATCCTTGCAGGTTGGCGGGCAGCAGAAATGAGGCGGCTCCTGGCTCTAGGTGAAAGCACTGGCTGGTTCGCAGGGAGAGCGTCAGCCGCAGGTGTAGCCATTCCTCGATCGATTCCGGCACAAGTTCCAGGTACAATCCTGTTTCGGTATAGGTCAATTTCAGCATGACCAAAAGACTCCGGGGCAGTTCAAGAGTTCAGCAAAAACTTCAGCAGCGAAATTGCAGATCGAAATTGCAGATCGAAATTGCAGCAGAACTGGAGACGGAATACCAATTCGTAATTCGTAACTCGGAATTGCGGGTTTACTGGATTGAGTGAATTGATATGGGGGGGTATTGAGGCAACTGATGAGTGCAATCGATTTAGACAGCAACAAGCCCCGCCTCCAAAAATCCGTAAGAAGCGGGGGATTAAAACTCAGATTGAGGATTTAACAGGGTGTTGATCCAGCAAATAACTGCCATCTTGCCCTCCCGCTTTGCCTGAATAAATGACTTTCTGGCTGTTCCAGCAGTCCTGCTTCAAATCGGGTAAAAAATAGTGGTGCAAATCGTAGTGCGAGTCGCAGTCGCAGCAGGGGCAGCCCCGATAGGAACAGTGGATAGAGCCAATACTGTGCGTCCAGGTTCTCGCCATGATTAAATTCACGATCGAAATCGTCGCCACGCAGAGCTAGCCGCATCTCTGCCGCGAAAACGAGCGACTGAACCAGAGCGATCGAGAGCAATGCGTTCATCATGGCTAAACCTCGCAGGAGGAAAACTTGCATCTTTCAGATAACATACTACACTTGTATTACGATGATGTCTACATAATTGGAGAAGAAAAGCATGTACACGCTGAATCGCACCGCAACGACAGAAATGGAAGTGACGAGCATTCGGCTAGAGCGCGAACTGAAAGACAAACTGAAAGAACTATCCGGCAACCAGGGTTATCAAGCCCTCATCCGCGACATTTTGTGGAACTATGTGCATCAGAAGTCCGGCGATGCTCAGCCTGTCTTATCGCGATCGGACATTCGCATCACAGTGCAGGCGCAAGCCACTCAGGAAGAACGATGTGCCCTCACGGGTCAATTCATTAAACCCCAGGAGCCAATGCTTTTGGGACTTACGACCAGCGGCGAGATGGTTCCCCTCAGTCTTCACAGTCTCGATTACCCCACAGGGGGAGCTGCTTCGCATCGTTGACGTTCAAGAATTTTCCCAATTCGCTTCAGATCACGCTACCGGGGTAGAGTTGGTTCGCCGCTCTGCCCTGATTGCGTCTAAGGACAAATTTCCCTGCTAAACGTGAACGATCGACACAAAGCGATGAGATAACCTTTCTGTTTGATATCGCTAAGTATGGGTAAATGTTATGAACGTATTGATTACACCTCCCGATCGGCAAACCGGAATGCAGCTTCGCGATGGTCGTGTACTAGCCTGGTCGGAATGGGGAGCGACTGAAGGATTGCCTGTCTTATTCTGCACCGGAGCTGGGATGAGCGGATCACTGGGATTTGGCACAAATTATCTCCTAGAGCTTGGTTTAAAACTTATTGCCATTGATCGTCCTGGTTTAGGTGCATCCGATGCTCACCCCACCAAAACACTATCGTCGTGGGTTTCAGATATCCAGGAATTGATTGAGGCACATCACCTCATGAACGTTACCGCCGTAGGATTTTCTCAAGGCGCACCTTTTGCATTTGCGCTGGCAGGAGCAGGGCTAGTCGAGGCAATCGCGATCGTATCAGGGCAGGATGAGCTAACCCATCCCCAAATCAGACCGCTTTTGCATTCTGATGTTTCGCGAATGATTGCGGAAATTGAACAGGATGCAGCAGCATTTGAGCAATACTTTTCGCAAATCGCAACTCCAGAAGGGTTATGGCATCTCATTATTGAAATGAGTGCAGCGTGCGATCGATCGCTTTATCTCAGTGACTCATTTGGCAGAGCATATCAGCATTGTTTGCAAGGGGGATTTGCACAGGGAACACAAGGTTATGTACGGGATCTGGTCAATGCGCTCAGCCCCTGGACGATGAAGCTAGAGGAGATTAAAATTCCCGTAGACCTTTGGTACGGTGGTTTAGACACCAGCACCGTTCACTCCCCAGATTCTGGGACGACCTTGGCTCGTCGTTTACCAACAGCTTCGCATACGGTCGAGCCAGCAGCAGGTGGTTCAATTCTCTGGACGCGAGCGCAAGCAATTTTGACCCAACTCAGATCTCATCTGTTGACCGAATAGACTGAATAGAGCTTCGTTTTATTACAAATTCGTCATCAAAAAATTTGTATTGGACTCCTCTAAACCTAAAATGGCTCCGTTATCCTGAAATGGACGAGTAAGAAACAAGCTGTGAAAGCCATTCTAATGACTTCCCCTGGTAGTCCCGAAGTCTTGCAGGTACACGACGTACCACCGCCACAAATTCGGCAAGCGCGGGAACTGCTAATTCGTCTCAAGGCAGCAGGCATCAACCCGATCGACACCAAACTGCGGCAGCGCGGCACTTTCTACCCAGAGCAAATGCCCGCCATTCTGGGTTGTGATGGAGCAGGAGTTGTCGAGGCAGTTGGCTCTGGTGTACAGCAGTTTCGCGTAGGCGATGAAGTGTATTTTTGCAACGGTGGCTTAGGAGGGCATCCTGGCAACTATGCGGAATTTGCGATCGTCGATGAGCGATTTGCCGCGCTAAAACCCAGCTCGATCGGCTTTACAGAGGCAGCAGCGGCTCCCCTGGTGCTGATTACAGCATGGGAAGCATTATACGATCGGGCGCGGTTGGAAGCAGGGCGCAAGGTTTTGATCCATGCGGGGGCGGGAGGTGTAGGTCATGTGGCAATTCAACTGGCAAAGCTGGCAGGGGCAACAGTTTGTACCACGGTCAGCACGCCGGAAAAGGCAAAGTTTGTGCGGCAGCTTGGAGCAGATCACGTCATTTTTTACCGGGAGACTGACTCAATCGAGGCAGTGCTGAATTGGACAAACGGCGAAGGCGTGGATTTAGCCTTTGATACGATCGGCGGTCAAGTGCTGTCTCAAAGCTTTGCCCAAACTGCGGTTTATGGAGACGTGGTAACAATTCTCGCCCCTGATTCTCAGACCGATTGGAAAACAGCTCGCGATCGAAATTTGCGCGTGAGCTACGAACTGATGCTAACCCCCATGCTGAGGGGCATGACCCAGGCGCAGCAAGATCAGGCAAAAATTTTGCGGCAGTGTGCCCACCTGATCGACCAGAAGGACCTCATGATTTACCTGAATCGAACGTTTCCGCTTGCAGAAGCCGCTGCCGCCCATCGATTACTGGAAATGGGTTCGCTCATGGGCAAGCTCGTTTTGCTTACAGAGCCGTAATTCGTCCACCGTAGCCATTCTGGCAGAACCTCGCTTGGTTCCGGTTGTCACAGTTCCCCTTAATCACAGTCCCCCCTTAATCAGGGATTTAGGCATGGGAAATTCAGGGCAACATCGACAACTTACAACTTTTCAAAAATCCTTCTTTGCAGAGCTTCGGTGCAGGACAGGACACACCATACAAGACAGAGCAAAAAAAGAGACACGCGATCGTGCCTCTCACAGGTGAATGAGAACTCAACCAATCAATAAATTGAGAATCAATTGAATGAATATGCCTTAAAAGAAAGTTTGACCAGAAGCGTACTCAACATCATGAGATTACTTCGAGTCAAACCTTCTCCGCGACAGGAATGCGCTTTTAGCAATTATTGCATCGGCTTTTCGTGTGCCTTTTCCTGAGCGAAATCTTTCAGCCGCTCGACCACATTGTAAGCACCCGGACCCGGAGACTCGTTTGATGCAACTCCTTCAATCGAACCTTCGATTTCGCGCCATGCCTTAAGTCCGCCCTTTAGTTCCGCAACATGCTGGAACCCTGCCTGACGGAGCAGTTGAGCCGCTTGTGCGCTTTGCTCATCGTCATTGCCATAAACATAAAGATCCCGCTCTTTGCGGATGGTTGATTCTGCCAATCCTGGTACTTTATCCATCGGCATTGTCATTGCGCCCAAGATACGGCAATCGTTGAATGCGTCGTGGTCCCGCACGTCCAGAATTGTCAGACCCGGCTCTCCCCACTCTAAACGAGACTTCAGCTCATAAGCGGTGGCTTGGGAATGAAATTCTGGGGGCGTGGGGGTAACATCGGGCAGGTTATCTTTTGCCTTTACAATCAAGTCTTGAATGTTGTCCATTGTTTTTTGTGTTTATTTTTTGTTAATCACCTTTCAAGTGATAACGATAAACAAGTTGCTTGAATGCTGCCTCTCCCCTGGGGGATAAGACAAATTTGCAGCCAAAATCGAAAGAGAGAAGTTATCCTCTGCGTGTGCTGCGAGAAGGCAGAAGCAGCGTGATGAAACGGGCTTCAGACAACCGTTTTTCGCCCCTCACTCCTGGGAAAACGCTTTCGATTTAGTTCTTGCCAGAGGGTAGGCGATCGGTTTAGGTTAAATGCTGCAACGCTTATCAGCAGTTTTTGAACCATCCATGACCCAACCTAGCTCCGAGCCGAAACAGGTCTTCATTTGCGGTTCTGCCCTGCGGGGACAGCCAGACCATCAAAATCTACAGTCTGCTCGTTTCGTCCGTGAAGCGAAGACTCAACCCCTGTATCGCCTTCATGCAGCACAAAACGGCTGGCATCCTGCCATTTATCAGGTAGCAGAGGGAGGCATCTCTATACCGGGGGAGCTTTACGAACTTAGCTCCGAGCAATATGAATACCTGGTTTCTACCGAACCGCCCAATATGTATCCCGGCGATGTTGTGCTGGAGAGCGGAGCAGTGGTAACGGCAATGCTTTACCCCCATGAACTTGTTGAACAGTACAGTTGGCCCGATATTTCCCATTTGGGCGGCTGGGCAGCTTATAAGGCAAGTGTCGATTCGACAAAAGCTTCCGGGCAGGCTGAGGAGGCTTAAACCGCGATCGTTCGTACCCGACGAGCCGCGTATTCGGTTCCTGATCGCCGCATTAACGCTCTTCCTTTCTGTAATTTCTGACTTGAGCGGGAAGCTAAAACTTGGAAACAGGCTCCCAGCAAACCTATGATAGAGACAGAAGAGCAAATCGAAGCCGGACTGCGTTATCGCTCTGGGCAGTTTGCTGTGCTAAAAGGCAATTGATACTGCGATCGTATGGTCAAAACTGTTGATGTTCTAGGGTTTCCCCATGCCTACGAGCTATTTGCGCCCACCGATGCACCCACCGATATGCCAATTGTGGTGTTTGTGCATGGTTGGCTACTGAGCCGGGCTTATTGGCAGCCTGTGATTGAGCAGCTAGCAGGAAACTATCAATGCCTTGCTTATGACCTGCGAGGTTTCGGTCATTCTCAAAATTTTCCTAACAGCGCGCCTGCTGCCCAAGCCTTGCCTCAAAATTTAACCGAACTCGATTTAACCGAACCCGTGCCTGAAACCGTGGTTCAAAAAACAGCCGTTAGTGTGGCAAGTCCCACTTCAGTAGCGATTGATCACCCAACATTAAATCGTGAGGCAAGCAGTGGGGCAAGCGGTTCTGTCCCGGTTTCCCTACCCGATCAGACAGCGGCTGATCAGGCTGAGATAAGCTCAAATCGCTATACCCCTGCTGCCTATGCTCAGGATCTCGTTCACCTGCTGGCGGAACTGCAAATTAAAAAAGCCTGGATTGTGGGTCATTCGTTGGGTGGCAGTATCGCACTATGGGCAGCCCATCTCGCGCCTGACACAATCGAGGGTGTGGTTTGCGTGAACGCAGGGGGCGGGATTTATCTGAAGGAAGAGTTTGAGCGGTTTCGCCTGGCGGGAGAACAGTTAGTCAAGTTTCGTCCGCGCTGGTTGTCCTATCTGCCGTTTCTCGACCTGCTTCTGACCCGAATTAATGTTTATCGTCCGATCGCCCGACGGTGGGCTAAGCAACGTCTGCAAGACCTGCTGGTAGCCAATGCAGAAGCTGCCCTCAGGAGCTTGCTCGACTCGACGACCGAAGCCGAAGTCCATCAGCTTCCCCAGGTAGTTGCTCAGCTTCAGCAGCCTGTTCATTTTATTACCGGACAAAAAGACACGGTGATGGAGCCGAAATACGTCCGCCATCTGGCAAGCTTTCATCCCTCTTTTGAGTTTTGCGGTCACAATGTCAGCGAAATTTCAGATTGCGGTCATCTCGCCATGATTGAGCAGCCCGATGTGACGGTTGCTGAAATTCGGGCAGTTTTAGAAAAGTACTCGGCTTAGCTTGCTTCGTTATACAAATCCATTACCGCCCCCAGCGACAGCCGGGATTGAACACCTAGCGTTAGTGGGGAAACGTGACCACGATCGAGATGCTCGGCAGCCGCACAAGCAATCATCGCTGCGTTGTCGGTACAAAATTTGAGGGGTGGAAACAACACACGCAGACCATGTTCCTCCGCTGCCGATTGCAGGTGATGGCGCAAACCGCTATTCGCCGCAACGCCTCCGCCAACTGCGATCGTTTTCAGCCCATTGTCCAACGCGCAAGCGATCGTTCTTTTGGTTAAGGCTTTAGCAACCGCCGCCTGAAAGCTAGCAGCCAGATCAGGCACAGAGAGAGCAGTTGGTGAAACGGTTTGGGTCAGGCGCAGCACGGCAGTTTTTAAGCCGCTAAAGCTGGAATCATAAGGGTGATAGCCGCCTTCGGGCAAAGAGATTTTGCCTTCGGGCAGGGCAAACGCGGCGGGGTTTCCTGCTTTGGCGAGGCGATCGATCACGGGACCACCCGGATAGCCCAAATCGAGCAACCGCGCTACTTTATCAAACGCTTCTCCGGCGGCATCGTCGCGGGTCTGCCCCAGCGTTTCATAGTGTCCGCAGTCTTTCACATGAATTAGGCTTGTGTGCCCACCTGACACGAGCAAACAGAGAAACGGCGGCTGAAGGTCCGGCTCGCTTAAGTAAGAAGCGTAGATATGCCCCTCCAGGTGATGAGCGCCCAGAAACGGCTTTTGGTGCAGCATTGCCAGCGTTTTGCCTGCGGTCACACCCACCAACAGCGCACCAACCAGACCGGGGGCACAGGTCGCAGCAACACCATCAATGGCGTGCCAGTCCAGTTTTGCCTGCTGCAAGGCTGCGTCGAGCACCCAATTAACGGTTTCAAGATGCTGTCGCGAAGCCAGTTCGGGCACAACGCCGCCATACTGCTGATGCAGTTTAATCTGCGAAGAGACAATGTTACTCAGCACCTCCCGATCGCGCACGATCGCGACAGAAGTTTCATCACAGCTTGTTTCGATTGCCAGAACGGTTGCCATAGCCTTGCGAGAGTTCTTGATGATGCTTGATTGTCGTCTGAAGCGATGCCTCAAACTAAATTATGAAGGATTATCCCTAGCCTCCTAATCAATTTGCAGCCAAGCAGAAATCTGTTTGCAAAAATTAATCAACCTATTACGATCTGAATGTGCTCCGAAAAAAACATATAGAGTTAAAAATTGCAAACTAACGTTGACAGAAAATTGCTGAAGACGAGGCAGTGAAGGCGAATGGCTAAACGGCAGTAGGGTTTTCGATCGATCGTTTGAGCGGTTTGATTTAGGCGTAAAGTTCTTTTAAAAGCTTAACTTTACGAGGTTTCCCTGGAAGAGTATGATTGCACTGAAACGCTAATCTTCTTTGTACAAACTCCTTAACAATTTGTACAAATTTCTTTGTTTTTTGTAATAAAGGGAAACAACTCCATGCGAAGATTGTTTGCTCTCGTTGTCGTTCTATTCCTGTGGGTTGGGTTCGTGCCCCCTGCTTCGGCTGATATCGCTGGACTTACCCCTTGCAGCGAATCTCAGGCTTTCCAGGCCCGGGCTGCCCAGGCTCGGACTCCTCAGGCAAAGGCTCGCTTCGAGGCTTATGCTAACTCCCAGGTACTCTGCGGTCCTGACGGTCTACCTCACCTGATTGCAGATGGTCGTCTCAGCCACGCCGGAGAATTTATGATTCCTGGCATCATGTTCCTGTACATTGCAGGCTTGATCGGCTGGTCGGGTCGCTCCTATCTGATCAACGTGCGGAAGACCAAGAACCCCGAAATGAAGGAAGTTCTGATTGATGTGCCGCTCGCCGTCAAATGTGTTGTGTCTGCCCTCGCCTGGCCCCTAGCTGCCCTGAAAGAGCTGACCACGGGTGAACTCGTTGAGGCTGACAACAAAATTCCCGTCGGACCGCGCTAGTTTCTGATTCTCTCTTCCGTTCCTCTGGAGCTATCCTATGCAAAACTTCGTCAAGTACCTCTCTCTCGCACCCGTGGCACTAACGGTCACCCTGGTCGTTCTGTCAGCCAGCGTGATTGAGTTCAATCGCTTCTTTCCTGACCTGCTGTTTCACCCGATGCCGTAGGCAATTTAGCTGAGCGATCAACGTGGGATTATCTTCGATCGGCGATCGATCAGTCTAATCAAACTAACTCACAAACAAATTGAGGCGAATCATTGAGGCAGCAGCTTGCAAACCAGCAAGTTCTACTTCAAGGGTTCGCTTCTCTGCATTCGCTGTTGCCCCAATTAAGACTGCTGCTGAATGCAATTTGCATCCAAAATTCGAAAGCGGCGAATTCGCGCCTTTGTGCAGGCTCGTGCAGTTTGTTGCAGGGCAGCATTGCCGGGTTGAAGCTGCTGAGAAACTGCTGGAAACTGACGAAAGATTGAGTTTTCCTCCAGGTATTTTGGCTCAAAGGACGATCGCTCAACTAGCCAAAAATCCACGTCATATTTCTGAATAAAATTCTTTACCTGATTCAGATCAGGGCTATATTGCGCCTGCATCAGATCGGTTGTGCGCTGACTCATTTCCTCAAAATATTGGACGTGATAGGGCAGCAAATAGCCCTCACCGCCAACCAGAATCGATCGCTGAGCAAAACTGGGAAGCTGATTGGCTTCAGCGCTGAGCGATGCGATTTGAATCTCTTTGGGCTGCTGTTGAAAGAAACGGTACAGTTCTGGAAATTCACCTGTGATATATCCCGTTACGGGAAACGCATCGCTATCAATTCGCAATGTATAGGGATACAAAAAGAGCAATCCGGTAGCAAGGACAGACAAACCAGAAACTACGGCAGCCTGAACTCGACTGTTCATTGGTTTACGAGCCAGCAGAACACGCATTAGGGAATCCCAAAGAATGACGATCGCTACACCGGCCGCTAAAGCAGCGATCATGCGAAAACTATGCTCGGTATAACGATTGGGAAGATGCAGCCGAAACAAAACCAGATGCGCTAAAAGGAACCAGCCCAACGATACGATGAGAAGCTGCGGCAGCAATACAATTTGCGATCGAACCTGATTGGCGAAAGGAAACCGATTTCGAAATTTTAGAAGGAGAGGCAGCGATACAACGAGCCAAAGCTGCGGAATTCCTAGCCATCCCAACGCATTGCCTTCTCTGGCTAAATCACACCATTCGGTGGGCATCATGCCACTTCGTTTACCGCACAGCCAGAAGTCAGTGAAATGATTCACGAAAAACTTTGACCAACCTGTTTCACTAAACGCAGGCAATGGCCTGGCTTGATCTGCGGTAATTATCGGTGAATAGGGAGAAGATTGCAGTGCATACGGCAGCAGAATCAAAAAAGCAGCAATTAATCCGGCGATCGATAATCTTAAATGCGATCGATTCAATCCAATTCCACCGCGAAATTGCCACAGGCGAATGAATAATAGCCCCGCAGAAAGAAAGACGCTCTGGGGATAAAATAATCCCTGCAAAACAATCACAATGATTAAGGGGATAAGCGATCGACGCAGTAAAAAGTAAAGGAACGCCAGAAATAACGGATAGATGAACGCTACAGGAGTCGATGAAACAATATCATCGCGCATCCAGAGATTCTGATTGAGCAGCAGCGCACAGGCAAATCCGGCGATCGGTAACGGCAAAAACTGCATCCCAATGCCAAAGGCAAAGGCTGTGCTAATCAGTGCCAAAACGGGCGGCAGCAGCTTACTGAGAAAGACGGGATCAATCCCAATTCCGGCAAAAAAACGATAGAGAGTTGCATAGCCATCGGGGGCAGCGGACTGAAAATAATCGGCAATCAAATCATTGGGAAAAAGCTGCGGATCGAGAAACCGCCTGGCCCAAAAAACGTGCTGCCGCGCATCGTCCTGAATTACATATTCATTGCTGAATGCCGTTATCAGAGCCGGAATGCAGTAGACCAGCGACATGAGTAAACTCAGACCGAGCCAAAAGATCAGGCGCGATCGATCAGACTTCAAAGGCAATCGATTAGGCAGGTGCATCATGATTTAATCCGCCGCATTTCCCGCAGGGTTGACAGGTATTGTCCCAGAAAAGGCAGTCCGCCGATCGCAGGCAGCAGATATCGCGAGGTGCAAAGCAGCCCCAAAGCCGCCGCTGTCTGAGCATTGAAATAAGGCTGATAAAACAGAATTAGAGCTGCATCACGGGTTCCCACGCCTGCAAACGTCAGGGGCAGCAGCCCTGCCAGGATGGCCAGGGGCGACAGTGCCAGATTCACCAAAAACGGAGTCCAGGCGTTGAGTGCCAGAATAAAAAACCAGATTTGCAGCAGGTGCAGAAACCAGATAAACACCGACGTTACGGCAATCTTTGTGAGCTGAAGCCGATCGCGCCAAAAGTAATCGTGCATCTCCTGCCAAGAACCGCTCAGTTTTTCCAGCTTGGCTTTCAGCTTTTTAGGGGCAAGGGCCTGCGCCATTTGAAAGAAACTCTGGGCAAAGCGGGGCAGTCCGATCAGTGCCAGTCCAAGCATTAGCCCGATCGCTACCGTCGCCGTCATGATCCAGAATAGCCAATCTTTTTGCGGGTAAAGCAGCAGCCCAAATACACACCACAACAGCAGCGACAGCAAATCGCAGGTTTTCTCAAACACCACCAGCGACAGGGCAAGCGTCCCACTCAAATGCCCCCGATCGCGCATAAAATACGCCTTCGCAATGTCCCCCATCTTGGACGGCAGCACCATATTCAAGACGCTGGCTGCCAAAATAAGCTGATTTGCCTCGCCAAATCTCAATCGCGTTCCGGGCGGCATCAACTGCTGCAATCGCCATGCAGTGAACATGGTTAAGGGAATCACCATCCCCAAACTCACGACCATCCACAATCGATCGCTGTCCTGAAATACTTGCAGCAGTCCAGCAAAGTCAATCCTCCAGTAAATGACTGCGAGAATGATGAGGCTAACGGCGATCGAGATCAGGCGTTTCATAGAATTAATTCAGTGAGGCACTGGACATGAGATGGATAGGACAGAGAATCATGCTCCGGGTAGTCAAATCGATTCGGACGATTCCAGGGCGAGAATCCTGGTTTTGGGCAGTGGGGCTGCTGTTGCTCTATGGACTGATTTACCTCCCGATCGGTTTCGGCTCGCAATTCCTGACGCTGGATATTCAAACTTCAGGTTGGACGATCGCAAGTGTTATTGTACGGGCATTGATTATGCCGGGAATGACCGAAGAACTCTTTTTTAGAGGATTACTGATTCCACATTCGAGTGAAACGGTGAGGGTGATCGATCGCTGGCTCTAGAGCAGCATCAGCCTGATTAGTTTTGTGCTTTATCGTCCATTTAATTTCTTCGCACCCCCATTCTTCTCGCTCGCTGTCTAGTTTTGGCAATCGATAGTTCTCAGTGCGGCGACAATACCGGTCAAACCATTCCACTTGTAAATGCTCCTGAAGCCAGTTTGGAGCCACAACCGTTAAGCTCTTGAGCACAGCACGAAAGGTTTCTCCTATGTCTCTAGTCGATGCAAGCTCTGAATTGCCCCGAGAACATGAGTTGAATCTGTTCGTTGCCGTTTATGTCCTTTGAGTAGTTTCTTTTGGCGTAATTGTTCCAACAATTTGTCCAGCAACAATTGCTCTGCATTGCCTGCAAGCAAACGAGTGCGGAACTCACTCAAAATGGAGTAATCAAATCCTGGATCACTCAGCGGTAAGCTGAGAGCATACTTCCAATCAATGCGAGCACGAACAGCATCTGCGGCTTGACGGTCGGATAGATTCTCTATGAACTGCATCACGCAAACTAATGCTAACTGCCAAGGAGCTTGAGCTGGTTGTCCGCGTCTCGAAAAGAGCGAGGCAAAAGTTTCGTCCTGATAAATGCTGCCAAGGGTAGCGTGGATCTGGAGATAAAGGTTGCCT
The DNA here is from genome assembly GCF_039962475.1 of Leptolyngbya sp. GB1-A1. Taxonomy (NCBI): domain Bacteria; kingdom Bacillati; phylum Cyanobacteriota; class Cyanophyceae; order Leptolyngbyales; family Leptolyngbyaceae; genus Leptolyngbya; species Leptolyngbya sp. GB1-A1. The sequence goes on along the minus strand of NZ_JAMPLI010000003.1, from coordinate 113,090 downwards.
TTCGGAAAGTCGGTTCGTGCAACTGCTGCAGCGTCTTCTAGAACTGGAAGAATCGGTTGGGGTTGCATGGACATAATGCACCTCTGTTCAGCCATGTACCTTTACCCTCATCTCATGAGAGACCTTTCGCCTAGATTTTCTCTAACGAATTCGCCAACGGTATCTTCGCTTCCCACACCTTATATTACGGCTCATTAAACGTTTCTATTTCTGACAAGGGTTCAGAAATAGCCAATTTGAAAGAGACCGATCAAGCCGTTCTCGATTTTGAAGATGGGTTGAACTATCTTATCTATCAGAAGATTATCTTTTAAATCACGGACAGTTTGGTGAACGGTGACAACAGTTTTAAATTTAATCAAGTCTAGCTATTTACAAGTATTCTTATTGCCAAGCAGAGCATATCCATTCCTTTAGCCGGATACTGAGAAAAACGACATAATGTTTTCAGCAATTGCGTTATGGTTGTTACAGACACATAAGCTAGGTAAATAAATGTCTGACATTGTTGATACTGCCGTAAACGCTGGTTCATTCGGCACCCTAGTTGCTGCTGTCAAAGCTGCCGGCCTCGTAGAAACCCTCAAGGGTGCTGGCCCATTTACACTCTTTGCACCGAATGATGAAGCATTTGCAAAGCTTCCTGCGGGCACGGTTGATTCTTTGCTCAAAGATATCCCGAAGCTCAAGCAAATTCTTACCTACCACGTTGTTTCTGGCAAGGTGATGGCGGCGGATGTGGTGAAGCTGAAGTCAGCCACGACCGTTCAAGGTTCAGACGTAAAGATTGATGCCTCCCAAGGTGTTAAGGTGAACAATTCTAGCGTGACAACACCAGATGTTACTGCTGATAATGGCGTCATTCACATCATTGACACTGTGCTAATTCCTGCATAAGCAATTGTCTAAGTAGCGCGGTATTTTCGGGGCGGCGACTGTAAAAAAGTTGCTGCCTCGAAGTTTGTTTAAGCGTGTGTAATTGCTGTTTGGCTCGCCATTTAATTGAAAGCCAATCATGTTGTCGCGTCTCTTGCTAATTGGACTCTTACGCAGTTTTGATACTGCTGGCGAAACATCGCTTAACACCCTGAAAGCCTTACAAGTTCATTACAATCAGAAGCGAGATGTTCGAGTTTTGTAACCCAGGAAACGGCAAAATCAGGGCTTCGGATATGAAGAAATAATTTGCCAGCAGTATCTGTCCTGCATTGTCCCCAAATATTGTCCCCAAATGCTCTAATTTTGAGAGACTGCGAGCAGCTTAAAGAGTGCCAGGTTCCCTCCAGCATTAGCGGGCTAGGGGGCAGTTCGGGTCAGGGTTATCCCAATTCAAACCTTTCCTAAAGGGTTCGATCGATCGTTAAAACTTCCCCCATCCTCAGCGACTTCACCTTCTCGGTCAAATCCAGCCAGGGTTGAAGCTGTCCGACTTGAAACGTGCGGCTCATCACCACATAAATCGAAGTCTGATCGCCGCCAATACCTGCACTCACCACATTGAACCAATCGTTTGCCTGAAGCTGATCCTGCACTTGCCAGTGTCCATCCTGCCAGATTAGTCGGCGTGTGAACTGAAACGGCGCGTCTTTCTTGCCCACAATCAGCACTTTTTGCAAAATTTTGCGAATCAGGTTAGGGAAAAAGCGTCCGATTGTCAGCATCACGACTCGGAGAATCATCAAATTCAGGGGAGTCATTTGCTTTTGTTTTGCCCAACCTAGCCTGCCACGAACTTCAATTTCGTTGGGCTGAAGGTCGATCGTGTAGTCACTCACCAGATGCCCCACCGCATTTTTGAGCTTGCCGCCCTGCCGCACCTGCACGGAAAACTGCGTATCGGACGCAATCAGTTGATTGTTACGGAAAAGTTTGAATGCGCCGCCTTTATTTAACGCCAGATACAGCTCAGTATTCTCGCGGCGATCGATCAGCAAACCCGCCTGCTTCAGCCAAACTTGACCCTGCGATCGAGTTGGAATTGCCGGACGAGACTCGACAAAATCTTGCCATGCCAACAGATAGTTCCAAGTGTGGTGTCCGATGATGTGATCGTCCGCGTAGCAGGGAGCCTTGGCGTTTGCCAGTCCTTGCAGGAAGCGATCGTTGATTGCCAGAGCTTCAGGGAGCCAGCGTCCGACTCGCTCAAAGCCATTGGGAAAGAAATTATAGGTGTTGCGGCTGGTGTATTCGCCGCCGTAGGAGCCGTCGGGATGGACGAATTCTGCCGCTAGTTTGACGGCTTGGGTAAGTGATGCTTGCAGGCGTGGATCGGGCGTGAGTTCATACAGCCATGCCAGACAGGAAATGGTCAGCGTGTGGTAGCCCGGATCGCAGCCTTCGTATTCCTGAAACCAGCCTTCTTCGTGCTGCCAGGAAAAGACCTGTTCGAGTCGCTGCGCCTTTGCCCGATCCCAGCGATTTGTCTTTAGCAGTCGAGAAAGCAACTCCAAACACAGCACGATCAACGCCTGATGATTCGTGAGCCGCCCACTTTCCTGGTGATGCGCCAGCCAGTCTGCCCGCTGGCTAAAAAATTTCAGCATTCGCTCGTCCTGAAACTCCAGCCGCCGATAGCTTTCCAGACAGGCTAACAGCGAAAATGCTGCCGCACCGCCTGCTCGCTCAAACGGAAAATAATCGTCGCAGGAGCCGTCTGCGTGAGCACTTTTTGCCGCGTAGAGAATGCCTGCTTTCACCCATTCACGAATCACAGGCTGCTGATAGTAAGGGTTGCCCGGCAGGTTAATTTCATACGCCAGCGTCAGCGGCAGCACAAACTCCTGGGACATCCCGCTTGGGAAATCAATGATTTTGTAGTGCCAGAAGTTGCGATCGAAACAGCCATAAGTTGGACTGTGCGGATTGCGATCGAGCAGCGTCAGGATTTTGGGAATCTGAGCCAGGGCTTCGCGGGCAAAGAGGTCTTTCATTGCAACAGTGTATCGGGGTGGCAAATCGCAGTGGCAAATCGCAGTGGAACACAGGCAGTTTAACGACCTGTCCTGAGCAAGACGCCGATCGGTCAAGAACAGTTGCTATCCTACAGTACAATCTGTCCCCGGTTGTGGTTCAAGCGCAAACCAACTATCCCCTACACTTGCTGATACCGCCCCGCAAAGAGACCAAAAATGAAAGTGCCCCTTCGTACAAATGGGTACTAGGCACTTTGATCGACGAACCAATCAAAATCGGCAAGCTGCATCAGTCCAAACTGTTCGGCGATCGCCTGACTCTCTGGATTAAGCCCGCTCAGTGTTACTTGTTTACCGAGGATTTGATACTTCTTGACGACTTTTGAAACTGCGTCTGCGGCTGCCCAGTCCCAGAGACGAGCTGCACTAAAATCAAGAACGACGCGCTTGGAATTGTGCTGATAGTCAAATAGTTCCAGAAACCGGTTTGCTGAACCAGAGAACAGTTGACCCGACAAATGGTAGGTCTTTACCTCACTGTGCTGAGTCGTCGTTGCTCTAATCTGAGCTGCTTGCCAGCCAAAGACAACGGTACTGAGGATGACCCCCACCAAAACCCCTTTCGCCAGGTCATGGGTCCAAATGACAATCGCTACCGTGATTGGCATAACGATCGATTCAGGCAAAGGCGTTTTGCGGAGCGTTTTGAGCGAATTCCAGTCGAAGGTTTCAAACGCAATCATGATCATGACTCCGACCAACGCCGCCATTGGAATCTGCTGCACCAAATCTCGCAGCACAAAAATGGCAAACAGCAAAAAAGCACCGGAAACAGCGGTTGATAATCGGCTCCGTCCGCCCGATCGCACGTTGATAATCGATTGACCAACCATCCCACAGCCTGCCATGCCGCCCAGGAACCCCGTCACCACGTTGGCAATCCCCTGTCCTTTAATTTCCTGGTTTTTGGAACTGCGAGTGTCCGTCAACTCATCCACCAGGGCGGCAGTCAACAGCGACTCCAGCAACCCGACGATCGCCAGCGTCAAAGCATACGGCAAAATGATGGCGATCGTTTCTAGCGAAAGGCTTACGGCAGGAAGGTGTACACTGGGCAAACTGCGCGTTATTTGGCCAATGTCGCCAACCCGACGCACGGGCAGGTTCACGGCGATCGCAAATAGGGTCATTGAAACAATGGCAACCAGCGGAGCCGGAACTGCTTTAGACAATCTGGGGAATAGATAAACAATCACCAGCGTCACGGCGACCATGACATACATTTGCCACGGTTCTCCTGCAAACTGCTGCAACTGTGCCAGGAAAATCAAAATTCCCAGCGCATTGACAAACCCGGCAATGACCGAGGGTGGAATAAAAGAAAAAAAGCGTTCTAACTGAAGAATGCCAATCAAAATCTGAAGTACACCCGTGAGAACAGTTGCGGCAAAGAGATACTCAACACCGTGTTTTGCCACAAGCGTGGTCATCAGAAGTGCCATTGAGCCAGTCGCGGCTGAGATCATTGCCGGACGCCCACCCACGATCGCTGTGACCACTGCCATGCAAAATGAGGTGTACAGCGCGACCATTGGGTTGACTTTGGCGATCGCCGCAAACGCAAGCGATTCGGGAATTAAGGCTAGTGCTACTGTAATTCCGGCTAAAACTTCAGTCTTGAGGTTTGGGCTTTGCGCTTTTCTCCGAAGCTTCGATCGCAAAGCTCGAATCCGCCTCGCTTGGAACAGACTAATCACTCGGTATGACATTTCTTCGCCTGAATAGTTCAAGATTTTGGCAATCGTAAAATCAATATCAATCGGCCGATTGGGCGCGACCAAACCACCGCAACCGCTAACCGATCAATTCAATTCATCAATTAGTTTGTCAATTCAGTTCATCGAATAGGAACAGTAACCGCCAGGATTCCCAAAGCAATCAGCAGCAGAATACAAGCACGATCGGCATTTTCAAGAATGCATTGCCGCGATCGTAGTCAGCAGTTTGCCCACCAGCACCACACAACCCAAACTCACGGTGGAGTCAAGCCACCCGGAATACGCACTGCTGCAACTGCCTGGATAACCGAATTAGGTTTAACCCAAATAACTCCTCGAAATAGAGGATTCTGAGCCTGGGTTAAAAGAAATAATTCTGTGCAGCCTGGTCTGTACATACAAGAACCTTGGAAGACTACCTCAGGGTTGCGATGTATCGTTCACCGCTATCACCAGATGGATTGAGTTCCTCGATACCTTACCATCGAGCACTACCGTAGGAGCAGGGATTTTAGGCTGCTTATTGGAAGCTTCACTGTACCGGGGACAGACTTTATATAAGGAATAAAACTGAATCATAAATGAGTCATAGAGCTGAGCCATAAAACTGCTTCCTTTCTCAGCTAGAAGTTATGAGCTAGAAGCAGTTTAAGTCGATCGGCAGAATTAAAATTCGTAAACTTTAGTGAAATGTCTCAACCTCAAAATAAGCTCTGGATTCCGCTGACGGTTCTCGCCATTGCTCTGCTGTCTTTGTTGGTGCTGAGTGGCTGGACAGTACAGGATTTGCTGCATGACGTTCTGTGAAGCAAACGTTCTCCAAATCCCCTCAAGGGAACGATCGCCAACCTGTGAACAACCCTTACACTTGGCTGATGTGACTCGATCGCACTAGACTTGAGAGAACGGGTGAGATACCATCTCAGTCCTAAGTTCTTCATTCACAAATTCGCTGTGACTGCTAGTTTACCGTCTGTTAATACACATAGTTCTGGTTCGTCTGGTAACGCTCATTTGGCAGCTCAATCGGTTGCGGGTCAGAGAGGCTGGCGCGGCTTGATTGAAACCTATCGCCGCTATTTGCCCGTCACCGATCAAACCCCTGTGGTGACGCTGCTAGAAGGCAATACGCCCCTGATTCCCGCTCCTGCGATCGCCGCTGAGATTGGACGCGGAGTGCAGGTGTGGGTCAAGTATGACGGTCTGAACCCGACGGGCAGCTTCAAAGACCGGGGCATGACGATGGCAGTCACCAAAGCGAAGGAAGCCGGAGCAGAAGTGGTGATTTGTGCCAGTACGGGCAATACCTCAGCCGCCGCTGCTGCCTATGCAAGACGAGCCGGAATGCGGGCCTATGTGCTGATCCCAGATGGCTATGTGGCGTTGGGCAAGCTGGCACAGGCGTTGCTGTATGGCGCAGAAGTGCTGGCAATTCAGGGAAACTTCGATCGTGCCCTGGAAATCGTGCGGGAAATGTCAGAGCACTACCCGATCACGCTGGTTAACTCAGTGAACCCCTATCGATTAGAGGGGCAGAAGACCGCCGCTTTTGAAATTGTAGACGTGCTGGGTGACGCTCCCGACTGGCTCTGTATTCCGGTAGGCAACGCGGGCAATATTACCGCTTATTGGATGGGCTTTTGTCAGTATCATCAGGAAAATCGCTGCAAGTTGCCTCGGATGATGGGCTTTCAGGCAGCAGGCGCGTCTCCGCTGGTGACAGGTCAACCCAATCCCAACCCGGAAACTTTGGCAACCGCAATTCGCATTGGCAATCCGGCAAGCTGGAAGCAGGCAGTTGCGGCAAGAGATGCCAGTCAGGGACAGTTCAACGCTGTCACCGACGAAGAGATTCTAGACGCTTATCGCATGCTGGCTTCTCAGGAAGGCATTTTCTGTGAGCCTGCGAGTGCGGCTTCAGTGGCGGGACTGCTGAAGGTGAAAGATCAGGTTCCGGCAGGCGCAAAAATTGTTTGTGTTCTCACCGGAAACGGACTTAAAGACCCGGATACGGCGATTAAACACTGTCAAAACCAGTTCAAAACCGGGATCGAAGCTACTCGAAGTGCGGTAGCTCAAGTGATGGGGTTTTAGACGCAGGCAAAACGGCAGGTATTTCGGAGAGAACTGAATCTTCGAGCTTGCCGCGATCGGGGTTGTTATCCGAGTTGCAGTTACGGGTGCGTTCCTGAGTGAGCCGATCGATCGCATCTCCCAGGGCAGCTGTCAACTCGACGCGGGTCTGCTGATGGGCTGCTTGCTCAGACCGAAGTGTCTGCTTCAGGCGATCGGCTTCTAGCAGTGCTTCACTCAGGCGAGCTTGCAGCGCCTCGATCGGGTCGAGCTGGCTAACCTGCTGCTGAACCGTCTGGGCGCGAGCTGCATCTGGCTCTGAGAAAGCGGCCAAATCATTAGACAGGGACGGAGTTGCTTTTAGCGCGTTGAGTTCCGCTTGCAGGGAATCGACCTTTTGCTGCGCCAGTTTTGCCTCGGTGCGTCGCTGGCGGGCTTCAGTTTCATATAAATTGCGCCAGTTTGCTGCACTCTTTAGCGCGTCATCTCGTTCCTGCTGCGCTTCGGTCAGCTTTTGTTGCAGGGCTTTTATTTCGCCTAACCATTGCCGGACATCCTGGGTCATGACTCTATCCTTCAGGCAGTGTACTAGAGTCTAAAACAAAACCCGGAGAAGTGGAGCAGGCGCGGGCAGAATAATCAGCAGCAGCAATCCGAGTGCCAGGATTCCCAGCAGGTCGCGGGCATTATTCAATTCACTAACATCATTCAGAACTGGCTCATCGATTACGGGCATGAGAAACAGCAAAATTGCCCATACCCACAGCAGCGGTTCTCGCTGAACCCATGCCAGCCCAATCAGCAGTAACCGAGCCACCTGACTGATCACCGCCCCCGATCGCTGCCCCAGCATGGCGTGAACAATATGCCCGCCGTCGAGCTGACCCACAGGCATGAGATTCAGCGCAGTCACAATCAGCCCCAGACAGCCTGCAATTGCGACCGGATGCAGGTTCAGGGCACTGTCTATCGCCATGCGATCGCCCAGCGCAATCCGACTGAGCACGGTCAGTAGCACCGACGCGCTGGACTTAAACGAAGCCGCGTTCAGCAGTCCAGATTCCTCGGTTACGGGCACTGGGGAAGACTGCGCCAAACCCCACAGCAAAACGGGAACCGTCACCAGGAACCCGGCAAGCGGTCCCAGTAGCCCAATGTCAAACAAGGCCCTGCGATTGGGAATGGGCGATCGGTGCTGAATAAACGCGCCTAATGTCCCAAAAGGAAAAATACTTGCAGGCGGAACCGGAATAAAGTAAGGCAAAGATGCCCGAATTCGGTAGCGCCGGGCTGCCCAGAAGTGTCCTAGCTCGTGCGCTCCCAAAATTGCCAGCAGCGAAACGGCATAGGGAAGTCCGGTCAGCAGTTCGGCAAAGGTCGTTGGAAGCTGAGGATTGGTTTTGCCGATCAAAAACCCTGCCAGCGTCGTGGTTAACAAAGTGGCAAACAGCAGGATTAACGCAATGCCAGGGCGATCGCCCGTTTTCCGCAAGGCTGCACCTGCCTGCTGGTAGGGATTGGGAACCAGGGCAAAAAAAGGCTTGCCGTTTAAGCCTTCCTGAAAAACGACGAGGAACCGATCGCGAAACTGCGCTTCCACATTTTCCCGCACCGTTTGATACGCCACTTCCGGCGAGGTTCGGAGCTGCCCGCGACAGATGAGCGCCTGGGGGCGATGCTCGATGTTTTGCAGATAGAACACCGACCAGGGAAAGCAGTTTTGCAGGCTGGCTTCTTCTTCGCGATCGATCGATCGGGGAGGTGGAGTCGGACGGACATTCGCCACAGACGCAGGCTGTTCGGACTGGGCAGATTGCGCTTGGGCAGACTGAGAAGGCGGAATTCGTCCTTTTTGCACCAGCGTCCAGTACAGAATCGAACTGCCTACAAATGCAGCAAACAGCAGCTCAAGGGGAATTGGCTCCGCCACTCTAACAACCGCCCAGCTCGCCCAAACAAAAGCAGGAATCATCATGACCAGCCACAGTAGCCAGACCGGGGTGCGCGTCAAATTCGCCACACTGCGCTGAACCACAAAGTAGGTAATCGATCCAATAATCAGGAGCAGCAAGATCATGCCGTCAATTTCACCTTTTATTCCCGCTCAATCTGAACCATGCTTCATCCAGAATAGCTCGGTTGCATGATCGCCAAACCGTTTTTAGCTGATTCGCCTGTTATCGATTCAATTATCCATCAGGGAAAATTGAGGGAAGATTGCTTCGATCGCCAAACTGCTCGACGCTTTTGAAGGAGTCAGGATAGGAGTTTTAAGATGAAGAGGAAAACAATCGTGGATAGAAATAATTTTTGTCTTTTGAGTGTTTGATATGGTAATTTAGCGAACTGCGGAGCGATGGGGAGAAGAACTGGGAATTCTCCAGCCTTTTCGCAGAAAACGAGGCTTTCCCCAATATGCTGAACCCGAAGACTGCTCATGCAGCATGATATGGCAACCCGTCTTTTACTCACCCATGCGAAGCGACCCCTTCAGCCTATCCATCTGGTCATGTAAACCGTCACAGTAGTCTTATCATCGTCAGTTCTCACTACCGCCCTTTTCTCACCCGCTTCCCGTGATTAATTCCCCTGTGCCCAATTCATCAGAAACTGCTTCAAACCCTTCAAACGCTGCTGCCAAACCGCCTCGCCCCGTGTTTGAAACCGTGTTTGCCTTTCCTCCCAACCGCGAGATTGCAGGCGGCACGGCTTACCTGATTCTGCAGGAGGGCGGCAATATGCTGGTTGACTGTCCTGCGTGGGATGCCGCAACTCGATCGTTTCTTCAGGAGCAGGGAGGCGTGCGGTGGTTATTTCTGACTCATCGGGGGGCGATCGGTCAGGTCAGGTCAATTCAGCAGGAAACGGGCTGCGAAGTGCTGATTCAGGAGCAGGAGGCATATCTGCTGCCCCAAATGGACATCACAACGTTTCAGCAAGAGGTTCGCCTCAGCTCCAGCAGTCTGGCAATCTGGACACCTGGACATTCTCCTGGCTCTGCCTGCCTGTATCACGATCGCTTTGGCGGCATTCTGTTTACCGGACGGCATTTGTTGCCGAATCAGCAGGGAAACCCGGTTCCGCTCCGCATTGCCAAAACTTTTCACTGGCCGCGTCAGCTTCGCAGCATTGCAGCCCTGCGCGATCGATTCACGCCAGAAACGCTTCAGTTTCTCTGTCCGGGCGCGAATACAGGGTTTTTGCGAGGACAGCGATCGATCGATCGAGCTTTCGATCGGCTCAGTCAGCTTGATCTGGAGGCGATGCGGCTAGAAAAGCCTGGACTCTAACAGCGCAATGACCTCTAGCTGACATTGAAATCATTTGCGCTTAGCGATCGGCGGTTGGGTGAACTGAGAACGGCAAACACTCCGCCCTGAGCAAAGCCGGGAATTGCACCGTCGGGATTGTAGTAGAGCCGCCCGGTCGATTGCGCGTAGACAATTGCTGCGCTGCTGGCTTGTGCCTGGGCAAAGGTCGAAACTGCCTGAAAGCTAATCGATCGGGTCAGGGTAGGGAAGGTTTGGCGATCGAGGACAATCTTGTCTTGACGGGGTGTGAAATCAGTAATGCGGCTGGGCGGATCTTGCGGGTTAAAGGGTGCGCCTGTCGCAAAAATAAACCGATCGCTCCCGGCATCTCCAGTAAGCGTATTTTTTCCTGTGCCACCGCTGAGGGAGTCATTGCCGTCCCCTCCCAGTAAGCGATCGGCTCCCGCGTTGCCCAATAGCGTATCGTTGCCGTCCAGCCCGCGTAGAGTGTCCTTGCCTGCTTCCCCGGCTAGCGTATTGCGTCCGCTGCTTCCAGTGAGGCTGTCCTCAAGCTGAGTGCCGATCGCGTTGGCGTAGTTTCTGATTGGATAGCGAGTCCGGGGGCTGGTGTTGAGCTGAAACGTTGCGTTTGCCAGGTTAACAGAAATCGACGTGCGAGTTTCCTGGGAACCGTTGATCGTACCTGCGCGACTGCGGGTAGGACGCTGCAAAAATACAAAGCTGGTGCGGTTCAGCAAAACCCGTGCGTTGTTCGAGCCACTGCTAGAGACAATCAGATCGGGCTTTTGATCGCCATTCAAATCACCGATCGCTGTTGCAGAAGGGTCACTGTTAGCTAGGGTGAAAAAAGGACGGCTGAAATTGCCTTCGCCATTGGTGAGAATAGTCGCCAGCGAGGAACCATTTTGCAGTGTTGCAATTAAATCAATTTGACGATCGCCATTCAGATCTGCTGCCCGAATCGACGTGGTTCGCGTGTTGGGAAGCAGGGTTTCTCCCCGCGTAAATTCCCCTTTGCCGTTGCCAAACAGCACTGAAATTCCCGCAGAACGAGAGCCATTATTTGCTGTCGCCACATCCTGCCTGCCATCGCCATCAAAGTCTCCAGTTGCCACCCCAAACGGTACAGCTCCCCCAGAGCGATAGCTTTTCGACTCCCGAAAATTGCCGTCTCCAGTTCCTAGCAGCAGCGAAACCGTATTCGAGCCAGCATCCGCTGTGACCAGATCGAGCCTTCGATCGCCGTTAAAGTCTCCGGTTGCCAGCGCGAGCGACTGCCCTCCCAAAATGCGATTGGTCTTTACAGCACGAAACGTGCCGTTCCCGTTGTTTAGCAAAATCGAAACACTGCTCGACCCGCTTCCAAAGTTAACGGCTGCAATATCAGGGCGATCGTCTCCGTTAAAGTCTCCAAGGACTACCTCTCGGGGCTGCGTGCCGACCTCAAGCCGAACAACGCTGCGAAAACTACCGTCTCCGCGACCCAGCAGCAGCGAAACCGTATCTGAGGTGCGATTTGCAGCCACAATATCAGCGAACCCGTCGCCATTTAAATCGGCGGCTGCTAGCCCACCCGGATTGTCACCAATTTCTAGCTCGATCGCCGGGTTAAACGTGCCCCGACCCGTACCCAAAAACAGCGACGCATCGGTATTGAAGGCAAAGCCAAACGTCGTGATCACCGTATCCAGGTTGCCGTCATTGTTGAAGTCAGCGATCGCAGCACTGTTAGAAAAGGCGTTGAGCGGCAAACTCCCGCCCGACTCAAACCTCAGGTCAAAGTTCAGCAGGTCTTTTCGGTTTGAAGATTGACGCTGAGCAGAAGACAGTTTTTTTGCAAGGGTCATCGCAGCCTCACGCACTCACGGCAGGTCTGCCATATCCAGAGCCTTTTCTCAGGACACATCTAGCCCATCAGATCAGTTTGCTCTCCAGATGTAGCGTCTAGAAGTGTAGCTTACCTGGGGCGATCGGCAGTTTTATTTCTTAAAGTAAATAAGCCCATGACGAGGATTGAACTCATGACCTCACCCTTACCAAGGGTGTGCAAAGAGCGCATTTTGTAAGGATTCTGAGCGTTTGGTCTTGAAGCTGTACCCAAACTGTGCCTAGTATAGCCGGAATGTCTAGGAGCTAGACAGGATTCGATCGCTTCAGTGCTCTCTTTCCTTAGCTCCTTGCCTAGAAGCTACCGTCGCTACGGTTTCAACGATCACGGTCACGTCTAAAGGTTTAGAGACGTAGGTTTGAAAACCTGCTTGATGGATGCGATTCCTACTTACCTCTCTGTCTGAATCAGCGATGATAATTGCTGGAATTGGCTCTATCCCTAGCTCTACCTCTTTGTCTCTCCACAGACCGATAAGCATATATCCGTCTCCATCTGGTAAATGAGTGTTACTGAGGATTACATCCGGTATAAACCGATCTAGAGCTTCTATCGCCTCATAAATGTGGATAACCGCTGTAACCTCTGCACCCCATAGCTGGAGAATGAAGGTAATTAGTTCTCTTGTATCCTGCTCGTCCTCAATAACTAGCAGATGCAATCCTTCAAGGGGCTTACCAGAATCACTCATTTTCCTAAAGAGACTTGCCAATAAAAAGGATAGAGAATTATTGATATCTCGGAATCTATCCTACGACTGGCTAAGTATAAAAGCCTATTCACCTGCCAACAATAAAACAAGGAGAATTCACAAAATCGCCTATCCAACGCGAGAGCTTGAACAGACTCTAATAAGGTTAACCTTGCTATAGACTAGCTCAGGTGCTCAGGATGAATAGCGATTATAGGGACTTACTTGCTAAAAGAGCCAAAATACTAGCAACAATCCGATATGCGTTGAGTCGCATCCGCTCAATAACTGCCTATCTTCAATCTGAGTCGGAAAAACAACCTCGCTGTAATTGCTGTACGAAGCAAGACAAGCAGGATTCAAGCGAAATGAGGCCAGGCTCTCCCCACTAAAGCCCTGGTCGAGTCATCAGATTCTAACAAATACGCTTTCGTCTAACTGAGTGGTTGGCTCAGGCTCCCAACCGTAAGGTGAAGTCTGAGTGGAAAGAGACGATCGCCAAAACGCTTGATGTTACAACCTACCAGGTTGAGCGGCTACTCAATCAATACAATGCGGATCGGTTGTGCGAAACCTCAGGGGTTGAACGTGGTGGCAAAGAGTATCATTGCATCCTATGAATACTGCTAGCAATCTTCTATAGGGGCGATACTGGATTCAAACCCATGGCTCTGACTTGTCGCCCTTAAGTTTCCTATCAGACGCAGATTGTTGAGACGATCGCCGCCTAAATGCTTGTGCTTAAGCTGATGCCCAGTATGGAGCTATCAAAATCAATGCTTGATTCGGACGATCGCCCAAAGCTAAAACCGCCATATAGACTAATACTGGTCTTGCGAGAAAGATTGTAGCTCAGTTGAGCGGTTAGTTGATGATAACTATCCTCGCGTTCCTGTTGAGTAAAGTTTGTCAGAACAAACTGATAATCTAACCCGGCTTCTAAATCGCGTTGAATTTCGTAGCTCAAGTAAATTCCTAGCGTATTCACTAGACGGCTGCGATCGGCTGGATCAGCAAAGCTGAGGCGGAACTGATAAAAACTATCTAAATTAAGTCGAGGCGCGAGCTGGTCACGTCGCCACAGGGAAAGCCGAATTGAATGATCATTCAGGAATTGGTCACCATCATCAGCAGAAAACAATTGTTGATTCGTCCAACTCAATTCCCCATAAGTGTTAGGAAACAGATTGTGGCGTACTCCAAGGCGAAACTGAAGATTGTTGTAGTTAAGTTCTGACAAATCGCCATAGCGAGCAAGGCTAGCGCCGACAGAGGCAACTAGGTTAGTTCGAGGTCCAATGCTTGGAACGCCTAGTACGGAGATGCCAACCGTGATTAGCTGATCATCTACAGGATCAACGTCATCTAGCAGAATATTATTGCTTCTAAAATAGTCAATTCTGCCTTGAAAAAAGACGCTTTGCTCCGGTCGCCGTTCTGCAAGCTCTCTTTCACGGAGTTGAAATTCACCTAATTCCGGATCACTGGCTTGCTGTTCTGCTAACTGCCTTTCGCGCAATCGCAGTCTCCCTAATTCTGGATCGGTCGATTGTGGCTCTACCCGTTGCGTTTCACGAAGCCGCAGTCTCCCTAATTCTGGATCGATCGATTGCGAAACAGCTTCTTGATTGTTTTGCGTTTCTACGAATTCCTCTATCTCATTAGCGATCGCTGTAGGAACAGGAGGAATTTGAGATTCCAATGAAAAAGAGCGCGTTTCCTGCTCTTGTTGCTGTTCCTGTGCCGGGTTCTGCTGTTCCTGATGCGCTTCTAAGCTGGATAGTTCATTCAGAACTGTTCCACGAATCTGGGAATCGGCTGTGAAATTCAAGTCTGGAGCAAGGCTGTTTGGATTAAACGCTTCTCGTGTAGGCAGAATGATTTCCGCAGGGGCAATATTTGGAGTCCAGAGAGGATTGCTAACAGCATGATCGCTCTCGGCAAAAAATTGATGTTCAGACTGAGCAATGTCATGCAATTCAGCTTTCGATGCTCCGTCTGATGCGTCTGCTGTCGGAATTTCAGCATTCATGCCCTGGGCGCGGCTGCACAGAAAACCAGCCCACAAGATTGAATAGCTCAGTAAACACCCCTTAAACTTCACGCGGCTAATACGTAATCTCAATTACGTCGTTCGTTGTCTCTATCAGGTCGATTATTTCCATTGCCGTTGGGTGGTCGATTATTTCCATTGCCATTGCCATCGCCATTTCCATTGCCATTTCCATTGCCAGGACGATCGTCTCTATCGTTATTGCCGTTGCCGTTGCCAGGACGATCATCTCTATCGTTATTGCCGTTGCCGTTGCCAGGACGATCATCTACATTGGGTCTTTCATTATCGTTGCCATTTCCATTGCCAGGGCGATTGTCTACACTCGGTCTATCATCACCATTCCCATTGCCATTGCCATTACCCGGACGATCGTCTACATTCGGTCTCCCATTGCCATTACCCGGACGATCGCCTGCATCGGGTTGTCCGTTCCCATCACTGTTGCCAGGGTTGTCGGGTCTTCCGTTACCGTTGCCATTGCCGGGGCGATCGTCTACATTCGGTCTCCCATTGCCATTTCCGGGACGATCACCTACATCAGGTTGTCCGTTCCCATCACTGTTGCCAGGGTTGTCAGGTCTTCCGTTGCCATTGCCATTGCCGGGGCGATCGTCTACATTCGGTCTCCCATTGCCATTACCTGGACGATCGCCTACATCAGGTTGTCCGTTCCCATCACTGTTGCCAGGGTTGTCAGGTCTTCCGTTGCCATTGCCATTGCCGGGGCGATCGTCTACATTCGGTCTCCCATTGCCATTTCCGGGACGATCACCTACATCAGGTTGTCCGTTCCCATCACTGTTGCCAGGGTTGTCAGGTCTTCCGTTGCCATTGCCATTGCCGGGGCGATCGTCTACATTCGGTCTCCCATTGCCATTTCCGGGACGATCACCTACATCAGGTTGTCCGTTCCCATCACTGTTGCCAGGGTTGTCAGGTCTTCCGTTGCCATTGCCATTGCCGGGGCGATCGTCTACATTCGGTCTTCCATTGCCATTGCCCGGACGATCGCCTACATCAGGTTGTCCGTTCCCATCACTGTTGCCAGGGTTGTCAGGTCTTCCGTTGCCATTGCCATTGCCGGGGCGATCGTCTACATTCGGTCTTCCATTGCCATTGCCCGGACGATCGCCTACATCGGGTTGTCCGTTCCCATCACTGTTGCCAGGGTTGTCGGGTCTTCCGTTGCCGTTGCCGTTGCCGTTGCCATTACCCGGACGATCGTCTACATTCGGTCTCCCATTGCCATTACCCGGACGGTCGCCTACATCGGGTTGTCCGTTCCCATCACTGTTGCCAGGGTTGTCGGGTCTTCCGTTGCCATTGCCATTGCCGGGACGATCGTCTACATTCGGTCTCCCGTTGCCATTTCCGGGACGATCATCAGTTGGATTCCGCCGATCGTCAACTCGTGGATCGGTAATGACCTGATCCGATCGGTTCTGGAAAGATGGAATTGCGGGCTGTGAATTTGGATCTAGGGGCGTATTGCGAGGCTGGTTTTCATTCGTCAGGGTTTCAAGCGGACTGGTGACTTGATTGGAGTCAGGGAAATTATCAAAGACGGGTGGCGCGATCGAAGGCTCTGTGGCGCTGGACTCTGGAGTTCTGACAAAGCTTGGAGTTTCAATGACTTCGTTGGGAGGGAGCGATTGCTGCTGTTCGATCGCAGTCTGCATTTCCTCTTGAACCTGGGAGATTGTGGCATCGCGAGTCTCTGATTGCGATCGTTCCTCGGTTGGAGCTAGCCCTCGCACCAGCGTACTCGTTTCATAGAAAGTATTTAGATCGAAATCGTAAATTTGTTCAATGCGATCCCCGATCGCAACTGCCATCTGCCCACCTCGTAGGGATTGCTGCTGAGAGGCATCTCGATTAAATACTTGAATGCCACTATCCGTTAAGGCTCCAATAATTGTCGTATCGGTTTCGGGAATATAGCGGACAAAGAGCGCAGAACCCTGAATCCCGGCGGTTGCATTCGGAGTTTGGATGCGTGTCCTGCCCTGTCCGGGCGTAATCAGAAACAAAGCAGTTCCATTCGAGATGCGGAAATTGCGTGTTCCGGGCGTGAACCAGAAGACAACCTGTTCTCCGAGCCGTCCTAACGAACCGTCATTAAATCGGAGTTCTGCTAATGAAGCGCGAGCTGTAGAAACTCCCTGTCCAGGCGTGACAACATCGGAAATACGAGCTGCACGAGCAGACTGGTTTTGCTGCAGCACCTGGACCTGATTTCGGATTGCTGAGAGCACAGCACGATTGAGCGAGGTTTGGGCACGCGCTTCTGTTGTCAGTAAAACCGTACTTGACAAAATAGCAATGATAACGGGAATTGTACGGCGAACCATGCAGAATTTCGATAGGGTCTGAAGGTTGAAGACTGCGACGTGGTAGATATGTTCCGCACTTGCCCTGATTGTCTGATATTGCGTGAAAGGATGTTGGTATTTGTAATCTTACTAAACCCATCTCGCATTCTACACAAGCTTCTGAAAGTTTCGCTAGCGATGATCGGGTGAATGATCCAACCAATCCTCAGGCAGCGGTAGGGTCATGTTATTGACCGATTCTGCCTCGTTCTGATCTAGCCAATCCTCAGGCAGCCGCAGGGTCATGTCGTTGAAACGGTCTTCTTCAGAAGCGATCGGATCAGAGGATTCACTAGGAGCTATGCTTTGCGCCGATTGTGTCCCTGCCATTTCAGCACTGCTCGTTTGCGGGTCAGGATTTGCTAAATCAGGATAAAGGGACATCAGAGCAGTTTGGGCTTCCTGAACCGATCGATAGCGGCGGGTAAAGTCGTGGCATACCATCTTGTTCAAAATGGCTACCAGAGCAGGATTCAGCCCACGCGCCTGCTGGCTCCATCGCAATGCTCCGGTCTTGGAGTCATGGGTGAGTCGATGGGGAGACTGTCCAGTTAACGCCTCGATCGCAATAATGCCGAGCGCATAGATATCGCTATTGAACTGGGGTCGTCCGGCAGACTGTTCGCTAGGCATATAGCCCGGTGTGCCAACTGCGATCGTAAATTTTGTGTTGCTGCTTTCGGCAAGCTGGGTTGTAATCTTCTTGGCAATGCCAAAATCGATCAGAATGAGTTTCCAATCAGATCGTCGTCGAAGAATATTAGAGGGTTTCAAATCCCGGTGAATCACCCCCTGGCTATGCACAAACGCCAGCACATTCAGCAGTTCATAAATCATCTGCACAACTTTCTGTTCCGGCAACGATCGCTCAGGCAAAATCTCTGTTGTTAAGGGATGCCCCCGAATATATTCCTGCACCAGATAAAACTCTTGCTCCTCCTCAAAGGATGCCAGCAGGCGCGGAATTTGTTCATGTTGCCCTAACCGTTCTAGCGTTTCTGCTTCGATCGCAAAAAGTCGCTGTGCCTGCTTGAGGGTGTTTGGGTTGTCGCTCAAGACGCGCAGTTTCTTCACCACGCAAGACGGATTGCCCGGTCGCTGGAGGTCTTCAGCAATGTAGGTTTCGCTAAATCCACCAGATCCCAAAACTCTCGTGATGCGGTAGCGACTGGCTAACACTTTGCCGGATAAAGCCAGTTCTCGTTCTCGCAGCAAATCATGAAGGTCATCGTGCTGGCTGACAATTTCCTGCACGATCGGCGAAGTGACATACTGCCTCAGTGTGTCTCGGAGCTGCCGCTTTTTGACCTGTTCTTTCACCGACCCCGCAATGAGCTGCGACAAACCGCTCAATGCAATTGCTCCAACTGGAACTGCTGTTGGAATCAGCAATCTCGCCTGGATAAATAAGCCATAGCTGAGACCGAGCCAAACTGCTGCGAAGCCAATCGCCCAAATTAAGCGACGTAGGGGCTGCTGCGGACGGGTCAACCACCAGCCTGCGCCTGCAACCCCGATCAGCACCCATAATCCTCTGAGGGGAGCTTGCGGCACGGCTTCCGCGATCGATCGTCCTTCCAGCAGCGTGGCGATGGCGTTGGCGTGAATTTCCACCCCTGACATCGGCTGCGGATAGAGCCAGCTTTTAGAAAAGGGAGCCGCATGCAAGTCTTGATGAACCATGGCAGTTGAGCCGATCAGCACAATTTTGTCTTTGAAATAGGCTCCCGACTCTAATGTGGTCTGCCAGGCAGAAGGATCCAGCACGGTCCAGAAAGGAACGTGGGTAAAACTGTTTGCCGGACCGTAGAAGAAAATCGAATCGGCGATCGGCTTCTGATACGGCAGATTCACAGCCCGCAGCGTTGTTTCAACAAAAGAAGGAGCCTGCGGTAAAACCTCTGCCTCAACGGATGGCGAATTTTGCAGCAGGTGGCGCGAAAATGCCTCACCGAATCGATGAATCCGCTGGTCTGGCTCCATTAGAAAATTGATGAACCCGATGCAGTCAGGACGATTGCAGAATTGAGGCAGTGGTGCTACAAGTTGGGTGCTAAATCCCTGCGGCGTTTCTGCTTCTGCATAGCGAGCTGCCAGCACAATCCGTCCTTGATACTGCTGAAGTACCTGGGCAAGCTGCTGATCATCTTGTGCACCATAGCTGCTGGGCGTTGAGAAAATTACATCGATCGCCACTGCTTTTGCCCCAGCCGCCATCAATTTTTCAACAGCCTTCGCGTAGGCACTGCGCTTCCAGGGCCAAGACTGAATCGGTTCTAAACTGGCATACTGTTTTGGATCCGATCGAAAAAAATCACCTTGGGCAAGAGAGCTTTCATCAATCGCTAGAATGACAACCTCTTTCGGGGCAGCAACCGTGCCTCTGACCTCAGAAAATAAAGTCTGTGTCTGTCGTTCTAAAACCTGTACCAGCCCCAGATCCAGCGCTGTTGCTATTGCCGCAGCCATTGCCCAGAAGCCGACCAGCCCGCGCCCCCAGTCTCCCCGCCTGAAGCCTCGCTTCCCTCCAGTCGTCATGCCGTCGCGTTGAGCAGAGCTGCTGGCTTTGGCAGAGGGAGTAGACATCAACGATCGTTGTTTGTTCATGGTCCTGACGGATTGAACCTAGCATTATATATACCTGACCTGAAGGAGAAGTTCAGGATGCTTAAAACCAGTGTAGGACTGAAATTAAGGTTGTGTGCTGACTGGTTAAGCAGGGCTGTTTCATTGTAATAGGGGAAAAACCTTGTCCAACTGATTGGCAAATTGCCGTTTGGCAGCAGCCATCGAAGTGAACCCCAGCGTGCGAGAAAAAGAAAAGTTAATGAAGAAGTTGCGGACCACTGACCAGTTCGTGACTGTATTGCTGCCGGTTTGCAGCGCATTGTCTTCGTTAAACGTCACGTCCTTGACCCAATGCAATCGATTCTCGATGCACCAATGCTCACGAATAATACGATGAAACTGCTCGGCACTCGCAACGACACTACTAATGTAGTGCCACAGACAAATATCATGTCGCTCTACAATAAGCCCGTGATGAGGATTGAACTCATGACCTCACCCTTACCAAGGGTGTGCTCTACCACTGAGCTACACGGGCAAATCGTGGAATGGGCCGGGCTGGATTCGAACCAGCGTAGGCGTAGCCAGCGGATTTACAGTCCGCCCCCATTAACCACTCGGGCACCGACCCGTCCTTTCCACGATTAATCATCGTACATGGAAGTTGCGAATTTTGTCAAAGAGTTTGCGATCAATTTTTTCAGAATGACGGGGCTAGCGATTGGGAGAAGGATTTCTTGCGATGCGACGATTGAAGGGCACTCGTCCTCGCAGGTTAGCACGGGCAGGGAGATCGCTTTCGTCATAGATCTCGCCGACCAGTTCTTCCAGAATGTCTTCTAGCGTGAGCAATCCCACCGTGCCACCGTATTCGTCTACCACGATCGCCAAATGGAGTTGACGCTGAAGCATTTCTTTCAGCAAATCGGCGATCCGCTTAACCTCGGGCACAAACACGGGCAAGTCCATTGCCAGCGTCACAGAACCATCGCTTTGTCCTTCTTGGTTAAGGGTTTTGAGTACCTGAAGGGCCCGCTTGAGATGCACTGTGCCGATAATTTCGTCTTTGGACTCTTCCTGGACGGGAATGCGCGAGTAGCCTGTTTCCAGGCAGAGATTGATGAAGCCTTGCAGCGTTGCTTCCTGGGAAATGGTTCGCATTTCGATACGCGGCTTCACCACATCATAGGCAGTAAGGCGATCGAGCATCAGGGCTTTGTTGAGGAGCTGGCGTTTGTCCAGGTCAAGCTGCCCTTTGCCGCCCAGAATCTCGATCATGAGCTGCAAATCTTTGACCGACTCACCTTGCGGCACAACATCGCGTTGAAATCGCCGAATTGCTGCCTGGGCAATTGCTTCTAGCAAATAGGCAATGCCCGTCCAGGAGAGAATCCGCGACAGCCAGAAGATCGGACGCACCACAACCCGAAAAATCGGTAAGACGTTATTAATCGCGAGCGACTTCGGCGTAATTTCGCCAAAAACCAGCGTCAAAATCGTGACGACGATCGTGGCAAACAGCACTGCTTCATTGCTGCCAAACCAGATGACAAACAGGTTACTGGTCAAAATCGCAGCCAGGTTGTTGACCAGCGTATTTCCAATAAGCAGCGTCGTAATAAAACGCGTCCGCTTTTCCAGGACGAGCGTAAATAAACCACTTCGATCGCCCTGGTCTTTGATCAGGGCACGCAGTTTCAGATTGTCTAGAGCCGTGATTGCCGTTTCGGAGCCGGAGAAGAAAGCAGACATTCCCAGCATCAGAAACAGAGCACTCAGATCAATCCAGGTGCTACCCAGCAGAGGGGCAGCTTGAGCCAGAATCGGTGTGAAGCAGTGGTTCAGGGAGAAATGAATGAGGTCGGGTTGCAGCGAGAAGGATAGGGAAATCACAGGTTAAATTAAGAGGAAGGTCGTGCGTCAGCAAAGAGCGACAGAACCCAAAACATCCAGCAAAAAATCAGGGAATATCTTGTGATGATATCCCCCCATTTCGTTACCCCAGTATTGCTAAAGGAAGAATGAAGCTCCGGCAGGAAGGCAATTACCTCGAAGAAGGAACTACTTCGCATCACCTAAAAGGCTTGAATCCATTCCATTAGCTCATATTCTGTCCAGATGCCGTTTTGCCAGTAAGGGTCTTCTTCGACAAGCTGACGGGCAGCGACTTCGGTTTCTGCGTCGTATAGGCCAAAGACCCGCGTTACATCTTTGGTTGGTCCGATCGTGATTACCCGTCCTGCATCTTTTAGTTGAGCCAGGCGATCGAGGTGTGCCTGACGGTAAGGGGCGCGTTTTTCCAGCACGTCTTCGCAGTAGCGACCCCAGAGAACATATTTGGGCATAGATTCCTGATTGATTTAGCTTCCTAGACTAACTTCTTAGCTCTGCCTGGAATTTTTCTTCCAGGACTCGGCGGACTTTCACATGGACGGGGTTGATGTCCTCGTCGGTCAGGGTGCGATCGGGAGCGCGATAGATCAGACGGAAGGCGAGGCTGCGTTTGCCCTGCGGCACATTTTCGCCCCGGTATTCATCAAATAGCTCCACGGAATCGAGCAGTTTACCGCCTGCTTGGGTAATCGCCCGCGAGATTTCCGCAACCGAGAACTGCACGGGTGAAAAGAAGGCAATATCGCGATCGGATGCCGGATAGGACGAGTAGGACTGGAACAGGGAAACCAGGTTTTCGTCCTGCGCCATGCCGTCGAGCAGTTCGTCCAGACTGAGTTCAAAGCCATAAATGGCATCAGGTAAGCCGCGCTCCTGGCAAAGCTGGGGGTGCAACTGACCGAATGTGCCCAGGCGGTTGCCATTGATCCAGAGAGAAGCGGTTCTGCCAGGATGCAGCAGGGGATTGCGGCGATCGGGCTGATATTCCACGTTCAGGCCTAGCCGCAGAAAGACACTTTGCAGCATTCCTTTTGCCTCAAACCAGGTCATCGGCTGTTCACGTCCGCTCCGCACCCATTTGCCCACCGTCGGATCGCCGCCCAGAATGCCCGCCACCATATCGGTTTCGTTCAAGCCGTCTTCATCGCGCCAGAACACGCGCCCAATTTCAAAGCCGTTGAGTGCCCCGTTACCTTGTTCCAGGTTGTACTGAAAGGCATCGATCAGGGCAGGCATCAAATCGGTACGAAGGGCAGCATATTCTACCAGGAGCGGGTTGCTGAGGACGACCTGGTTTTCTTCACCCGTTTTCACCAGCGAGTAGTGCATCACCTCGGTTAAGCCAACTGCCTGCATCGCCTCACGAATTCGCTTCGTCAGCGCGTACTCGTCGGAGAGGTAGCCTGGCTCGGTTTTTCCGGGCAGCGTATCGCAGAAATTATTGAAGCCGTAGAGCCGTGCCACTTCTTCGATCAGGTCGATCTCGCGCTCTAGATCTCGATAGCGATAGGGCGGCACAGTGACCGACCAAACCCCTGCTTCAGTTTCCGTAAGCTGACAGCCCAGTGCGCTCAGGGTGCGCTCGACATCGACAGGTTGCAGTTCGCCAATATCGTCTTCGGTCAGCTCATCATGGCTGTGATCATGACCGTTATGATTGCAATTCTCGCCGTGACCGTTGAGCAGCACCAGTCCGAGCACTTGATTGACTCGCTCCATTCGCAGGGCGATCGTCCTAATTGTCGCTGCTTGACCCGGACGGTGATCGGCAACCGCCTGAGTGCGAACCGTTCCGCCTGCCAGTTCAGTAATGAGTTGGATGGCACGACGGCAGGCAAGCTCTAGCTCTGCTGAGTTTACCCCTCGCTCATAGCGGGCAGAGGCTTCGGTGCGGAGTCCCTGAGTGCGAGCCGATCGCCGGATTGCCACCGTATCGAAAATCGCCGCCTCCAGCATCAGGTTTTGCGTCCCGTCAAAGACTTCCGTTGATTCGCCGCCCATTACCCCTGCCAGCGCAACAGGTTTATCGCCTGCGGTAATCAGCAGATTTTGCTCCTGCAAATTGCGCTCCTGCGCGTCCAGGGTTTTCAGGGTTTCTCCAGAATGGGCACTGCGAACGCCGATCGTCAGCGATTGGGCTTGGGCAACGGTCTGAAGCCGATCGCGATCGAAGGCATGAAGCGGCTGTCCCCATTCCAGCAAAATATAGTTTGTGATATCAACC
Source organism: Leptolyngbya sp. GB1-A1 (assembly GCF_039962475.1). Classification (NCBI taxonomy): domain Bacteria; kingdom Bacillati; phylum Cyanobacteriota; class Cyanophyceae; order Leptolyngbyales; family Leptolyngbyaceae; genus Leptolyngbya; species Leptolyngbya sp. GB1-A1. The sequence goes on along the minus strand of NZ_JAMPLI010000003.1, from coordinate 89,363 downwards.
ACGTTGTTAATCGGGCGAGTGCCTGCTGCCTGCAAACGACGCTGCATCCAATTGGGGGAAGGGGCGATCGTAATGCCATCGATATTCGTGCCGATGTAGATCGGGCAGGCTTGCGGCTCACTGATGCGAATTGCCAGATCTGAACCAGACTGCACCGGAATTTCGGGCACTTCGGGCAGCTTTAGCTTTGCCCCCGTCAGGGCAGCGACTTCGCGGGCAATTCCGATCATGCTGAGGGCATCGGCGCGGTTTGCCGTTGAGGTGAGATCCAGCACCACGTCATCCAGCCCTAGAAAAGGACGGGCATCTGACCCGACGGTGACATCCTGCTGAAAGATGTGAATGCCTTCGGAGTCTTTTGCTAAGCCCAACTCCGCCAGCGAACAAATCATCCCCTCAGACGGCACATCCCGCAACTTGCGCGGCTTGATCTTGAGGTCAACTTTGGGCAAGTAAGTGCCGATCGTCGCTACGGCAACAAAGATATCGGCTCGCACGTTTGAAGCTCCGCAGACGATCGTAGAAGGCTGTGCTGCACCAATATCAACCTGACAAACGCTGAGCTTATCCGCATTCGGGTGAGGCTCTCGACTAATCACACGACCGATGACCACGCCATCCGCCCAGGTGCGCCGATCTTCGATCTCTTCAACTTCAAACCCTGCCATCGTCAGCAAATCTGCCAACGCTTCGGGGGTCATATCAATTTCAACCAATTCTTTGAGCCAGCTTAAAGAGATTCGCATCGCCTGCTTTTCCTAGACATTCTTCAGCGCAACCGTTCCTTATTCTACCGTTCTCGCTGCCTGAGGATCTTGCTCTCCTCTTAGGTTTGAAAGTCCCTTATTCACGGGGAGTATGGCGGGCAATGCAGAACCTTCAATACTTCTCAAACAACCTTTAGACTAAAAGAACTGTCTGCAACTGCCCCATGACCGACTTGCAAAATCCCCAGTCTCCCCCCCACAGTGGCTATCACTGGGACGGCTCTCATCGCCGCTTTTTTGAAGGCTGGTACTATCGCGTCACGCTACCCGAAGACCGCCAGACCTTTGCATTTATGTATTCGATCGAAGATCCGATCGGCGGTAAGGCACAAAGCGGGGGCGCAGCGCAAATCCTGGGTCCAGACGATGAGTATCTGTGGCGGACGTTTCCGGCTGTTGATCGATTTTGGGCGTGGGGCGATCGATTGGGTTTAGGACACTGGGGGAGACGATCGCCGATTTCTACCATTTCGAAATATCTGGAGCCGGAAGAGTTCGATCGCACGATTCAGGAAGGCTATCAGGCAACGGCGACCTTAAATCAGGGAAAGCTTCTTGATCCGGGGTCGGGACGAGCGGCGAGCTGGTGCTACGAAATTCAGCCGATCTACGGATGGGGCGATTCCAGGAAACCGCAGCAGTCTACGGCAGGATGGCTATCGCAGTTTCAGATTTTTGAACCGGGCTGGCAAATCTTGATGGCACACGGGCTGGCAACCGGCTGGATCGAGTGGAACGGCAAACGCTATGAGTTTACAAATGCTCCGGCTTACGGCGAGAAGAACTGGGGCGGCGCATTTCCAACCAAATGGTTCTGGCTCAACTGCAATTGCTTCGACCATGAGCCAGATCTGGCACTCACCGCAGGCGGCGGCAGGCGGCAAGTTCTCACCTGGATGGAATCAGTGGCAATGGTGGGGATTCACTACCAGGGCAAATTCTATGAGTTTGTTCCCTGGAATGCCCGTGTGCACTGGGAAATTCATCCCTGGGGCAAATGGCGGATGCAAGCGCAGAATCACGGCTACGAAGTCGAACTTGTGGGAACCACCACCCTTCCTGGAACACCGCTTCGCGCCCCCACCCAAGAGGGACTCGTGTTTTGCTGCAAAGATACAATGCAGGGCAACTTGCAGCTTACGCTGAAGGAGCGATCGGCTTATTCCACCAAAACGATTTTGCAGGCCACTAGCTCTCTCTGCGGTTTGGAGGTCGGCGGTTCTCCCTGGAATGACGTATGGCGATCGTCGGATTCCTGAGCATCTTAAGCATCCCTTTCCGTTAAGGATAATCTGGCATCTTCACAGAGCAAAGAGTACCTGTCAGGGGAATGCGACCCCAGGAAGGCAAATGCTTTCGTGGTTAAAGATGCAACTAGGAATCCTTAATGATTATTTCTTCTTTTGAACTGTTGGTTAAACCGATCGCTCCCGCACCGTTCAATCCGAGTGTTTCTCGTCGCGTGGTGCAGGCATATTTTCTGATGATTTCTAACGTGAATCCCGTTAGCGAACCCGATGCCGCAATTTCAATTCAATTCAACAGTTCGTCGCCCCTCAATAATGAGGAATTGATTTCGATCGTGGATATGGGAAGTGGCAATGTGTTTAGCGATTTGATTCCTGATCCGGTGACGGGTAAGCCCAGCCAACCGCTGACGCTTGCCTCTGGTGCAACTGCCCTACTCATTTTGCAACCCGATGTTTCTAAAACAGCACCGATTCGATCGAGTCTGGAAGTTGCCAACCTGGAAGTGCGGGGCTATGTGGAAGCATCCCTCTCTCCCTACTCTGCTGCTGCTCATGCGGAGGTGCTGATCACGCCTCAAATTCGCGGGACTTTCCTGCCTGCGGATCTGACGCTGCCCAACCCTGATTTTGACCAGCAGGCTTATTCACTGCCAACGGCAAATCCGGGCAGCATTCTGAAGCTGAGCAAATAGCGATCGTGTTCTGACGCTTGACGCTTACGTTTGGCAGATTACCCTTGCTCGATAGACTGGGGTTTCAGCAGCAATCGCTGGAACCCTTTTCCTGATTTCCTGCCCGTCTCATTCAATCAACTTCACAAAATATTTCAAAGAATTCAATCATGCGGTTTCGCCCCATTTCCCATAGTTGGGTCGCTCGTCATCCTGAACCGATCGGCGTTATCGAATTTTTGGGGGGAGCTTTCTACGGTTCCTTTCCTTCGATCGCCTATTCCCATTTTCTAAACAGTCTGTTTGAAGCAGGCTACACCGTGATTGCGGTTCCTTTTCGGTTTGGGTTCAATCATTTGGCGATCGCGCAAGGGTTACTCCAAGAGCGCGATCAGATTCGAGCCGAGCTGAACTATCCGTCTACGATTCCTCATTTCTGGGTAGGACATAGCTTAGGCTGCAAATATATTGTGCTGCTAGAAACGATGCGATCGATTCTCGATCAGCCAAGCCTGCTGATCGCGCCCGATATTTCAGACACTCGCAACGCACTACCCATTCCATCCCTGGCAGACCTGCTCGATCGACTGCATCTCGGTGCAGTGCCCAATCGTCAGGAAACCCAACGCCGAATTTTAGACAGTTCTCTGTTTAATCTCACTGCGCTCATTTCCTTTCGGCAGGACACGATTGCTGGAACCTTGGCAGGCTCTCCTAATGAGAGCGATGTGGCATGGTTTGCTCAAACCCTTAGTCGAAAACAGAAGGCAAACCCGATTCAGCAAGAAATTCCGGGCGGACATCGGGAACCGATCGCCGTTAGATTTGCAGACTGGGTTGTCAGACCACCGGGGCATCAGGGCTGGCTTGAATCAATTTGCGATCGGCAGCTTGAATCCCTTGCAATTGAGATGCTCTCAGAACTCACCCATCGAAGGCAGAAACTTCAACCCCGTCCTGTTGAACCACTGCTGAGCTGAGGGCGATCGTCATGCTGTCCACAAGCTGTCTATAGTTTTGGTTTTCGTTTACGCCTGCTCCAGATTCTCTTGCTATGATAATGGCGGTAGATCTGGGGCTGTAGCTCAGTAGGATAGAGCGATCGCCTCCTAAGCGATAGGTCGCGCGTTCGATTCGCGCCAGTCCCGTCAATGCCAGAGTTAGAGTAGCCAAAGCCTTTAACCCCCTTGTCCTGCCGGAGTTGCAGGGGAATCGATCGGGGCAGAATTTGGGGCAGTCGTTTGCGAGGGAGCTGGAGGAGGAGTGGGTGTTCCCGGTGTCGGGGTTGGGGCAACTCCTGGGTTTGCAGGCTGATTGGACGGCTGATTCCCAGATGGGTTTGCAGGCTGATTGAACGGCTGATTAAACGTGGGGGGCTGGTTTGCAGGTTGACCCGTGGGTTGATTTGCGGGTTGATTGGTCGGCTGATTCGCGGGTTGATTCGCGGGTTGATTCGCGGGTTGATCGCTCGGCTGATTCGCAGGTTGGGGTGTAGGCTGGTTTGTCGGTGAAGCATCCGCAGGCGGAATCACATTCGCGGGTGGGACGGTTCCCGGTTGCGCTGCTGGAGAATTGACGGGAGCAGAGGGCACTGGAGCCGCAGGCGCAGAAGGAGGACTGGCAGCGGGAGTTCCCAGTTCGAGAAGCGATCGGGCACTGCGAAAATAAGTTGACCACTGCTGCGGATCAGGACGGGTACGCCAGTTGTCGCGACTCACACGCATTGTCAGAATGGGGACGATCGAAGTTCCGCTTTCTCCCACCACCGTAATTGCGACTTCGCTTACCAAAATATCGCCGTCAAAAATCTGCTGAGCCGTGGTTCGCGCCGCTGTCTCTGCCCGACGCACCAGAGCTGTGTAGCTGTCCCCTTCCTGCTGAGCGACCGACACCGAAGTTTGACGCGGATAAGCCTGAGCCAATTCAGCATGGAATCCCAAAGGCAGCAGGGAGAGAGTGGCAGCGATCGAGAGGGTAGACCCCCAATGCAGCAAGCCTGTGAGGATCGGATGACGGCGATGTTTCCTGCTTACTAGACTTCTGCTCGCTGGATCTCTGCTCGCTGGATCTCTGCTCGCTAGACTTCTGCTCAAATGGTGATGCTGGGGCATTCTGACCTCTCGAAAACATCCGGTGCGTTTAACCACACTGTTTTAGTTGATTTGGCGGCAGAATTCAATGCTGTTTTGCCTGCTGCCCTTGGGTAGAAACCTCTATTTTTCGCGATCCCCTGTGTGCCGGGACTGAATAGATTGTGTTATCGTCTGGGCATTCTTAGCTTAGACAGGGCAAGGAATCCACTTAGACCGGCACAGGGTTAACGCATTTTACGGCTGGAGAACGGGTGAAACGGAATGGCACACTGGGCGATCGCGATCGGAATTAATCAATATCAAACTCAAAAGCTGCAACCTCTTTTGTATGCTCAGCGAGATGCACAAAGCTTGCGCGATTTCTGGGTTCAGGAAGCGGGGTTCTCTACCGACTGCTGCCTGACCCTGACGGATTGTGCTGAAGGATCGCTCTATCCCACTCAAAAGAACATTCCGCAGGCGATCGAGCAGATTTGCCAGACGCGCCTCGCCGCCAAGGACGTGCTGTGGTGCTTTTTCAGCGGCTATGGAATTCAGCAGAACGGGGTTGATTACCTGATGCCGATCGACAGTGACCCCACTCGTCCCGCAGAAACCGGAATTGCGATCGACACAGTTTTTCAACGGCTCAAAACTGCCCCGACTCAGCAAGTTGTGCTGCTGCTGGATGTGAACCGCACTCACAATCACCTCACCGGAGACGGAGTTGGCAATCAAACGCTACAGCTTGCTCAGCATTATGGGATCGCCACGATTCTTTCCAGTCAGCCGCAGCAGTTTTCCCACGAGACGATCGCCCTGCGGCAGGGACTTTTCACCGCGACGTTGATAGAGGCGATTCGCTATCGAAGCTGTTTTACGCTCGATCAGTTAGTGCAGTATTTGACCGATCGCCTGCCGGAACTGAGCGAACAGCACTGGCGACCGCGACAAGATCCTTTAGCCTTTTTGCCGCTGGCTCAGAAATATCAGCTCATTGTGCCCGAAGCAGCGGCGGTGCGTCTGGGTGCAGTGGCTCCGGTCGGTGTGGGCGGGGGAGAAGGTGAAACGGGGGTAGGAATTCGATCGTTGCTAGAGCGATCCTATGCAGCTTCGGCGATCGATGAGCCTGCGGTGGCTTTGCCGTCGATTCCTCCAGAACATCAGCCTGCTCCAGTTCAAACGACTCCGATTCCTGCTTCGGGAGGAGCCGCTTTGTTGCCTCAAGATCCGTTCTGGCAGCGATTGCTGCTCTGGGGCGGCATTCTGGTAAGTCTGCTGCTGGTCGGCGTGCTGCTGCGAAACGCGGCGGTCATTTTTGGACAGGATAAACCTGCTAATCCGCCTGCTCCGACGGCTTCTGCGCCCACAAACTCGCCTCCAACGCTGGCAGTTCCCCTTGATCCGGCAACGCTAACGGCAGCCGCCGAAACCGCAATCCAGGCGCGTCAGTATCAGGAAGCCTCACAGCAGCTTAGCCAGCTCACCCCAGAGCAGCAAACCCCCAATACGCTCAAACTGCTGGAGCAAACCAACCGCGGCTTGCTGAGTCAGGCAAAAAGTATGACGAGCCGATCGCGGGAATCTTCGACTGAAAATCAAGCTTCTGACTTTGTTGATGCGATCGAGATTGCCCGCCTGATTCGTCCCGGTCAGCCGCTCTTCGACGAAGCACAGCAGCACATCGATCGCTGGAGTCAGATTATTCTCGACATGGCGCAGGGCAGAGCTGATCGCGGCAATGATGGCTCAACGCCAGCCGCAGCTGAAAACTATGGGGGAGCCATTCGCACGGGGCTGCTGGTTCCTAACGATCGCCCTGAAGTTTACGCCCGTGCTCAGCAGTCAATCGCCCAGTGGAGTCAGCTCATTTTCCAGCTTGCTCAGGATCGCGCAACAGAAGGCAATCTCGATCTGGCAATTCAGACGGCTGAGCTCGTTCCACCCAATACGCCGACCTATCCCAAAGCCCAGGAAGCGATCGCCGAGTGGCGGCGCAGTCAACCTCCGGTAAATCCTTAGTGGTGCAGCAGTAGTGCAGCTAAAGCTGTGTAGCTAAAGCTGTGTAGCTAAGGAGCCGTTAAAAACTGTTGATACTGCGTTCAAGGTGATCTGTCACAGCGATTAGAACCCACAGACACACCACTTCAATAGCTGTCCTTTAGGTCACGCTGAGTTTGCAAATCTCTGGCAGAGTAGAGGCACGGAAATCATCCGATAATCCAGAACAGGATGCGGCAATGGCCTCAGAGAAGTTTCGGCAGCAGTTGCGTCAGGAAGCAGAGCAATGGCGATCGGAAGGCTTGATTAACGCAGACCAGTTTCAGCAGCTTGCAGACCGCTATCAGTTTGAAGGGCTAGACCGCATTGCTCGCGATCGATTTGTCGTCGTGGTGCTGTGTTTAGGCTGTGCGCTGCTGGGGCTGAGCGTGATTACCTTTGTCGCAGCAAACTGGCAGGCGATCGGGCGGGGCGTAAAACTGCTCTTGCTGATGGCACTATTTTTGGGTGTGAGTACGATCGGCTTTTATCTCTGGCATCTCGTCCCGCAAGCAAGTTTACAAAAGAACTGGCAGCATCGGTTCGGACTGGGCTTATTGCTGCTGGGAGCACTCATCCTGGGGGCAAATCTGGCACTGGTGGGGCAGATGTTTCACAGCACAGGCACGTTTGCCGAACTCTGTCTGGTCTGGGGGCTGGCGGTGCTGGCAATGGCATACGCGCTGCGGCTGACCCTGCTGGGAGTGCTGGCGATTTTGCTGATGGGCATTGGCTATTGGAGCGGCGTTTCTTACCTAGTGGGTTTGGGCACGCTGCCCGGAATTATGCTGCTGATTCGCAACATGCCGATCGCCGCCACGCTGCTGTTTCTGCCTCTTGCCTACTGGTGTCGCTCTAGAACGATTTTCGTGCTAGGGTCGATCGCCGTGATTTCTTCGTTTGAAGTCGTCTTGCAGTCGTTTGGTCTGGGGCTAAATTTTGCGTCGGGGTTTCTAGCTGCGATCGCCTTTACAATTCCGCCCGCGCTGCTATGGAGCTTCGAGGACGAAGGACAGGCTGTACACCAGAATGAGGAGCATCAAACCGAGAAAACCGCGACTTTTGCGCCGCTTGCCCGCAGCTTAGCCATTATTTTTTTAGTGGGACTGCTTTACATCCTGTCGTTTCACAATGCCTGGGATTTTCCAGGAACCGATTTGCCGCTTTCGCAGCAGCTGGGACGATTGATTACAAACGGGCGATCGTTTTTGCTGAATCCCAATCTGCTGCTGTTTACGGTCATCGCGATTCTTCAGTGGATTAATCTGGCGCGTCCCCAAAGAACCGATCGCTGGAGACTGAGCCAAACTGATGCGCTGGTGCTGCTGGTGCTGGTGCTGCTGGCACTGCTAGGCTTCTGGCACTGGAGCATAAATCCGATCCTGGAGCTGGCAACGCTTTTAATAAATGCCGTATTTTTTGTAATGGCAACGCGATTTCTACGAGAAGGACTCGCCGAAGGTCAGCGCAGTCTGTTTTGGAGTGGCTTAATTCTGCTGACGCTGCAAATTCTCAGCCGTACCCTGGAATACGACACCGGACTGCTGGTGAAGTCCCTGGCGTTTCTGCTCTGCGGCATTGGCATTATTGCGATCGGTCTCTGGTTTGAGCGTCATGTTCGCACCCTCAGAAATTCAGAATTCGGAGTTCGGAATTCGTAATTGCAAAACCTGGAGTAGACCAGCGGTTTATCTCCCTGCTCACCCTCAAGACGACCGATAAACCCTTCACCCTGCTCAATCACTCTCCTCGCTGCCATTCTTAATTGCGACCTCCTAAATTCCAAGTTCCGAAGTCGATCAGAGCTTCCTTCCCTGGTTCCATACAAAAAAGTGCCTTCCCTGCCTATCCTTAAGGAAAGGTATCTTTTCATCACAGCATGGTTAACGGTCACACTCCGCTTCCCGCCGCCAATTTTTCTACCTCAACTCCCTCGACTTCCCATGCCCTGACGATCGCGGTTGTTGGCGATGTCCATGATCTGTGGGAACCCGCCGACGAGCTTGCCCTGAAGCATCTGGGCGTGGATCTGGTGCTGCTGGTGGGTGACTTTGGCAATGAATCGGTGGAAGTGGTGCGATCGATCGCGGAGATGTCGATTCCCAAGGCGGCAGTGATGGGCAACCACGATGCCTGGTACACCGCAACTCACTGGGGCAAGAAGCTGCGAACCCACACCGAAGATCGGGTACAGCAACAGCTTGATCTCTTGGGAGCAACCCATGTCGGCTATGGCAAACTCGACTTTCCCGAATTTAATCTCAGCGTAGTGGGTGGCCGTCCGTTTAGCTGGGGCGGCTCGGATTGGTCAGCCCACGGGCAGTTTTACAAAGAGCGGTATGGGGTGCAGAGTTTTGAAGAATCGACGGCGAAAATTGTGCAGGCGGTGAAAGATGCTGCCTTCGACACGGTACTCTTTATCGGGCACTGCGGACCCAAAGGACTGGGCGCTCAGCCCGAAGACCCGTGCGGCAAGGACTGGAAACCCCTTGGCGGCGACCACGGCGACCCGGATTTGACAGCGGCGATCGAAGAAACGCTGCTCCTGGGCAAGTCCGTTCCCCTCGTTACCTTCGGACACATGCACCACGGGCTGCGCCACACCAAAGACCGTCTGCGAAAAATGATCGATGTTTTCCCCACCGGAACGGTCTATCTCAATGCTGCCAGTGTGCCTCGCATTATCCAAACCGAAGCCGGACGCCAGCGCAATTTCTCCCTGGTGCAAATGAAAGCCGGAACGATAACGCAAGCTTCTTTAGTGTGGCTCGATGAAGAAGACGCGATCGTCTCTGAACAGGTGCTATACCAGGCAGAGCCCGCTTCCCTACCAACGCACTAGCATCTTTTGAGGTCAACCTGTTAAGATAATCTTGCCGTCTGGAGAGGTGGCAGAGTGGTCGAATGCGCTCGACTTGAAATCGAGTGTACCGAAAGGTACCGTGGGTTCGAATCCCACCCTCTCCGTTGATTGAGGGGATAAGTTACCGGTGAAGATAACCGGTGAAGGGATAAGTTACTAGGTTGGGGTAGATGCCTGAACCATTCGGTCGATTTGGGTTTTCCCATTTTCGATTTGAATGCAGTATAAGTCAGGATTCTGCAAACTCTCCCACTCCAAATAACCAATCTGTTCGTCTTGCAAGACGGCTCAACTCGCCTCCTGCAAAGCTCAAGCTTAGATCTACAAACGTCTCAGCCAACCATTTCCACCGGCTATCCAGCGGAATCAGACTCAACCTCAGCAACCTCACCCGTTAGCGTTGCCAGCGTCGATCGATAACACTGATAGGCAGACTCGCTGAAGCACACAAAAATCACGCGATCGATCCGGGGTTCCTGACTCAAAAAATTTAGCGTTTCGCTGAGGGCAATTTGAGTGGCACGATCGAGGGGAAAGCCATAAACTCCGGTGCTGATGGCAGGAAAGGCGATCGATCGAATGTTATAGCCGAGCGCCAATCGCAAACTATTTTGGTAGCACTGCGCCAGAAGTTGATCTTCTCCATAACTGCCGCCGCGCCAGACAGGACCAACCGTGTGAATTACCCATTTTGCTGGAAGCCGATAGCCGTGCGTGATTTTTGCCTGTCCGGTCTCGCAGCCGCCAAGCTGCCGACATTCCTCTAGAAGTGCTCTGCCTGCTGCCCGATGAATTGCCCCATCGACTCCGCCGCCCCCCAGCAAAGAAGAATTGGCAGCATTAACGATCGCATCCACAGCTTGCTGCGTAATGTCACCTAGGGCGATCGAGAGGTTCATAAGCTTCTTATGCCTCAAAGGTAAAGAACTCAAGGGTACTTTGAATAAAGTAATAACTTGATGAATGCTTCACATACTGACGAAGCATTAACGAGCCTGGAAAATCACAGCTATCGGACTGAATCTAACTAACATTTACAAGCAGCTCTTACTGCTCAAAGCGAAGCTGTCCGTTCAGTATAGCCTCCGTAAGGGTCATTCTCTCATCCTGAGGGGAATAACAAAGATTTAATGAAGCGAAAGCAAACTTAAGTGTTAGCACATAACTTCATGCCATATTTACTGCTACGCACAGCCTACACTGAGCCGTCCTAGCAGAGGGTTACAAGTAACGTCCTATCGCCCTTTAGAAAAATTAGAGCGTAGGAACAAAGCACTTGAGCGATCGAGATTGCATAGTGACACTATTGGCTTGCCAAATGTTTTGGCTGGGCAGGATTTCATTGCCAATGCATACATAGAATTAGCTGATTGCTGGAGATATCGCAGATGCAAATTTCATTACAACATCGCATTCCAGGATACGTGGTTGATTCAGCACTTATGTTTGCTTATCCAACCTGCGCCGCCGATGTGTATACAGCTTTCACAGAAACAATCCTCCTACCCGAAGAGTCTGTCCCAGAAAAAAATGTACAGATTCAAGTTAACAGCAAAGATACAGGAGCCAGACAAACAGGAAGCTGGAAATGGAAAGTCCATAATAAACTCAATCAGGCCCTGAAGGGTTCTGAAACCCTGGATTTTTCAGGTCGTTTTGTTTATGACGGTCGATATGATACAGAAAAAAATATAAGCCATGTTATTGATAACGTAGCGACTCCTGTCTTGCTTGCAAAAAAGGCTTTGTCAGAGCATCTTGGTCAAGAAGCTAAGATTTATGTTGTGTTGAATGCAAGTGCTACAGAATTAGCCCGCCAAGTTTATGACGGATTGGGGATTCCCACGATTTGCACTGATGGTAATGTTTTTGGAGAAGTGGTTGAAGTCACTCCAAATCGAGAGCTTTATGGATTTCAGCCTGAAGCTTACGATCTTGAAATTAAAGACTACAATCCTAATACACCTGAACGAGTTTTTATTCCCCGTAAAGGCAGCCGTCAATTAAGCAACAATGATGAAATCACTGAGTTTTTAGAAAAGCGAGGCTTCGTCACTTACTATTTTGAAGATTTAACCCCAAGTGAAGAATGGTCGATTTGCCGGAATGCCAAAGTTGCAGTTGTTGCTCATGGAGCTGGAACCGCCAACTTCGTTTTCAATCGCCGGGGGCTAGAAAATCCAGAAGTTGCAGGGAGCGGGCTTCGACTGATTGAACTGTTCTCCCCTTGCTTCACCCTCAGTCGCCCCGGATTTCGTCGGCTCGCCACACTCTTCAATGGCAGATGGTGCGGAGTTCGCGGAAAAATGACCCCTAAAGTTTTGCGCTATTTAGACTTCGATAAACGTCCTCGAAATACCCTTACTTTTCCTATCAAAGACCCCTACGAAATTGACCTGACCACATTGCTGCTCGCCCTCAATCACTTAAAGGTATATTAACGCTTCAGGCATTGAGCCAGCGATCGAGCAATTGCAGGGGGCTGTTCGCTAGATTAGCGAGGTTCACTAAGCGTTCACTAAGCAAATCTGAAAGACGCAGAAATCACGCGATCGATCTTTTGTTGATCAATCTGTTACTGATCACTCTGTTCTTGATTCAAAGAACTCAGCACTTTAGTGAGAACAATCGACGATCGCATTCATTGCCTGCTGAGCAAGGTTTTCCAGGGCGATCGGAATCTTTGCTCCAGGCAAGTAGTCTTGCGTCTTTCAGATCTGCCTACGCCTGATCTTTGATTCTGACTCCGATCACAGGCGCATTGAAGCGGTAGGTGAGCCCTTCCAACTCGAGGGGCGTTCCAACCTTGATTTTGGTGTTGCCCAGAACAGGACCATTTTCAACAATTTGAGCATTGCCGCCCAGCGTGACCATCATGTCTACGGTGTAGTTCAATTCTGGACGCGGATCGGGAAACGACTTCACGGAACCATCGGGTTGAGGAACGGCTACCGTGCGCGGAAGCTGCTGCACTCCCAGGACATTCACCTGACCGAAGGGCTGATTGCGGATGATGATGTTGGTCTTCTTTTCGTCTTCCAGCGACTTGATCAACGCCTGCGGATCGCGCACCGTCAAACCCCGAACGATCACATCAACTTCGATCGGCTTGGTTGACGTACCTACTTGCGCCACAGAGCCACCGCTTCCCGGCAACAGAAACAGCCCGACCAGCACCAGCAGAATTACCAGACCTGCACCCAGATCGAGAATGCTAATTTTGCCAAATAGCCGACCTTTAGAATCCAAAATAGCCATTGGGTTGAGCAGTGCCCAGCACCGGATGAAAAGAGCAAGATCATTGTAGGCGAAGTTGGCACATTGAAGTCACTGACCCAATCATTTTCGCAGATCGTTTCAATTAGGCATTGCGATAGACCATTTCGACGCTACAGAGGGAATGCTTAAAATAGCGATCAGAGAACTGAACATCGGCTGAAACATTTCATTTTGCTGCTTCGTCTAACGAATAATAGGGCGTTTGGTTTTGCCCAGTTTGGTTTTGCCTATTGGATCTTGAATGCAAACTACGATCGCTGCATCCTAACCCACTCAGCCCCCAATCCCTTGCAGCAAAATCTGTCTACGCATCCTTAATGAACCTGCACTCTGAGAACCACAGTCAGATATGCTTAATTTTTTCGATCGCCTCTCGCTCTATTTCCGTCGTCGCTGGCTATATGGGCTGCTATCGCTGTTTACCGCAGTGAGTCTGGTCATCGCGACCCCACATACTTCGCAGGCAGTTCCCTTGCTCGATTTGCTGCTGCGCGGTGTGCAGGTGCTTCAGCTTTCGACTCTGTCGGATCAGCAAGAAGTTTCACTGGGACGACAAATTAATCAGCAGCTCGTTTCAGAAGAAATCAAGATCTACAACAATCCGACAATCACGCAATACGTGAATCAGATCGGACAGCGGCTTGCACCGTTTAGCGATCGTCCCAACATTCCCTATACCTTTCAAGTTGTGGAAGGCGATCAGATCAACGCTTTTGCCACAATGGGCGGCTTTGTCTACGTCACCACGGGTTTGCTGAAAGCGGCAGACAACGAGGCGCAGCTTGCCAGCGTCATTGCCCACGAAATCGGACATATCGCAGGTCGTCATGCGGTCGAAAATTTGCGGGAAGGCGCACTGGCTTCAGGATTGGTTTCGGCAGCGGGACTCGATCGCAATGCCGCAGTGCGGTTGGGCGTGGAGTTTGCCGTACGTCGCCCCAACAGCCGCCAGGACGAACTTGAAGCCGACCAAAAAGGACTGGCAAACCTGAGACGAACGCGCTATGCACCAGGGGCAATGGTTGACTTTATGGAAAAGCTGGCAAACCAGCGATCGATTCCTTCGTTTCTCAGCACCCACCCGGCGGTACGCGATCGAATTGTTGCCCTCGATCGAACGATCGATCCGGCAACGGCAAATATGGGAGATGGATTAGATAGTGCCACTTATCGATCGAAGATTGCTTCGGTGAGATAGGGCAAGGTTGGACTGGTGTTTGAGGCTTTGCAGCCCCCTAAATCCCCCAATTCTGGGGGACTTTGAGTTTTAAAGGGATAGTTCTGAAATTAGTTTTGAAGCTCTGAAACCGATATTTTATGCTTCACTAGCATCCTATGACTTGAAATCGATATTCCCTGCACCACCCAATGATTCGCTTAGCGAATTAACTAAATTGCTGGGGACTTTAAAGTCCTCAACAACCTGCAAAGTTATCCCGCTTTTCTCAAAGTAAATTAGCTCAGTTTTGAATTTAGTGATATCTATCATGTAACCGACTAAGCCTTCGTCAGTGCTGATTAAAAATAGCCAATCCGAGAACCAATTCCAAGGACCGCCCCAGCACCAATCGTCTCCTATCTCGATGCGAAAACATAATTGGTTGTTACTGAAAACACTCCGACGAAGTTGAGAGCGATATTTCTGTTCATACTCTATCTCTGTGTTTGCAATAATACTTCTCCATTCCTTGCCTTCTGTGAAAAGGGCATCGTCAAGCAGCGTTTGAAAATCATAATCTTGCGATCGTGTCATGTACTCTAATGTCTCAATATCCTCGCTTGCCAGTTCAGGTTGCAGGTTGAGAATTAAGCCGATTTCAAACGCAGTTCCCATAGGACGTTGACAGAGATGCTTAGAAATTTCTCCTATTTTAAAGTCCCCCTCGCGCTTTCAGCGCGGCAGATTAAAAATGGGGGATTTAGGGGGCAATGCAGGACTCCTAATACGATTCTTCAAACAGTACTTTTTAATCCCTCTGGGTCTGGCAGAACTGCACCAGCCAATCTTTCACAACATAAGTTGCTCGGCAGTCATCTTCGTTGTAGCGCAGGATTAAATCTAGATAGGTTCGATCGCCTGTAGCAACCCACTGGTCATACCAGCAGACGGACTGTGCCCCATTTGCCTCTGGGTCGCGCCAGTCGAAGCCAACCCAGCGGGCGATCGGTTTCAGCGCATAGCTTTCCACAGGGAGGATGGCAACGCGGGTGATCCGCTCATGCAGATCCACAAAGCGATGGATCAGGGGCGCGATCAGGTGGGTGGGGGTGCCGTAGGTTTGGGCAAGACGTTTGGCGGTTTGCACTTCGTAGGGGCAGAAGTGATAGATAGGTGCATCGGGGTATTGCCAGACCAGATCGAGGAATTTTTGCCACGCCAGGGATTCGTCAGTCTGGTTTTCTGCAAGCAGTGCGTGGAAGGTTTCGGTTTGGTTGAGGCGATCGACCACCAGCACACCATGCAAATAGACAATATTCTGTTCGGGGGCGGCTTCGATGTCAAAGTAAAGTTCGATCGGGGCAGTGGGTAATTCTGCCTCAGACAGCAGCGGGTAGGGGACGGGTTCCTGGGGTAGGCAGTCTGGCAAGGCCTCATTCGTTAAAGCTGCCTGTGCCTGACGAATCAGCCGATGGGCAACCTGCGGGCCAAATCCGGGCAAAGATTCAAGCTTTTTAGGCTGGATGGCGGCCAGAGCTTCGAGCGTTGTAATCTGATGCTCTTTGAGATAGATGTAGCGGCTGGGGGTGACTCCGGGCAACAGCGACAGGTGAATCTGGCTCTGAGCGATGCCATAGCAGTGGCTATACCAGTGACACAGATCGCAACGATTGCTGGAGATAAAAATTTCAGGTTCTTCGGGGTGCAGCAGCGTTTCGATGCAGCCTTGCAGCGTTTCTTCCATACGGGGCAGCAGTTCCGTCAGGTTAACCGCATACGCTCCACGTCGGCGTAAAATCAGCCAGCTTGTTTCTGACCAGGCTCCCTGGACAGCTGCCAGCAAATAGGCATGAAACGCAGCAACAACCTGATAATCAAGCTTAGGACGCTTACCTAACCGAATATCAACGGGTGCATAAATCCAATCACCAAAAATCGACTGTCCGGGCTGCTTCACCAGCAAATTTGGACTGCTGACCAACGTAATGCCATTTTCGATCACCACCAGCAAAACGCCCTGTGCGATGCGATCGACTCCCTGCTCCATCAATTCAAGGGTTGCGGTAGCTCCGGTTGCCCAGTTGTTGGCAAAATAATCCGGCTGAATAGCAGGCTGTTCGAGCAAAATTTCCTGCTGGTGGGTCTGGCTATCTTGCTTTAGCTTTAGCAAATAATTGCTGGGCGGATCTTGCAGCGATCGATCGCCATAGACATCCAGAAACGAGCGACGGCGACATCGCTGGAAGGTAAACAGCAGATCGTCGGTTAAATAAATCGTTTGCAGTTCAGCAAGAGTTTCTGATTCGAGCAATTCGGGCAAAATGATACCCGAAGCCGAAACATCAGGTACAACGGCGGGAATCAAAATCGGGCGAGAAGCAGTTTCTTCAGAGTTGCGCTTTGTGCTGATGATAGGCTGCTGGCTGGACACAAGACTGAGTGAGGCTGGCAACGACTCAGCCCCCACAAACTCCGGCTGGTGAGGGTTAGCCGTCAAAGTCCTCCATCCTGAAGCGAGGATGGCAACTAGGAATTCCGATCGCAGCGTTTCGTACCCTAAAATCCATACGAAGATTTACGCAATTGCTCTCCTATGACTTTAACTTATCTTGCAAAATTGTGCTAAAGTTCGCGAGTTTTTCAGACCACTAACTCCTTCCTAATTCCTGCTTCTTCACCCGCTTTCCCTGAGCCGCAAAGCTCAAAAGATAATACGTTACGCTGCGCTAACGCATCCTGCATAAGCAACACAAGCAACGTTACCCCCATCCCCTCATCCACCCTTTACCCCACCCTCCCAGCTAAAGTTGCTAGAATTCGAGCAATCCCCCGCGTCCGATGCTTTCGCCCTTCTTCTATGACCCTCACCCCCATCCTCCTGGAACTGGAAAAGCACCGTCAGCAATTCCCGGCACTGCGGCAAAAAGCCTATTTTAACTATGGTGGACAGGGACCCATGACCCAGAGCGCAATCGATGCGATTATGCATGGGCATCAGTTCCTTCAGGAAATTGGACCGTTTTCTGACGAAGCGAATCGCTGGCTGATGCAGGAAGGGCAAAAAATGCGAGAGACGATCGCCGTTGAGCTGGGTGTTTCGATCGCGACCGTTGCGCTGACTGAAGATGTGACCGTGGGCTGCAATATTGCGCTGTGGGGCGTGGATTGGCAAGCGGGAGATCATCTGCTGCTGTCGGACTGTGAGCATCCAGGGGTGATTGCAGCAGCGCAGGAGATTAGGCGACGGTTTGGCGTAGAAATTACCACCTGCCCGCTGCGGTCAACGCTGAACGAAGGGGATCCGGTGGCGACCCTTGCAGCGCATCTCAAGCCAACAACTCGGATGGTCGCGATTAGCCATATTTTGTGGAACACCGGGCAGGTCTTGCCGCTAAAGGAAATTGCATCAGCATGCCATAGTTACCCGACTAAGGGAGAGCCAATTTATTTGCTGGTAGATGCAGCGCAATCGGTGGGAATGCTGCCTCTGAATCTGGATGCCTTGGACGTGGATTTTTATGCTTTTACCGGGCACAAGTGGTGGTGTGGTGCAGCCGGAATCGGGGGGCTATACGTTCGATCGCCTGTTCTGGAAACCTTTAGCCCGACGTTTATTGGCTGGCGCGGCATTACAAAAGATGCCAAAGGCAATCCGACTGGATGGCAGCCCGACGGACGACGGTTTGAAATTGCCACCTCAGACTATACGTTATTTGCCGGGTTGAGACAGGCGATCGCCACCCATCGCACTTGGGGCACTACCGAAGCTCGCTATCAGCGTATTTTGCATCTCAGCCGCATTCTCTGGCAAAAGCTGAACAACATTCCCTGGATTCGATGCCTTCGTACAAGTCCGCCGGAGTCGGGGCTGGTGTCGTTTCAGGTGATGGGGCAGGAGGACAACGTTCACGGGCGACTGGTGCAGTTCCTTGAAAAGCGGGGCTTTTTGCTGCGGACGATTCTCGACCCGGACTGCGTGCGCGCCTGCGTGCATTATTTGACGCTGGAATCTGAAATCGATCGCCTCATCGAAACGATCGAAAAATTTCAGTAATTGGTCAAGCTCCTCTCTATCTCCCGATAGAAACCATTGAAAAAATCCAATAATTTATCCAAGCCGTAGCACTTGTTACGGTAACTTCATGAACGTACGTTAAGCTACGAAAAGTAGGAATTTTTTGACCGAGCTGATTTGACTGGGTTGATTTGACTGGGTTGAACTGAAAGTAGAGATAGCAAGTAGAGTCAGAGCGTTATGCAAACTTCTGTACAGCAACCTGCCCCTCCTTCTGGGCGGCATCAAGTGGTGATTGTCGGTGGCGGATTTGGTGGCCTGTATGCCGCGAAAGCCTTTCGACGTGCCCCCGTCGATGTAACGCTAATCGATAAGCGTAATTTTCACTTATTCCAGCCTTTGCTATATCAGGTTGCAACGGGAAGCCTCTCTCCTGCTGATATTTCCTCGCCGCTTCGCAGCATTTTGAGTCGCCACAGAAATACCCATGTGCTGTTGGAAGAAGTCACTGACATCGACCCGGAACGCCAGGTCGTCATCATGCCGGGCATGGAGCAGCCCTACGACACGCTGATTATCGCCACGGGCGTGAGCCACTTCTATTTTGGGAATGACCAGTGGAAGTCGATCGCCCCCGGACTGAAAACCGTCGAAGACGCGCTGGAAATTCGCCGCAAGATTTTCATGGCGTTTGAAGCAGCCGAAAAAGAAACCGATCCTGAAAGACGGCGGGCGTGGCTCAATTTCGTCGTGGTGGGTGGCGGTCCGACCGGGGTGGAACTGGCAGGCGCAATCTCAGAACTAGCCCATAAAACGCTAAAGGACGATTTTCGCAAGATTGACACCAGCGAGGCACAAATTATTCTGCTGGAAGGAGTCGATCGCGTGCTGCCGCCCTACCCACAGGAACTGTCCGAGAAAGCGATGGCGTCGCTGCAAAAGCTGGGCGTGACCGTTCGGACCAAAACCCTGGTTACTCAGATCGACGGCGACACTGTGACGGCAAAAGAGGGCGATCGCATCGAGCAAATCCCGGCAAAAACGGTGCTGTGGGCAGCCGGAGTCAAGGCATCGGGAATGGGCGAAGTGCTGGAAAAACGCACGGGCGTAACGCTCGATCGAGCAGGACGAGTGATGGTCGAACCCGATTTGAGCGTTTCGAACTATCCCAATATTTTTGTGATTGGCGATCTGGCGCACTTTGCTCACCAGGAAGGAAAAGTGCTACCGGGTGTGGCTCCCGTTGCCATGCAGCAGGGGCAGTATGTGGCGAAACTGGTTTGGCAGCGACTTCATCAGTTGACTTTGCCGCCGTTTAGCTATTCTGACTTCGGTAGCATGGCGGTGATCGGGCAAAACGAAGCGGTGGTCAATCTAGGCTTTGTCAAATTCACAGGCATTCTGGCATGGCTATTCTGGATGTTCGCTCACATTTACTATCTCATTGAGTTTGATAACAAGCTGGTGGTCATGATCCAGTGGGGCTGGAGCTACTTTACGCGCAAGCGTGGAGCTAGACTGATCACCGGAGAAGCTGACCTATTTGAGGTAGGCATTGATGCCAAAGGCGAGTTCCATGTACCAGAGCATCCAAGGGAGCATCAGAACACACCTGTGAATGTGTAGCCAGCTTGGATACGACTTTTTCAGACTTGAGCGGCTGACTTTTTTAGGCTGAGTCAACAAAAGCACTGGCTTAGGGTAGAGACATGGCGAAAAGGCGTCACTCAACCTAAGGTTCAGGAGAAATTCCATGAGACACACGGTGGATGCAGAAATTGGGGCACCGCTAGCCCGTTTCACCACTCACTTTAATTTCTGTGGTGTTGTGTCAAATTGGTGTTGTGTGACCTAACAGCGGATTGTGAATCCGAACCGCCCTCCGACCCTTCCAATTCTGGGGGAACTGAGTGCTTCCAACTTAGTGCTTCTAAGGATTCTAAAGTTCCCCTAAAAGATCGGGAACCCGATTGGGAAATCGCGGGGGCGATGTAAAACTTCTGATGCTTCTCCAACAATTTCTCAGGCTCCCTCCGGGGGGTAAAACACTTCCCTTACCTTTCTATCTTTTGATGCTCCGTGGGCTGCCGGAGGTCTATGAATTGAGGGATTGCGATCGGCTAATGGCTATGCAATGGTAAGAGAAATTACGGAATGTCCGTATCTTTCCCGAGTCGTTGTATTAAAGTTTTATTCCCTAAGGTCGTTTATTATCCCAAGGATTGCCTGTGACTCCCTTACCCCGCTCTAGTTCTTCCTCGATAACGCTTGCTGCTCAAACCCTGGTTTTGAGAATTGACGGGCTCCGTAGCCAAAAAGGTGTGGTTCATCTTGCCGTTTTTGCCAGTGCAGATGGATATCCTAAAGACATCAGCCGTGCCGTGCGATCGGGCAGTTTTGAAGTGGACGAAGCCCTGCTCGAAATTGAGCTGCCGGATTTGCCCTACGGGAAATATGCCGTGACTGTGCATCATGACGAGAATATGGACGGTCAACTGAACTTCAACGCGATCGGCATTCCCCAAGAAGGCATTGGCTTTTCGAGTAATCCTCCGATCTGGCTGGGTGCGCCTTCATTTGAAAAAGCGGCATTTGAGTTTGATGCAAATCAGTCGATCGTCTCGATTACCATGAAATACCTCTTGAAGTAGCCTCGGTCAGGATATCGAGATTTTGCTGCACGGTTTGCTGAAGCTGGCGTGTAAGCTGGTTGACCGTACTGGTGCGATCGGCACGGTAGGCAGCATAATAATCTTTGAGATTCACAGGTTCACCAATTCGCAGAAATGCCTGTCGATGTCCCTTAGGGGCAGGCTGGTCGATGCCGAAAACTTCGCGCTCTAGGCGGATCAGCGTGTCTAAAAATCTTTCTGGCGTTGGCTTCGCAGCAACATAACCGTCGTAGATCGCATCAAAATTCAGCACTCGTCGCCCAGCGCGAAACATTACATCCAGCGCGTCTGCTCCATCTGCCATCAAAGTATTGTGATGGGCTTCCAGCGTGTTCAGAATTCGATAAACCCGCTCCCGATCTGGTTCTGTAGTGGCTGAGGTGATCTCCAGTTGTTGTTCGCAGCGATCGAGCACTTCGGCTTTGAGCCGGGCAATGCGCTGATTCCAGTCGGCTCCCGGCACAGGCATGAGATTGGCTTCCTGTTCACAGCAATCGATCACCACCGCCCCCACCCGCCGCAGCCGTTCATACACATCGCCCTCCGACGAAATACGTAACGCCTGTTCTAATTGCCTCAGGGTTTGGTGAATCACCGGAGCCATTTTGCCCGTGTAGCGATACTTGAGGCTGATCGGCACAATGCACAAATCTGGAGCTGCCTCGCCCTGCTTCATTTTGCGGCTGATTGCCTGAAGTGCCATTTGCACCGCGCCCGATCGAAACGGCATCACGGTATCATTCTGAAACGAACAGCCGCCTTCGGGGAAAATCACCAGCTTGGTCTTTGGCTGTTGCAGCAGGTTGAGCGTGTAAGCAATGCTGTCGCGATCGGCTAAGCCGCGACGAATCGAATAAGCTCCCAATCGCTGATACAGCCAACCCTGCCAGCCGCGAAACGGTTCATGCGCGGTCAGGTAATAAAACGGTTCCTGAAGCAGCGACGACAGCAAAAAAACCGCCTTCGGATCATCAAACGTCGGATGATTACACACCAGCAAACACGATCGCCCCTTCAGCGTCTCAAGCTGCACCCTCGGATCAGAGCTAATCACCAGTTCCAGCCGATAGTACAATCGAACTATCCAGGGCGCAATTTGCTGAAGCCCTCGCAAGAGCGGGAGATTAATTTGGGCAGGATAAAACGGCTGCGATCGAGGTTTCATGAGCAGACACAGAGACAAACATACCAATTCCTTCCACCCCACGGGAAAGGCTTTTTTCAGTCTAAAGGTGATCTGGAAGACTGGTAGAAATATTCTTTGGATGAGTGCATCTTGCTTGCTTGTTCATCTCATGATTCAGCAATACTATTACTCATTGAATCGATCGTTAAATCGAGCGTTGAATTAAGCTGAATTACTCGATCGGAAGAGGCTGAGTTGGCAGTTCTGCGGCATTGTGTGACTAGATTCTGTTTTTAACCGTTTTCTAAACAACCTATGAGCCTGAAGCTTCATTTTTTGCGCCACGGGGAAACGACTTACAGCCAAACCGGGGGCTACTGCGGCGAAATTGACCCGGATTTGACAGCGGAAGGACATCTCATGGCGGCTGACTTTGGCAAAGCTTATCAAGACGTGGACTGGGAGGCAATCTACGTTAGCCCGATGCGGCGCACAATCGCCACTGCGAAACCGCTTTGTGATGCGATCGGCATGGAAATGCAGCTTCGAGACGGACTGAAGGAAATTCGCTATGGCAAATGGGAAGGCAAAACTCAGCAGGAAGTGCAATCCGAGTTTCACGATGATTACATCAACTGGTTGACCGAACCCGCTTGGAATCCGCCCACAGGCGGCGAAACTTCGGTGCAAATTGCCAGTCGCGCCTCGCTCGTGATTGCCGAGATCGAAGCAAAGCATACGGGCAATGTGCTGGTGGTTTCCCACAAAGCCACGATTCGGATTTTGCTATGCAGTCTATTAGGCATTGATTTGGGACGCTATCGCGATCGCATTGGTCTGCTGGCGGCTTCGATGAGTGTGGTGAAGTTTAACATTCATGGTCCGATGCTGGAAATTTTGGGCGATCGCTCCTATATGGACAAAACGTTGCGCGATCGACCGGGAACTTGATGCAAAATTAAATCACCGCAGTCCTTCAACCTTCAGCGAATTAGGGGAATCGGTGATGGCAGCAAAATTATCGATCGATTTTGCCCAGGAGCCAGAACAGGGCTACGAGCGCGTCTTTGCCAGGCGACCGCAGCTCACAAATCTGGCGAGGAATTGGAGCGGCATTTACTTTGCCTACGATTACCTGCCGCCCGGTGAAACGCCAGAAGTTTGCACTAAGCAGCACGGCATCGCCATTTTTACCGATATGCCCACTTCGATTCGGGCAGAGCGACGGCTCGACGGGCAGTTTCGGCAGGAAGATGTGCAGGAAGGCGATATGGTGATTACCCCTGCAGGCGTGAGCTGTGCGACCCGGTGGAATCGAGCAGGTGGCGTAATTTTGCTGGGCGTTGAGCCAGTTCGTTTAGCACAGGCAGGGTACGAGTTTCTTGATCCCGATCGGGTTGAGCTAACCCCGCGCTTTGCCACCTCCGATCCCTTAACGCACCAACTGGGACGATCGCTCAAGCAGGCGATTGAGCAAGATGCGATCGGTAACCGTCTTTATGCCGAAACTCTGGAAAACACGCTGATGGTGCATCTGCTCCAGCATTACACGGTTCGTCCGCTCAAGCTGCAAACTGAAGTTGAACGACTGCCACACCACCAGATTCAGGAGGTGATCGACTACATTCACGCCCATCTGGATCAGGATTTGAGCTTGAGTGAACTGGCGAGCGTTGCCCAGATGAGTCCCCACTATTTTGCTCAGCGATTCAAGCAGGCGACCGGCATGAGTCCGCATCAGTTTGTGATTCGCTGTCGCGTCGAACGGGCAAAACAGCTCTTAAAGCAGGGACGATCGATCGCCGAAACTGCCTTGCTGGTCGGCTTTGTCGATCAAAGCCACTTGAATCGCCACTTCAAACGACAATTTGGCATCACCCCCAAAATGCTGCGCTAACCCAATCGATCGCAAAAATCTCCAAAAATCGGAAAAATCTCCAAGATTCCTTTTCTGCTCCTGCTGATACTGAAAGCAGCCTATTCGTTGGAGGTATGAAAAATGCAATCGCTCGATTTTCAAACTAACTTTATTGATTTGCTCAACGGCTTCGGGATTCCCACAGGCACAGCGAAGGCGATCTGGATGCCAATTCCAATGATTTTGATTATTACGTTTGCAACATTGTTCGCGCTGGTCACAACCTGGATGGAGCGCAAAGTCTCGGCGGCAGCTCAGCAGCGAATTGGTCCAGAGTTTATGGGTCCATTTGGCATTCTGGTTCCGATCGCCGATGTCTTAAAACTCCTCACTAAAGAGAACATTTTGGCAAATCGGGTCGATCGCTGGCTATTTACCCTCGCGCCGCTGCTAGTGTTTGTGCCTGTGTTTTTGTCTTATCTGATTGTGCCGTTTGGACAAACGATCGTGATTACAAACCTGGGCATCGGTATTTTCCTTTGGATCGCGCTATCGAGCATTGCGCCGATCGGGCTATTGATGGCAGGCTACGCCTCAAATAACAAATACTCGCTGATTGGGGGACTGCGAGCGGCAGCTCAGTCGATTAGCTATGAAGTGCCCCTTGCGCTGTCGGTGCTGGCAGTGGTGCTGATGTCGAATTCGCTCAGCACGATCGACATTGTGCAGCAACAGTCAGGCTATGGCATTCTGGGCTGGAATGCGTGGCGACAGCCGATCGGCTTACTGATTTTCTGGATCGCAGCACTTGCAGAATGTGAGCGATTGCCCTTTGACCTGCCGGAAGCCGAAGAAGAGCTTGTTGCAGGACACCAGACAGAATATACGGGTATTCGTTTCATGCTGTTTTACGGCACGTCCTACACACAGCTGGTGCTATCGGGTCTGCTGTTTGCGGTGCTGTATCTGGGTGGCTGGGAGTTCCCGGTTTCGACAGAGGCGATCGTCCAGTGGTTCAACATCTCCTTATCCGCCCCCGTGCAAATTTTGCTGGCAGGTCTGGGCATTGTCACCACGCTGTTTAAGGCATATCTGATGGTGTTTCTCGCAGTCCTGATTCGGTGGACGGTTCCTCGCGTGCGAATCGACCAGATTCTAGACCTCGGCTGGAAATTCATGCTGCCGATTTCTTTAGTCAATCTCATTGCAACTGCGGGATTGAAACTGGCGTTTCCTGCGGCGTTTGGCGGCTAAGATCTAACGGTTCGCTTGGAGCGATCGACTTCCTGATTGAATTTAACCACGCTCAGATTGAAAACGCACAAAAGCTTCCAGCCGATCGCCCTAAAGCTCATTCACTGGAAGCTTAGATAGAAGCTTATACAGCAGTAAAACTTGTGGGCATTGCTGATCAATGGATGAATTCTGTAAGGGGAGTTTGCAATCCAGCCCTAGCGCAGAACTTCCTATCCGATAATCCAATTTCCATTCAGCAATGCCAATTTGCGAATTGTTCTCGCTTTAGCCCCTGAAATTAACCCTGGGATTAACCCTGAGATTAGGCTTGAGATTAGCCCATGAGAATAACGCGATCGAGCACATGAATAATCCCGTTGTCTGCTTCGATATCAGCAGCAAGCACTGTGGCGTTTTTCACCTCAAACCCATCTGAGCAGTCGATCGGGATAGGCGACCCTTCGATGGAAGTAACCGTGCCCAGTTTCGCCAGGTCTTCTTTCTTGAGCCGACCCGGAACCACATGAAACGTGAGAATCCTTGTGAGCTGTGGAATGTTTTGGACAAGCGTCGTAATTGTTCCGGGCGGGAGCTTGGCGAATGCGTCGTCATTAGGCGCAAACACCGTAAAAGGACCGGGGCTTTTTAGCACATCCACCAGGTTAGCCGCTTGAACTGCGGTGACAAGCGTGTTGAACGAACCAGCACCAACGGCAATATCAACAATGTCTGGCATATAAGAAATGACCTAACTGCGAACAAGAAGGCTGTGATTGACGCATCAGCATCACAATAAAGAACAATACAAAATTTCGAGTAGCCTTTCAAAATAATTTTGAAGGAAAAATCTCAAGAAAGAGCGTTGCAGCGTATTTTTAAGGAGGAAGGGCTGGAGCAATCTTTAATCTTCAACAGCCTCTCGCTCTGTGCTCAGACTGCAAGACGTGCAGCTCTGACCATTACGAGACAACTCTCAATCTAGACTGCTGGAATGGGAATTAAGGGGTTACCTGAACCCAACCCGTCTTCCTTTCAACGTGCAACGCTTATTGGAAGGGAACTCATGTAGTTTCCATTGCGTAATATCTTAACCTTGAAATCTATAGATAAAAATCATTAGTTCAAATATCTATGATAGACTTGGTTCTATAAGGAGCAAGGTTGTTCTTCTGGCTTGACTTCAGGCTGGCGTTGACCGACACCGCTCCTTTTCCGAATTTAAAGCCTCGCCGCTCGATTTTTTTGTCCCCGTTCGTTAGGAGAATTCGCAGTTGATACACGCGACCCTACACCAACTCAAAGTCTTCGAGGCGACCGCCCGCCACGGTAGTTTTACTCGCGCCGCAGAAGAGTTGTTCCTGACACAGCCCACGGTTTCGATGCAGGTCAAACAGCTTACCAAAGCCATTGGTCTACCGTTGTTTGAGCAGGTTGGTAAACGGCTGTACCTGACCGAGGCTGGGCGAGAACTGTTTGGAACCTGCCAGGAAATTTTTCAGCGACTTGAGCAGCTTGAAATGACCGTTGCCAACCTCAAGGGCATGAAACAAGGACGCTTAAGGCTTGCAGTCATTACGACCACCAAGTATTTTATGCCGCGCCTTTTGGGTCCGTTCTGCAAGGAGTATCCCGGCATTGATGTGTCGCTGACCGTTACTAACCACGAGCGCGTCATTGAGCGGCTTGCCAACAACCAGGATGATATCTACGTGATGAGTCAGGTTCCTGAGCATCTCGATATTAAAACTTATCCATTCCTGGACAATCCGCTCGTCGTCGTTGCGCCCCATGATCACCCGCTTGCGAAGGAAAAGCACATTTCGCTGAAGCGTTTGGTCGAAGAGCCGTTTATTATGCGGGAGCCAGGGTCGGGTACACGAGGCGCACTCCAGAAGCTGCTCGATGAACACAAGCTCTCGGTGAAAGTGCGGCTAGAGCTGGGTAGCAATGAAGCGATTAAGCAGGCGATCGCTGGAGGGCTGGGATTGTCGGTGCTGTCTCGCCATACGCTGGCGATGGATGCAACTGCAAACGAACTGGCGATTCTGGACGTAGAAGACTTCCCGATTCAGCGACAGTGGTATGTGGTTTATTTGGCAGGCAAGCAGCTCTCGGTTGTCGCCAACACGTTCCTGGAATACTTGCAGGATGCTGCCCAAAAGCTTTCCCATGCTTACATGGCTCTGCCCTGGCAAGACGGCAGTGAAGAAACCGGCGAAGCGCAACCAGAAGCAGAAGTTTTGCCCGTGTAATCTTATCTTGTGAGGTGATCTGGTTTTAAGCGTGGCGATCGGCGCAAAAACAGGGCAATTCTCCAGTCATTTCATGGGGTGGGCATGGTGCCCACCCTGGCGATCGGGCAAACTCTAGCCTGATTCTCCCTCCACAAAGTCATACTGCACAAAATCATACAAAGCGTGAGCCATCTGTAGCTTGCTGCAAGGCTCCAAAATTTGCTTTCGTCCTGCTCGATCGAGAAAAACCGCCTGATTTCGATCGCTGCCAAAGCCGCTGTCCGTACGATCGACTGGATTAGCTGCAATCACGTCCAGGTTTTTGCGCTGAAGTTTTTCCAGGGCAGGCGGCAGGATATCTCCGGTTTGTGCCGCAAAGCCGATGAGCTTTTGGCGCGGCTGCTTACGCTGGCTCAACTCTGCCACGATATCAGGAACCGCAGCGAGCGGCAGGGTATCGGGAAGCGATCGTTTCGGTAATTTTTCCGGGTGAAATTCGGCAGGACGCACATCGGCAACGGCAGCAGACATGACAATCCAGTCGGCTTGGAGCATGAGCTGCTGCATTTCTCGCTGCATCTCGGCAGCACTTACAATCGGCACAAGTCGGGCTGTCTTAAGCGATGCAAGCAAATTTGGCTCGATCGGGGCATGAACCAGCATTACTGCTGCGCCTCGGTGCAGGGCTGCTAGTGCTAGGGCAACGCCCATCTTTCCCGTCGAGGGATTGCCAATAAAGCGCACCGGATCGAGGTATTCGCGGGTTCCGCCTGCGCTAATCAAAATTTGCTTGCCGCTCAGGTCGCGTTTGCCGCCTGTGACGAGCAGCGATTCTAAATAGGACAAAATTTCGGCGGGTTCTGCCATGCGCCCTTTCCCCACCCGATCGCACGCCAGGATTCCGGCAGTGGGGTCGATCGCGTGATAGCGCAAATCAGTTTGAAGCTGCTGCCAGTTGCGCTGCACGGCTTGCTGCTCCCACATATCGGTATTCATCGCCGGAGCTAGCAGCACCGGACAGGTCGAAGCCAGCACCGTATTGGTTAGCAAATTATCTGCCAAGCCATAAATCAGTTTGCCGAGCGTATTTGCCGTGAGCGGAGCCAGCAAAAACACGTCTGCCCATTCGCCTAGCTCAATATGCAGGGGACGGGGATGGGTCGGCTGCCAGAAATCTGCATCGGTGTAAGCCGGATGACGGGACAGGGTTGCAAGGGTGAGGGGTGAGATAAACTGCTGGGCGCGATCGGTCAGAATTACGCGCACTTCTGCACCCGCTTTTGCCAGTGTCGAAACGACCTCGCACACTTTATAGGCAGCAATACCGCCACCCACGCCAATGAGAATTCGGCGACCTTGAAGCATTGTTAATCTCGCCACAAACCCTTGCAGGGGTGTTCAAAGGATATTAAATCTCCTATCATCGCCCCCTCAATCCTCCAGAAATGGGGACTCTGAAAACCCAGAGGAAAGCCAGGTTTTCCCCATCATTGCAAAACCAGGGGGCGGTTCGGGGATGATGCCTTTTTCTAAGCTTCGTCGTATGCTTCCAGATCCAGCAAATACAAGTAGGGTTCGATCATTTCGGGACGCTGAAAGGCGATCGCTCTCAGCAAATGCCAGTCTTGCAGCCCTTCAAAGGGACTGGTGTATTCGTCCTGCTCCAGCCGGGTTGCCAGCGCAGCCAATTCCGTATCCGTAATCTTCTCGATTTCCTGACGCGAAAAGTGTAATGCTTTCATCTGACCCCTCCGAATTTCCGCATCTGTGCGGGTTGAAGTTGACGTGCGTATCCGCAAAGCCACAGACGCGACTTACCCCTATCCTACTCGCAGACCCCTCCTCCATCGGGGCTATTCAAGCTTATCTTCTATAAAACTTTGCATCCGGCTTAAGACAGACATGGAAATTTCGTGTCCCATCGTGAGTTCTTCATACACAACCGGAAGTCCCAGCTCTGTCAGCCGATCGCGCGCCTGATGCGCTGCCCGCAAAGGAACCACCTGATCCGATCGTCCGTGCATTATCACCACCTGCGGCAGTTTAGCGGCATTAATCGGTTGGGGAAGGTCGATCGGCGCATGGAGATAGCCGCTCAGAATCATGATCGCTGCTAAAGGCAATTGCAGCCCAATATCTAGCGTCATTGCGCCACCTTGAGAAAAACCTGCCAGCACCGTCCGGGAAAGGGGAACCCCGGTTTGAAATTCGAGCGATCGGAGCCAATCAGTCAGCTGCTGACGGCTGGTTTGTAGCTCCGCATTGTTGGCAAAATCAGAGCTGCTAGCAAAGGAGTAGTTCGCCGGAAAGTTATACCAGACTCGCCCCACACCGCCATACGGAAAGGGAAACGGCGCATCGGGAAAGGCAAACTGGTAGTTTGGCAAATTCAAATAAGCGGCAACGGCTGCTACATCCTGACCACTTGCGCCCCATCCGTGCAGCCCGACGAGTAATCCTTTTGCAGGTTCTCGTTTTGCCGGAACCAAAATTGCTTGCAGCGTCATCCTGTTTATGCGGTAAAGGTTTATCTTATGCGGTGAAAGTTTATCAAAAAAAGCGTGGATGGGGGATGGGAAAAAGGGGAGATGAGGGATTAGGTGGCATCGGCGCGCTTCGCAAACGCAAGTCTCAGCAAGAAGCCGTAACGAAATACAACCAGCCCCCTAACCCAAATCACTGCCCTAACCCATAAACCCTTCAACTCCAACCCCCACTCATCCACCCCGCCACCCCTCAATTCATCTACCCTTCCCTCCACCTCCGTACTATTCTGAATAAGGCGATCGATAAAGAGTAGAAGTCATGGCACGGTTTGCATTGCTGAGCGTTTCGGACAAATCAGGGTTGGTGGATCTGGCTCGATCGCTTGTCGAAGAATTTGAATTCAGCATTATCAGCAGTGGTGGCACGGCGCAAACGCTGAAGGATGCGGGAATTCCCGTGACGAAAGTTTCAGACTACACAGGGTCGCCAGAGATTTTGGGCGGACGGGTAAAAACGCTGCATCCCCGCATTCACGGAGGCATTTTGGCGCGACGCGATGTGCCTCAGGATGTCACCGATCTGGCAGCAAATGGGATTAATCCGATCGATCTCATCGTCGTCAACCTGTATCCGTTTCAGCAGACGATCGCGAAACCGGGCGTAACCTTATCGGAGGCGATCGAGCAAATTGACATTGGCGGTCCGGCGATGGTGCGAGCCTCAGCGAAAAACTTTGCCCATGTGACGATTCTCTGCAATCCCAATCAGTACGGCGATTATCTAGAGGAACTGCGGCAGAACGGCACTCCGTCGATCGCGTTTCGGCAGAGCTGTGCGCTGCAGGCGTTTGAGCATACCTCAGCATACGATCGGGCGATCGCAGATTACTTGAGTCAGCAGAGCCAGCAAGAAGAAGCTCCGTCTGCCAGTTTGCCTAACCTATTCAGCCTCAACGGACAGAAAGTGCAGGAATTGCGCTACGGCGAGAATCCGCATCAGCCTGCGGCGTGGTATCAGACTGGGGGAAGTGCGAGCGGCTGGGCAGCGGCGGAGAAGTTACAGGGCAAGGAGCTGAGCTATAACAATCTGGTCGATCTGGAAGCAGCGCGGCGGATTGTGGCAGAGTTTCCCGATTCGGAAGCGGCGGCAGTAATTATCAAACACACCAATCCCTGTGGCGTGGCGTTAGGCGGTTCGCTGGTAGAGGCTTACACAAAAGCATTTAACGCCGATTCGACTTCTGCATTTGGCGGCATTGTGGCTCTAAATCGATCGATCGACGGAGCCACCGCAAACGAACTTAAGAAGACTTTCCTCGAATGTATTGTGGCTCCAGGCTGTGATGCAGAAGCGGCAGAGATTTTGGCAACCAAGTCAAATCTGCGGGTGTTGGTGCTGCCGGATTTGAGCCGGGGTGAAAAGGAACTGGTGCGTCAGATTGCAGGTGGATTTCTGGTACAAACGGCAGACGATCAAATTGCCAATCCTGCCGACTGGAAAATTGTTACCGATCGCCAGCCCACCGAGTCGCAGCTTGCCGAGCTATTGTTTGCCTGGAAGGTTTGTAAGCACGTTAAATCAAACGCCATTGTGATCACCCACGATCGCACTACGCTTGGAGTCGGCGCAGGACAAATGAATCGCGTTGGGTCGGTGAAAATTGCGCTGGAGCAGGCAGCAGACAAAACCAAAGGCGCAGTGCTGGCTAGCGATGGCTTCTTCCCGTTTGATGACTCGGTGCGAACGGCAGCGGCAGCAGGCATTGAGGCGATCGTTCAACCAGGGGGCAGTATGCGCGATGCAGATTCGATCGCAGCAGCAAATGAATTGGGCATTGTTATGGTGTTGACGGGAATGAGACACTTCTTGCACTAAGGTTACGCGCTATGCCAGAATTTCAGGATTTGCCGGAAATCGTCAAAGTCACGCTGCTTCTGTCAGGAGGGCAGCAGTACCAGGTCGCCATTCAGTCTGAGAATCCTTTGCTGGAGCAATTGTTTGAAGTGCTGGCAGATTGGGAAGGCAAGCGGGTGCGGCGGCTGTTTCAGGTCCCGCTCAATCAGGGACAGGCAGTGTTGGCGTTTCCGTGCGATCGACTGGTGGGCATGGTGACCGAGCCGCCGATCGTGATGCAAACCCAGAGCGTGACCCCTGTTCCGGCTGGCATTCCGCGCTTTTCAGATGGCGTTTTACCGTCCGAGTCCGTTCAGATTGATGACTTCCTTTCGCCAGAAGAACATCAGATGCTGCTCAATTACGTTCTGGAGCGCGAAGCAGAATTTGTAAGCACCACGACTTCAACCGGAGATGAAAGTTATCGCCAGTCGGTTGTGCTGTACGATTTCCCTGAAGTTCACAGTTTCATCACCGATCGCATTCGCTCGATCGTTCCTGATGTCGTTAAAGCATTAGGTCTACCATCATTCACCGCTCAGGATATCGAAGCGCAAATTACCGGACACAATGACGGCAATTATTACCGCATCCACAACGATAACGGCAGTCCTGACACTGCTACCCGCGAACTCACCTATGTCTACTATTTCTATCGTCAACCCAAGGCTTTTTCCGGCGGAGAGCTATTAATTTACGATAGCCGCATCGAAGATAATTTCTTTGTCCAGGCTGACACCTTCCAGACAATCGATCCCAGGAATAACAGCATCGTTCTGTTCCTCAGCCGCTATATGCACGAAGTGTTGCCTGTGCGCTGTCCTTCGCGATCGTTTGCGGATAGTCGATTCACGGTAAACGGCTGGATTCGTCGGTAGAATTTGCTGAACCACATCCATAGACCCGCATCCTAAATCGGTCGCAGTTCCGCAAACAATCGCGCTACTTTTTGCAGATCCTTTTGACCGGGAGAATGCTCAAGACCGCTCGATAAATCGATTCCGTCTGGACGGGTGAGCCGCAGTGCATCGCGCACGTTATCGGGGGTGAGTCCGCCTGCAAGGAGCCAATTGCACATCGGACGGAAGGTTTGCAGGGTTGACCAATCGATCGTTTGACCTGTGCCGCCCAGCATTCCCGGATGGTAAGTGTCCAACAGGAGCGTTTCGACACAGGTTTGATAGGCTTCTGCCTGTTCCAGGTCTGCTTCTGTGCGAATTCGCAGTGCCTTGATTAGCTCGATTATCCCAAATTTGTTTTTGCAGGCATCGCGCAACCGATGACAAAATTCGGGCGATTCGCTGCTGTGAAGCTGTACCACATTAAGCCGCCCGATCGCCACCACTTGCAGAATTTCTTCGATCGACGCATTGGCAAAGACCCCAACGCGATCGACTGTGCAGCCTTCAGGCAAATCATCGACCACAGCGCGAATCTGTTCCGGCGTGACGTAGCGCGGCGACTGCTGCACACAGATAAACCCGATCGCTGTTGCGCCCATTTGGGCAATCGATTTTCCCTGTTCCGGGTCAGTGATTCCGCAGATTTTGATGCGCATGATTTCTAGAATTTCTAGAGTCTTGATTATAAATTCTCGATTGCCACAGGTTCGATCGTCTCTGCCAAGTCAAAGCCAAACACCCGCGAATAGAAATAGAGTTCCCCATCGAGGGCACGCCGGATATTTTCAGCTTTGCGGAAGCCGTGCTGCTCGCCCTCAAACAGGACATAGGCCACGGGTAGCCCTTTCGCCTTCAGCGCATCCACCATCATTTCTGCCTGGTTGGGCGGCACGATTTTGTCTTCATCGCCCTGGAAGAAGATGACGGGACAGGAGAGGCGATCGACGGCGTAAATGGGCGATCGTTCGTGGTAAGTCGCAACTTCTTCCGGGTATCTGCCGATCAAACCGTCCAGATAGCGCGACTCAAATTTATGCGTATCTTTTGCCAACGCTTCCAGGTCGCTCACGCCATAGTGACTTGCCCCTGCCCGGAAGGTGTGATGAAAGGTGAGAGCCGCCAGCGTGGTATAGCCCCCAGCACTGCCGCCGTCAATGCAAAGCCGATCGCCATCCACCAAGCCCTGATCCACCAGATACTTCGCGCCGTTGATGCAGTCCTCCACATCGACAATGCCCCATCTGCCCTTCAGCCGTTCCCGATACTCGCGTCCGTATCCAGTGCTGCCGCCATAGTTTACATCGAGAATGGCAATGCCACGACTCGTCCAATATTGAATGCCGGGGCTAAAGCTAGCAGAAGTTGCTGCCGTGGGACCACCGTGGATCTTGACCAGCAGCGGCGGTCGTTCTCCGTTGGGAGCCTGAAAGTCTTTGTTTTGCGGCGGATAAAAGAAAGCAAACGCTGTCTTTCCTTCTGCCGTGGGAAACTCGATCGCCTGAGGCACAGAAATATAGCCCGGATCAATCTCCAAAGAACTCGATCGCCGCAGTTCTACCGTTTCCCCTGTTGCCAGATCTAATCGAACGATCGCGCTGGGAGCCGCTGCACTGCCGCCCACAAACGCCACAAACCCATCCCCTACCTGCAAACCACCCAGACTGGAATAGGGAATTGGAATTTCTGTGAGTTCAAGCGAGGCGGTATCGATCTGTGCCAAATGCTGAATGCCCGATTCTACATAAGTACAAACGAGGCGATCGCTGGAGTCAAAACCATAGTTCGTCATGCGAAACACCCACAGGGGCTGCCCAAACTCCGCCGCCTTCGGACAAATGGGCTGAACTTCTCCCCCCCGCCAGCAATACAGATTCCACCAGTTGGATCGATCGCTGACAAAATACAGCGTCCCGTCCGGCGACCATTCTGGCTGAAAAATTGATTCCGTTTCTCCCCCCGCGATAAGCTGCGCCTCGCCCAATGACCCATCCTGGCGAACCTCTGCCACCCAAAGCTGCGTCCCATCCCACGGCATATTCGGGTGATTCCAGCTGAGCCATGCCAGCCGATCGCCTTTTGGACTGAGACGCGGAGCCGCATAAAAATCTGACCCTGAAACGAGAACGGTCTGCGGATTGGAAGACGCTAAGCTGATGGCGGCGATCGTATTTATCGGCTCATGTCCACCCCCCGTATGGTCTTCGCGCACACAGATCAGGCAATTTCGGACGCGATCGATCACCGCATCGGCATAGCGCAAATCGGCTTCGGGCGTGATTGGTTCTGCCGCCTGACCCGGTGACTGACGATAAAGCCGCTGATCGACAAAATTCGAGAAATAAACAGTGCTATCCGCCACAATATACGCCCCGCCGCCATACTCATGCACCCGCGTCCGCGCATTCAAGGGCATGGGGAGGAGATCGATCGCCTCTCCAGAGGGCTTTCTTTGAACGATCGCATTGCGTCCGCTTTCGGTTGGTCGTCCCTCGCTCCAGTAAATGTCCTGTCCATCCAGGCGAATTTCACCCAGGCGCAAACTTCCCGCCACAATCAACTCTGATGTAATCGGGGATTTCCAAGAACCGTAGGGGGCAACTGGCATAGCTCTGCTTTCGATCGCTCAACGCTCTTCATTGTACGGCGCAGAACTGTACGGCGCAGAACTGTATGGGGCAGAATTGCACGGTGTGGAATGTGGCGATGCGGCGCAGTTCTCTGACAGAGGAATTCGTCTATGGTGTGTACACGAGTTAATCCTGCCGGTGTTCCGGGTTTTGCAGCCCCTTCAATCCTGCGCCAATCCCCTCTTAGTAAATCACCATCTCCGATCGTTTTCGCTGCCGTTCGGCTGCCAGTCTACGTTTGCGCCAGCGTCGGATCGCAATTGCGGTTCGCACGATCGGGGAAAGATAGCTGCCATGCAATAAGTCTTCATCCTCGATCGTTCCCAAGGGATGGTTACTCATGCAGGACGCCAAACTGTCAAGATACGGTTCTAGCTCGATCGCTCGCAGCACGTCCTCTGCCGACTGATAGCGATCGCGAGGCGACACCTTCAGCATTTTGTCCAGCACTTTGGCAAAATAGCCGCTCACCTGCACAGCATCCTGCCACTTCACTTCCCCAGTTTCGATGTCATAGTCAAACTCCATCGGCGGCTTTCCAGTCAGCAGGTAAAGGCAGGTAACACCGATCGCAAAAATGTCGCTGGCGTAGGTTGACCGCAGAGAGAGCTGCTCCGGCGGAGCAAAGCCCAGCGTTCCGACAAAGTGGGTTGTTGCCCCTTTATGAGTCATTTCATCGACCTTGATGAACTGTTCTTTCACAGCTCCAAAGTCGATCAGCACCAGCCTGCCGTCATCCTGACAGCGAATAATATTGGGTGGCTTAATGTCGCGATGAATCACCTGCTGCTGATGGATGTAGCTCAGCACGGGCAATAGCTCCCGCAGAAAAGTTTTAACTTCTGCTTCTGAAAAAACGCCCCGCAGTTTAACTTCTTTTGCCAGGGTGCGACCGCGCACATATTCCTGCACGAGATAAAACTCGCCATTCAGCTCAAAGTAGTCGAGCAAGCAGGGGATCTGGGCATGACTTCCGAGCTGGCTGAGCGTTTTTGCTTCCCGTTCAAACCGCTGGCAGGCGCGCTGCAACACGATCGGGTTGGCAACCTTGGGGCAGAGCTGCTTAATCACGCAAAGGGGATGATGGGGCAGCAAAACATCCCTTGCCAGAAAAGTCACCCCAAAGCCACCCCGACCCAGTGCCCGCACAATCTGATATCGATCGCGAAATCGCGTTTCAGAACCACAGAGCTGATTGAGTTGACTTGGCTGAGGCGAGCCAGAACGCAGATCATTGATAGGGGGAGTTGAAGCATCCATGCACTTGTGCGGCTGTCACTCGGCTTATCCGTATTGTCCCGTCTTCCTAGGGACTATAGCATCCGTAGCCCTATTGACTTCATAAAGACAACATGAACCCTGAGGCGAGTTTTTATTTTTTAGTGCTAGCTCAACCAAAAGTTCACGACCTCGTACTGTAAATCTACCAGCATCTGGCGCAGCAGGGGAAGACTCAGCCCAATCACGTTGCTGTGGCAGCCTTCGAGTCGCTCTACAAACAGTCCCCCCCGCCCTTCCAGCGCAAAGCAGCCTGCACACTGAAGCGGTTCACCCGTCGCCACATAAGCCTCAATTTCTCGATCGCTCACGTTTGCAAAATGCACCTGCGTCACCTGAGCCCGCACCAGTGTTTTTTGTTGCGGCTGATCGATCAGGCAGTGCCCGGTATAAAGCTGCCCGACTCGCCCGCGCATCTTCTGCCAGCGTTCGATCGCTTCTGCCGCATCTTTCGGCTTGCCGTAGATTTCGCCCTCTAGTGCCAACACCGAGTCACAGCCCAGAATCAGTGAATCCGACAATAGCGGCGCAACGGTTTCGGCTTTGCCCTGGGCTAATTGTTGAACGAGGCGATCGGGTTTTGATTCTTGAATTTTTGACTCGTCATAGTCGCTCGGCTGCACAAACACCGGAATTCCAGCCGTTTGCAGCAACCGTTTACGAGCCGGAGACGCAGACGCTAAAACAAAGCGAGGAATCAAGGGATTAACCGCCATGAAACCACCCTCACTCCACTAAATTAAATTGATTAATAGACCGAGAAGGATTTGGCAACGACCCGAAACAGGTCTTCCACTTTGCCCCAGCGTCGCTCGGTGGTAGAAACATTAAAGGTATAAAGCTGTCCCCGCCGCACCGACACGCTGGCAATACTGTGACGAAGCTGATTCGGGAGCGTTACAGCATATTCCAGCAGATAGTAAGTCTTTTCATCGTCCTGCCGCGCTTCGGCGGATACTAGCTCTGCCTGCCGTCCTGATCCTTCTGGGGCGATCGCACTTTTTGAGAGCCGATAACCCACTTCCGTCGGAGTGCCCAGGTCTTCTAGCGTTTTGTTGTCGCTGACGGGGCTAATAATCACGCTGGCGTTTTCTGTTTCCTCGATCAAGTCATGCAGCACTACATCAGGACCGTTGTTCACCTTTACCTCAACCCAGCCGTTGGGATAGAGGAACTGGTATCCCTGATACGTGTTCACATAGCTTTTCAAACCGGTTCCGGTAGCCGCCGGAGTGCAACTCTGTAGACTCAGGCTCAACACAACGACCAGCACTGCTGCAATCCGCTTCAGCATTCATTTTCCTCAAAACCTATCCAGTAGGATCTTACAGCGATCGGGCGGCTACTGCTGATCGTTCCAGTCTGGGCAGGTATCGTCCTGTTGCCAGCCATAGGGATGAAAGCCACACACCAGCAGACTGCGACTGTCGCGATTATAGCCGTAGGCAATGCCATGGTAGTGGACACAGCCCGCACAGGCTCTTGGACGCGAAGAGCTAACGTCCCGAAAGCCAAGCTGCGATCGAAGGATGTGCTGTTTGCTCTGCTGTCGATGCCAGTGAGCGTAGTCTGCCCGCCGAAACGAATAATTGGCGCGACTAAAGGGGCTTTGAACAGTATCCATAGGGGTGAAGAGGGAGGGGGATAATTTTAATCTACCCGCACGAGAGAAAAATCGATCGATGAAAATATCGCTGGAACCTGAGTCGAAGGGTCAAGATGAGGTTGAGATATAAGTTGAGATTCTGGGAAGCTACGGTCAAAAAGCTAACGTAAAGCAAAAGGGAAATACGCCGCTGCGCTCAAGTTTCAGAATCTCTTTATGCGGTTCTCACTGAGTTCCATCTATCCTTAACAAAGGTTATGTGAAGAGAGGCGATCGCTCGATCGCACACAAACCCCGTAAGCAGAGTATAAAATCACCATTGCCTAGAATGGGGTCAGTTTGCTTCTGCCGGAGGGCTGATTCTATATATCATCCCGAATACGGTAGGAGTTCTGCCCTTGCCTCAGGAAAATTTTTCCAACCGCTTGACACTTTGCCGACCTGTGTTGGTAATATGATGAAGGCGCAGACGATGGGGTGTCGCCAAGTGGTAAGGCAGCGGGTTTTGGTCCCGCCATTCCTAGGTTCGAATCCTAGCACCCCAGTTCAGAGTTAATTTTATGCAACTAACTCCTCAAGAGAAGGACAAGCTTCTTATTTTTACGGCTGCTCTGGTTGCCGAAAGACGCAAGGATCGCGGCATCAAGCTTAACTATCCAGAAGCGATCGCCTATCTTTCAGCAGCAATTCTGGAGGGAGCCAGAGAAGGACGCACCGTTGCCGACTTGATGACCTATGGCACAACGCTGCTGACACGAGCGGACGTGATGGAAGGCATCCCCGAAATGATTCACGAAGTTCAGGTCGAAGCCACCTTTCCCGACGGTACAAAGCTTGTGACCGTTCACGATCCGATTCGCTGACCCGGTCTCTTCAATGTTTCCAGCTCACAGTCTCCAGTTCACCGTTTCCAGCTCACAATATTTCCATCCCACACGGGCTTAGAGCGGGTGCGACTATAGTATCTCGTTGCGCTCCGCAGCCCCCAGACGAGAAGCAGACGGACGCGGTCGATCGCTAGGCTGAATTGCTGGCGGGAGCGGGTTGGGTGCGCCCCAGGCTTGCTGAAGTCTCTGGAGGAGCTGATCTTGCTGTTGGTGGAAGGTTTCGAGGTCGCCTGCGCCCAGGTTGATGATTGTGAACCAGACTAAGCCCCGATCGCGGGTAGGAATCGCGCCTGCCAGCGAGCTGACGGCATTCAGCGTTCCCGTTTTGACGGCTGAGCCATTGGGCAGTTCTCGCCATTTGAGCGTGCCCGAATCGCGCCCTTGAATCGGATAAATATCAGCAACGGAGAGCTGGCGCGGCTGAAGATATCGCTGCGTTGCGATCAGAATTGCCGTTACGGCTCTGGGGGACAGCCGATTTTGCTCTCCCAAGCCTGAACCGTTGATGATTTGAATCTCTTCCGGGGGAATCTGCGTTGCCTGCAATACTTTTTGCGTCACGCCTGCCGCCCCGCCCAGCATTTGCGCCATCATCTCAGACATGATGTTATTGCTGTAGATATTCATCGCCTTGAGAATGTCGATCATCGGCAGCGATCGGTGGCGAATCAGGGGCGTGAGCGAGCGGGCTTTAAGCTGCTCTAGGGAGTTGACCTGCATGGTGCCGTTGATCTGAATCTGCGGGCGGGCAGTTCCGGGAGGAAGTTTGCTGTGCTGCGCTGCGGCTTCGGCTGACCAGAGATTTGCATCAATTCCCTGCTTTAGCAGCGATCCGGCTTGTGCGGGGTCAGTCTCAAAGTTCATCGCAAAATTGCCAGATACGACCAAGTTGCCTGTCACCTGCCGGATGCCTTTCTGGCTGAGCGAATTGCCCAGGACGATCGCCTCTTCCCACACAAAAAACGGATCGCCGCCCCCCTGCACAATCAGATCG
This sequence comes from Leptolyngbya sp. GB1-A1, assembly GCF_039962475.1. Classification (NCBI taxonomy): domain Bacteria; kingdom Bacillati; phylum Cyanobacteriota; class Cyanophyceae; order Leptolyngbyales; family Leptolyngbyaceae; genus Leptolyngbya; species Leptolyngbya sp. GB1-A1. The sequence goes on along the minus strand of NZ_JAMPLI010000003.1, from coordinate 49,447 downwards.
CCCTTCAAAACGCCATCCTCGATCGGGCCTGACGCGCTGATTAGCGTTTCAAACCGATGATCGATCCCCCAGGCTTGGAGGGCTGCAAGCGTGGTTGCCGTTTTGGTGAGAGATGCAGCCGACAGCGGCGCAATCCCCTGATTTTCTGCCAGAATCTCGTTGCCCGCCTGAACCCAGACACCCTGGCCCTCGATCGGTAAATTGAGCCGCGCCATGGTTGCCAGATGGAGCCGCACCGCGAGTTCTGCCTGGGGGTCGGGCTTGCGAACGGCAGCCGATCGCACCCAAACAGTATCGAGCCAGGGGGAAAGATTGGTCGATCGCAAAAGCTGAAGTTTTGGCTCTTGTTGACTAAAGAAAAGGGAAAGGAGTCCTTGAAACAGGTCTAGCACCGTCGAACCATCTCCGAAACTGCGTGCATACCATCCCTGATAATAGACGCTGTTTTATTCCTTAGGGGTGATTTATTTAACGCTCCGATACGGAACTTTATCTCGCATTCTTGAGCTTTGTCGTTGAATGGGGTAAGCCTTGCTTTACTTCCAGCCAGTCTTCAAGCATCGGGTTCAAGTGAGTTACTGTGGTTTGATTTGTGGTTTGATTTACTGGGGTTTACTGCACGGATTGCCCGCCCCGAAATCTCCCGCGAATCCCCCTCAAGTAGAGGACTTGAAACCATTGGCATTCCCGAACACCAAAAATTCCTGCGCTGATCTGAACCTGATCCTAAAAAATTTGGTACGTTGGTACTAAGTAGATAGTGTTTCTGCCGATCGTCCACCCTTGCTTGAGCCCATCTTTACTTTGAGCCCACCCTTGTTTGAGCGGGAGCGAGTTTTGCATCGAGTTTTATCGACATATCCTACTTATAGCGTTTGCCGCGGTGAAAAGTCGTAGAAAATCCTATATATAGTTTGCACGTTGCAGGAATTCGGTTAACCTTATCTCAGCCCTGTGTGTGGTATGAGAGCTTATGTCTTTCGTTGGTCTTCACATTCATAGCGACTATAGCCTGCTGGATGGCGCGAGTCAGTTGCCCGAACTCGTCGATCGCGTGCTGGAACTGGAAATGCCTGCCGTTGCCATTACCGATCACGGCGTGATGTATGGGGCGATCGAGCTGCTAAAGGTTTGCAAGGCAAAGGGCGTAAAGCCGATTATCGGCAATGAAATGTATGTGATCAACGGCGACATCACAAAGCAAGAACGCCGACCGAAATATCATCAGGTCGTCCTGGCGAAGAATAAGCAGGGCTACAAGAATCTGGTGAAGCTGACGACGATTTCGCACCTGAAGGGCTACCAGGGGAAAGGCATTTTTGCGCGTCCCTGCATTAACAAAGATTTGCTGGTGCAGTATCGCGAAGGGCTGATGGTAACGAGTGCCTGCCTGGGTGGAGAAGTACCGCAGGCAATCTTGCAGGGCAGACCCGAGATTGCACGCGAGCGGGCGGGCTGGTACAAGGAAGTTTTCGGCGACGATTATTATCTGGAGCTTCAGGATCACGGATCGCAGGAAGACCGGATCGTAAACGTGGAGCTGGTGAAAATTGCGCGCGAGCTGGATATCAAGCTGATCTGCACCAACGACTCGCACTACATCTCCTGTTTCGATGTGGAGGCACACGACGCGCTGCTGTGCATTCAAACCGGAAAGCTTATCACTGAAGAAAAGCGGCTGCGCTATAGCGGCACAGAGTATCTAAAATCGGCGGACGAAATGCGGCGGCTATTCCGCGATCACCTGATCACAGAGATCATTGAAGAAGCGATCGTCAATACGCTGGAAGTCGCAGAGAAAGTCGAAGACTACAACATTTTGGGAGAACCAAGAATCCCTGAATACCCAGTTCCCCCTGGCTACACAACCGCCGCCTATTTCGAGGAAATGACCCGAAAAGGATTGGTCGATCGCTTTGGTTGCCAATCCTACGCAGAAATTGAGCCGGAGTATCAGGAGCGGCTGGAATACGAACTGCAAATGATGCACCAGATGGGCTTTGATGCCTACTTTCTGGTGGTGTGGGACTATATTAAATTCGCTCGCGATAATGGCATTCCCGTGGGTCCAGGCCGGGGGTCAGCGGCGGGGTCGCTGGTGGCATACGCGCTGGGTATTACCAACATTGATCCGGTGCATCACGGGCTGCTGTTTGAGCGATTCCTCAACCCCGAACGGAAATCGATGCCGGATATTGATACCGACTTCTGTATCGATCGCCGGGGCGAGGTCATCCAGTACGTCACCGAGAAATACGGGACAGAGCGAGTCGCGCAGATTATTACCTATAACCGCATGGCTTCCAAGGCGGTGCTGAAGGACGTGGCGCGGGTGCTGAATGTGCCCTACGGCGAATCCGATCGCATGACGAAGATGATTCCTGTCTTTCGCGGCAAGCCGACCAAGCTGAAGGTCATGATTTCTGAGGGAACGCCTGCTCCAGAATTCAAGGAGAAATACGACAAAGATATGGTCGTTCCAGCCACTGAGCCGCCTGTGACTTATCGCCGCTGGATTGATATGGCGATGCGGATCGAAGGGACGAACAAAGCAACCGGAGTTCATGCGGCTGGTGTTGTGATTTCTGCTGAACCGCTGGATGAGATCGTGCCCCTGGAAATGAGCAAGGAAGGCGGCGCAGTGACGCAGTATCCGATGGAGGATATCGAATCGCTCGGACTGCTGAAAATGGATTTTCTGGGGCTGAAAAACCTGACGATGATCCAGAAAACGGTGGATCTGGTGAAGGCAAATCATCAGGTTGAGCTGGATCTCGATCGCCTTCCGTTAGACGATCCCAAATCCTATCAACTACTTGCAAGAGGCGAACTCGAAGGCATCTTTCAGCTTGAATCTTCGGGAATGCGTCAAATCGTGCGCGACCTCAAACCTTCGGGCTTAGAAGATATTTCTTCGGTGCTTGCGCTTTATCGTCCGGGACCATTGGATGCAGGACTGATTCCAAAATTCATTAATCGCAAACACGGTATTGAAAAGATTGAATACGAACATGAATTGCTGAAAGGCATTCTCAATGAAACCTACGGAATTATGGTCTATCAAGAGCAGATCATGAAGATCGCTCAGGATATGGGCGGATATTCCTTAGGACAAGCGGATTTGCTTCGAAGAGCAATGGGAAAGAAGAAAAAGGAGGAAATGGAAAAGCACCAAAGCATTTTTGTGGAAGGGGCAAAAAAGAATCAAGTCCAACCTAAAGTTGCAGCAGGTTTGTTTGAGCAAATGGTTAAGTTTGCCGAATACTGCTTCAACAAATCCCACTCGACAGCGTATGGATACGTCACGTTTCAAACTGCCTATCTAAAAGCAAATTATCCTGTCGAATACATGGCGGCACTGCTGACCGCAAACAGCGGCGATCAGGACAAAGTGCAGAAATATATTGCCACCTGCTACAGCATGGGAATTACGGTTGAGCCGCCGGACATTAATCGATCGGGCTTTGACTTCACACCTTTAAGCGACACCATTCTGTTCGGATTATCCGCCGTGCGAAATGCCGGAGAAGGGGCGATCGAGCATGTTTTGGTGGCACGAACAGAAGGCGGCAAATTCACATCACTGGCAGATTTGTGCGATCGAATTGATCCGCGCACCGTCAACCGCAGAGCCTTAGAAGCTTTGATTCAGTGCGGCGCAATGGACTCGATCGATCTCAATCGCAAACAGCTGGTAAACGATTTGGAATATGTGCTGGACTGGGCGCAGTCGCGGGCAAAAGATCGGGCAGTGGGTCAGGGCAATTTGTTTGATTTGTTCGGCAGCACGGGTGAGAGTAATACCACCACTACCAACTTTGAAAGTGCGCCCAAGGCTCCCTCCACCGAGGACTATCCGCCGCAGGAAAAGCTAAGGCTAGAAAAGGAATTGCTCGGCTTCTACATCTCCGATCATCCGCTGAAATCCGTGCATCAAGCCGCCAAAGTGCTCGCACCCATCAACCTCTCTGACCTGGGAGACAAGCCGGATAGCGTCACCCTGAGCGCGATCGTCATGATCAGCAACCTCAAGCCCGTGATGACCAAGAAAGGCGATCGCATGGCAGTGCTGCAAATCGAAGACCTGACCGGACAGGCAGAAGCCGTCGTCTTCCCGAAAGCGTATGAGCGAATTGCCCATCTTTTGGAAGTCGATGCCCGTCTGATGGTGTGGGGCAAGGTCGATCGGCGAGACGATCGCAATCAGCTTGTGATTGAAGATGCGGAGGCGATCGAGGCAGTGCGAATGGTGATGGTGGAGTTAGAGGCAAGGCTGGCAGGCGATGTCGTCAAACAGCACGAACTGCGAACCATTCTGCTCGATCAGCGCGGCACAGACGACCAGGGTAAGATTCCTGTAATCGCGGTCGTCACCGGACAGGAGCGGCGTGAGCTGGTGCGGTTAGGGGCACAGTTTCGCATTCCCAACCCGGAAGCCGCAGTGAATGCCCTGATGCAGGCAGGATTTCGAGCAAGAGCTTCTTCGCTCACGGGTAAATAGACGAGTGATTATTTGGAAAGATTTGGTTCGACCACAGTGGGAAAACTCTCAAAGTTGCGTCGTACCCAATCCATTCCCACTTCGTTGTTGAGTTTAATCTTCTGCAGCGTGCCGGGATAAAGCTTGCCCAAAATGTCAGCATCCTGATCAATAACGACCTTACCGAATTTGAGATAGGTACTGCCAAACAGCTTAAAGGCAGGATGTTTCGCTTGACCAAACAGCAGAATGTAGGTGCGAGTGCGATTCTCGGCTTCTGGGACAAAGAAATGGCACTGTACTGCTTTGCCCAACGGCATTTCGCCATGAAAGATGATGAGAGAAGGAAAGTGATTTTCCAGGTGTGCCTTAATTACGGTGGGAAGCAGAAACAAATCAGGTTTTCTCAGTTTTTCGGTTAGCTTGTAGGGCGCGGTGGGCAAGTCATAAAACGCATGGGAATGATGCCCGTTATCCATAAACTGATGAAACTCTACGTCTGTAATGCGAAACAAGTCTCGATGCGTGCCGTTTTGATGGTTGTAATCATGCATATTCAGCAGCATCGTTAATAAATCAGTTTCAACACTTCGATCGCCCGTATGCCCAATAAAGTAATATTTCTCGGCAATTTCATTCAACACGGTCGGAATCGGAACCTTGGGTTCGTATCCACCGTATGACCAGATGAAATCGCCTTGAATAATGAGTTCTAAGGGCTTCAATTGCGGCAATGTTTTCTTACCAGAACCCGGTAGAACAGTGCAGCCCGCCGGATCAAAGGGCAAGGCATGAAAAGGACACACCACCACACTGGTGCCGTCCTTTTGCATTTCGCACCATCCTTCTGACAGCATTGCTCCCATGTGCGGACAGGCATTGGGTAAGGCATGAATTTTCCCCACACCATCCTTCCACATCACATAATCAACGCCATACAAAGCAATCTTTTGGGGTTGGTTTACCTTTAGCATCGATTGATGTGCCAATAGCCAAGGCGCACCAGGAAGCATCGAGCGCATGGTGTTCTCCGTTAAAGCTAAAATTGTGAAAAATCCGTCGTGTTTCCAAAATATGACAGAACTTTCACATTCGTCAAGCCCTCATTCGCCCATCAATTTGCGTCGCCAGCCTAAACAGCAGCGCAGTAAGGCACGGGTTGAGAAAATTCTGGATGCGGCGGCGGCAGTGTTTGATGAGGTTGGCTATGAAGCTGCAACTACTCACATGATCGCTGCCAGAGCAGGAACGGCGATCGGTTCGCTCTATCAGTTTTTTCCAGACAAAGCTGCCATCTTCAAGGCGATGGAGTTACGCCATGCAGAGCGAGTAAACGCATTTTGGCAACAGGCAGAGATTCCTTCGATCGTTCAGCTACCACTGCGCCAAATGATTCACACACTGGTATCAGCAACCGCAGAACTGTTTACCCATCCAGTATCGCGTGTGGTGTTTGTACAGTTTTATCTAGCCCGTCAGATTTTTCAATCGATCGATGAAAGTATGACGCAGGACGCGATCGGCTTTATGGCGAATATTCTGAAGCATCGAAACCCTGCCTTGCCTGAAGCGCAGTACAGTCTCCTTGCAGAGGTGTGTGTGCATAGCACCAATGCCCTGATTCTCGCGGCACTTCGCAGTCCTGATCCGGCACATCGTCAACGACTGATGCAGCAAATTGAGGACGTGATGGTGTCGTATTTGGAACCGTATGTGGGCGATCGTCAGTCAGGTGATGTAATGAAAGTAATGATATGCCCTCACTGCCAATCCAAACAGCTCTCAAAGAACGGGTATCGACGGGGCAAACAGTGCTATCTCTGTAAGGACTGTAGAAAGCAGTTTGTAATTTAGTTTTGATCAGCTCAACTGATTGCGAAACTGTCGGATGCTGAAGCCAAGCAGGACGATCGCAAAAACAGCCAGCGCGACAATATTGATCCAGAGTTCACCCACGCCAACGCCTTTTAATAAAAATCCTCTGGCGATCGCCACATAATGTCTGAGAGGATTGAGCAGGGAAAGGTAGCGGAAAAAGGCAGGCATACTTTCGATCGGCGCAATTGCCCCCGAAGTTTGAATGAGCGGCAAGTTAATAAAAAACGAAGTGAGAACGACCTGCCGCTGATTTTTAGAAATGGTCGCAAGCAAAATTCCGACCCCAATTCCCACACATAAATACAGCGCAGAAATCAGGAAAAACAGCAGTAAATTACCGCGAAAAGGCAGATTAAACACAACCTTACCCACCGTCAGCGCAAGACACACATCCCCCAGCAGCAAAATAAACAGCGGCACAATTTTTGCTAGTAAAATTTCCCAGGCTTCTGCGGGAGTCATCAAAAGTTGTTCTAGGGTTCCAGTATCCTTTTCACGCACCACGGTTGAAGAAGACACCAACGAGCCGGTGAGCGTGAGCACCAGTCCCAACACGCCCGGCACAAAAAACCAGCTACTAATTAAGCCCGGATTATACAGAAAAACAACTTCAGGCTCGACCAAGGGAGACACAGGATTGGAATTCAATCGACGGCTAAATTGATTGATAATTTGCGAGAGATAACCGCTTGCGATTCCGGCAGTATTAGCGTCAACGCCGTCGATTAGAACCTGGACTTCTGCGGTTTCATTTTCTTTTAACTTGCGATCGAAATCTGGTGGAATAACCAAGCCTGCGGTAATTTTGCCAAGCTGTACCTGTTTCCCTAATTCCGCTTCGCTATACAAATAATTTTCGGTTACAAAAATGCGGTTTTCGGTCATTGCCGTCACCAGTTCGCGACTCGTGCTACTGTTGGCATAATCAACCACGCCCATCTTGATAAAATGCACGTCTGGGCTGAGTGCAAATCCATAGATTAAAAGCTGAATGGTGGGTGGAAAGATCAGCAAAAAGATAAGCTGTTTGTTGCGGAGAATTTGATTAATTTCTTTGCGAGCCAGTGCCCAAACGCGGCTATTCAGCAGGCGATTGATCAGTGGATAATCAATTACTTTTTTCATCGCTGAATCACCCTTAACTACACCTTTGTTTGCCTGATTGATGAAGTTGTTTAATCCGTCTTAAGAGTTCTACATTGCCCCTATTCTCTTCAAGCCTGGGAAACTTTGAGCATCTTAAAGAAAACTCGGTTTCCCTTAAAATTAGGGGTTCGGGTCGTGGTGATCACGTTTCAAACCTCCTCTTAGTCCGGTAACTGCATTCGGCTCAAACTTTGCCGTGCCCGATTAAATAACAATAATCCCAAAAGAATCAGCATTAACACTGCCCACCACACGCCAGTCCAGCCGGTTCCGCGCACAAAGGCATCCCGAATAATGGGAATGTAGTATCGGGCAGGAACAATATTAGAAATAAGCGACAGCGGAAAGGGAATATTATTGAGCGGATAAATGAAACCAGAGAGCAGAAAAGCGGTGAGAAAGCCGATCGTTGCGACTGCCTGCACTGCTGCATTTTGACTTGCCGCTCTTGTGCCGATCATGATGCCAAACAGCACCGCAACCAGAATAAACAGCGGCGTTCCAATCAAAAATGGAGTCGGGTCGCCTGTGAAGCGCAAGCCAAATAGAATCACACTTGTGCCGATAATTAACAGTCCTTCCAATAAACCAATCACTAGATAGGCAAATGCCTTGCCGAGAATCAATTCGATCGCACTTAAACTGGAAGCATAAACCTGTAAAATTGTGCCCTGTTCTTTTTCCCGCACCATTGCCAGCGATGATAGCAGCGATGGATAAATCCATAAAATCACCGCACAGGTTCCCGGCACAATGTAGAGCGATTCTTTGCGTCCCGGATTGAACCAAATACGAATTCGAGGAACAATTAATGGCTGATTTTGCTGCAGTCCAGAAACTCTGACAAAGTACCGCGTGGTAGACTCAATGCTGCCGCGAATTACCCGCGCATTATTGACATCACTTCCATCTATCAAAACTTGAACCGTAACAGATTCGCCGTTCTTAAGATTGCGCGAGAAATCGGGTGGAATAATAATTCCAGCTGTCGCTTTGCCCCGATCGATCATCTCAACCACCGACTGATTTAAGGGACGTTCAACTAAATTCAGCTGATTTGTCGCATAGAGTCTTTCGATATAACTGCGGCTTAGCAGTGTATTATCTAAATCCTGTACGGTGAGCGGAATATTCTTTGCTTCCAATCGAATTGCATAGCCAAAAATAAACAGTGTTAATAAAGGCAGCAAAAACGCCAGTGCAACAGTTAATCGATCGCGGCGGAACTGAGCTAATTCTTTGATGCACTGAGACCAAATTCGCTGCGGCTTAATCATTGCGCTGTCCTCTGAATTGGCTATGCTTCTGCTCGCTGCACAATACCGATAAACGCATCTTCGAGCGTGAAAGAAATTGGGCGAATTGATTGAACTTCAATGCGGGTTCCGTCTGGCTTCTGATAGGCAAATAGCCAGGTTTTAATTTGCGGCATCTCGCGATCGGGATTGTCTAAAACCAGGTGAAGTCGATCGCCAAAAATCGAGACGCGCCAGGGTTCCATCTGGGTTTTTAGCAAATCTGAAGCTGCCTGATTTTGGTTAGTTACCAGCTCGATTAATCGTCCGGGCTGCGCTGCTTTGATCTGGGTCGGCGATCCTTCTGCAACGACCTCGCCCGCCACCAGAAATCCCATGTAATTACAGTGTTCCGCTTCTTCGAGATAGTGCGTTGTCACCAAAACGGCTGTGCCGCGACGGGCAAAATCCTCAATTAACCGCCAGAACTGCCGCCGCGCCAGAGGGTCAACTCCCGAAGTTGGCTCATCTAGAAACAGGATTTCCGGCTCATGCATGACGGATGCACCAAAGGCAACGCGCTGCTTCCAGCCTCCGGGCAAGCCTCCGGTGATTAAGTCCTCCTGTCCTTCTAAACCGCAGATGTGCAGCACCCAGTCAATTTTTTCGCGTCGCTGCGATCGAGGAACGCCATACACCCCGCAATAGAATTCGAGATTTTGGACGATCGAGAGGTCGTCGTACAGCGTGAACTTCTGGCTCATGTAGCCAATCCGTCGCCGCAAATCGGGGTCGCGCAAATTACTGGTTTGTCCTGCCAGGGAAATTTCGCCGCCGCTGGCAGAGAGTAAGCCGCAGAGCATTTTGATCGTGGTGGTTTTTCCGGCTCCGTTTGCGCCCAACAAGCCGTAGATTTCGCCATAGCGAACTTGCAGCGTCACATCTTTAACCGCCTGAAAGTTGCCGAAGGTTTTGTAGAGATGATGGGTTTCGATCGCCGCAGTTCCTTTCGCAGCTCTGGATCCTTCGCGATCCGATCCGAAGGAGTTCCCGCTTGGGAGTAATCGCGGAAAGGGCACAAACGGCGACTCAGCCCCCTGATGGCGCAACTGGGTCACGAAGACATTTTCCAGCGTCACGTCAACGGGTTCGATTTCCGATATTTTCAGCCGCTCCTGTTGGGCAATTTGCTGAATCGTTTTCGTTCCCTCTTCCGGCGAATGCACCAGCACATCCAGCCGATCGCCAAAGGTCTGCACGTCTACTAAAGCCGAATCGCGGGTTTCACCCAACGGGGAAGGGCTTCGCATCGCTGCTAACAGTGCCCGTTCTACGGCAGCAAGCTGAGGAGTTCGCAGTTCCAGTCGAGATAAACCCAGATTTTGCCTGAGCTGGCGCAATGTTCCGGTCTGCTGAATCTTGCCTTCATACATCAGGGAAATTCGGTTGCAGCGTTCTGCTTCGTCCAGGTAGGGAGTTGCGACTACGATCGTCATGCCCTGACTTGCCAACGTCGCCAGCACATCCCAAAATTCCCGTCGCGAAACCGGGTCAACGCCTGTCGTGGGTTCATCCAGCAGCAAAATTTCCGGCTCCGACACCAGCGCACAGCAAAGGGCAAGCTTCTGCTTCATGCCGCCCGATAGCTGACCCGCCAACCGATCGCCAAACCGATCGAGATCCATCAGCTTGAGATAGCGATCGCGCCGCTCCTGAAAACGATCGGACGGAATCTGGCGCAGTCCGGCACTGTAGCGTATGTTTTCGTCCAGGCTCAAGTCCAGATACAGCGAAAACTGCTGCGTCAAATAGCCAATGCCCAACCGCGCATCGCGAGGCGATCGTCCCAACACCTGAATCTCGCCTGCGCTTGCCTCCATCACGCCCGCCAGAATTTGAAACGTCGTCGTCTTTCCGGCTCCGTCAGGACCAATCAAGCCAAAAATCTCGCCGCGCTGCACCTCAAAATCAATGCTCTGAACGGCGATCGTCTGATTGTTCTTTTTGCCATAGTGTTTTTGCAGTCCTGCCACTCGAATCACGGGTTCTGTTGCAGCAGGAACCGGACGGGCAGAAGCAAAGGAAGCAGGCTGAGTCTGAGTCATATTGGCTAACGATTAGGTTCGATTGTTGCGTCCGCAGGCATTCCCGGCTTGGCAAATCCGCCCGGTTCCTCGATCGCCAGCTTCACACCAAACACCTGCTGCACCCGGTCTTCTCGAAAGTAGATATTCTCCGGGGTAAACGAGGCTTCCGAATCAATCTCGACCACGCTGGCAACCAGTGGGCGGTCTGGGTCAGAGTCAAGGTACACGTTCGCACGCTGCCCAACTCGGACTAAGCCAATCTGTCCTGCTGGAATAAAGCCGCGCAGATACACCGTGTTTAAATCGAGCACAGTCAGCAGCGTTTTGCCTGCCGTCACGACCGTTCCCGGTTCTACGGTGCGATCGGTAATCACGCCGTTAATCGGGCTATTGATCGTTAGATCGTTGAGCTGCGCCACAATCCGCTGACGTTCTGCTTCGGCATTGCGGACTTCTGCCTGGGCGGCGGCGAGCTGTGCCCGTGCCTGCGCTACCTGAGCATTGAGGCGATCGAGCTGCACGGTGTTAATTTCGGGGTTAAGCGTGGTGGTTTGCGTCTGAGTCAGTCCGCCCTGAGCCGCCGTAATCTGACGCTGGGCTGCATTCACCGCTGCTTGCCGACTAGTGAGGGTTGCCTGTGCGGTGCGAAATGCGGCATTCGCTTCGTCAAATCGCTGCTGAGTGACTGCCCCTTCCTGGACGAGCTGAGCAAATCGATCGCGATCCTGGCGGGCTAGCTCAAGCTGTGCCTGGGCCTCTGTTACCTGTGCCCGTGCCTGTTCGAGCTGTGCCTGGGCGGCGGCGACCTGCGCCTCTGCCTGAGAAACACGCCCCTGCGTATCGCCCTCTGCTTGCTGAAGCCGCAACTGTGCCTCCTCGATCTGAGTTTGCAGCACATTGAGCTGGAGCTGAGCATTTTGTACCTGATTTTTGGCAGATTGAATCCGGGCTTCGGTTCCGGCGAGCTGTGCCCGCAGTTCATCATCGTCCAGCCGCGCTAAAAGCTGTCCTTTTTGCACCTGTGCCCCTTCCCGCACGGTGACTTCTTCGACTCGCCCCGGCACCTGAGTGCCCACATCTGTTTCGTAGCCTTCAATCCGTCCACTGAGCTGTAGTTCGTCTGTAGCGGGGCGCGACAGAAAATACCAGGCAGTTAATCCTCCCCCGGCAGCCAACAGGGCGATCGGCAACAGAAACCTTTTGCGGCGCGATCGGGGCTGAACCACGGGCGGAACGGCAGTCTTTTCAGAACTGGGAAGTGTTTGTGCCATACGGGGAACCGCCAGAGTCGAATGATTTGAGAGAAATCTTTGAGGGGGACTTGAGACAGATTTCAGAGAAATACGGGGAAGGAAAGAGATAGAAGGAGATACAGAGAGAAATAAGTTTTGAAAAGGGAGCCGGGGAAGGAACTTTGATCACACTAGACTGTCTAGTATGATTACAAGCAAAATCCTAGCGCGATCGCCCAAACCGGACAAGCATCCCTGAAAATTGTTTACATAGCAGGGATTAAACGACCCTGATCTAGGAGCATGAAGCAAATTCTTGGGTCTGACCTCTTGGACAGGATAGAGCTTTAACCTCCTTGAACCCCTCTTTGAAACCCACCCCTTGAAGCCAGAGACAAGCAAAGCCACAATGCACAGCAGTTCCCCCCTTGAGGTAATTGGCAGCGACAAGCGAGAGCAGATTTTGCAGGGCGCAATGCAGGTGTTTTTAAGCCAGGGCTACGCCAGCACCAGCATGGATCGGGTTGCGGCGGCGGCGGGTGTCTCCAAGCAAACTATCTATAGTTACTTTCAAGATAAACAAGGGCTATTTACCGCTCTAATTGAACGGGTGACGATCGATCGAATGCAGCACATCTTCCGTGCCGAGGAATTGAGCGACGAACCCGAACTGCTGCGATACTTCGCCGAATCGTTTCTGCAAAAAATGGCAGACCCAGAATTCCTGAGCCTGCTGCGAATTATTATTTCTGAATCTGCCCGCTTCCCCGAACTCGCCAGCCTCTACACCCGCACGGTCATTCAGCGAGGGCGATCGATCCTGACCGACTACTTCCAGCGTCACCCCGAACTTCGCATCGCTGACCCCGAAGCCACTGCCCAGATCTTCTGCGGCTCCCTGATCTCTTTCTTAATTGCTCAAGAAATTCTCTATGGCAAAGAGGTTGCACCCTTGGCAGGCGATCGCTTGGTCAATGCCCTGGTCACCCTCTTCCTCGATCGCACCTCTCCCCATCCCAAGTAATCCCCTCACCTTTCCACCCCTCAGCTCCCTCGACTCCCTCGACTCCCCCTAATCCAGCTTCAATGCATTCACCGGAACCTCATCCCACGACTCCACCTCTCGCATCTGCGTAAACCACCCCTCCTGTTTCTGAGCCGTCGTCAGGTTTGCTTCAAACGAATCGTGGCACTCCTGCGCCTGAACCTCGTTGCAGCAAGCAATACAAGCCCGGATAATCCCAGAAGAATCGATTTGCTCATTGACCCAAATTTTCACGCCGATCGCCCCCGTTCACGCAAGAAATTCACTGTCGAAATAGGGTTTTCATGATCACAATTGTGACAGACCCTCCTCTAAGGTTTTACCGGACAGTTGGGGCGATCGCAATCACTGATTGCAATGACTGACTGCGATGACCGACTCGCAAGAGTTGATGCACAGCACTTACTATTTATAATTCCTATAATTCAGATAATTCAGGACAGGATTTCTAGATTGCCGAGGACGCACTGCTGGCAACGGGTTTTCTTTGATCAACTTAAGCCAATAAGCCAGGCTTTCCCAAAATGGAAGGGCTAAGAAACGGTGCGGGCGACCCAGAACAAACCAGAACAAAATTACAGGCAATGACCCATTCAACCCACTCTCCGATCTGGAATGTCTCACGCTCAGGCTGGATTGTTTCTCCCGATTGGCTGGCGGAGCATCTGAACGATTCCCGGATTGCGATCGTAGACTGTCGCTTTTCGCTGATGCAGCCTGAGTTGGGACAGGAGCAATACCGCACAAGCCATATTCCTGGCGCGTTTTATCTGGATCTGAATCGGGACTTATCCAGTCCAGTCGGGCAACACGGCGGACGACATCCCCTCCCCGACCCGGCAATTCTAGCAGAGAAGCTCAAGGCGATCGGCATTCGATCAGCTGCATTGGGGCAGGAACCAACGCTCGTCGTGGCTTATGACGATTCGCGGTTTGGCTTTGCGGCGCGGCTCTGGTGGCTCTTGCGCTATCTCGGACATGATCAGGTGGTGCTGCTCGACGGCGGCTTTCAAACCTGGCAGGACAAAGGCTATCCCGTCAGCCGCGAACCTTCGATCGCCCAACCCGGCAACTTTGTGCCCCAGGTGCGGTCAGATTGGGTAATCGATATCGAAACAGTCAGGGCAAGCCAAAATCATCCAGGCATTGTGCTGGTTGATTCGCGAGAAGCAGAACGCTATCGAGGAGAACGGGAGCCGATCGATCCGATCGCAGGTCATATTCCTGGTGCGGTGAACTATCCCTGGCAGGAAGTGACGGGCGCAGATGGATTGGCACAGCCTCCGGTGGTTCAGCAGCAGCGATGGTCAGACATTCAAAATGCGCCAGAAATTTGGGTCTACTGCGGGTCGGGTGTGACGGCCTGTGTCAATCTGCTGTCGCTGGCAATGGCAGACTTGCCCCAGGGAAAGCTCTATGCCGGAAGCTGGAGTGACTGGTGCTCGTATCAGACGGATACATCCTCTGCCTCCTGAGGAAAACGCCCTTTACCATCAGCAACAGGAAGCCTGCGATCGGGTCAAAGGCTGCACTGAGAGCGATTTGCTGTAACATTGGAGGCGTATCGCTGACTTTAACTTAACAATTCTATAATGTTCAATTTATAATGCTCAAAATAATGCTCAAATTTAGGTTTTTGCTGACATTTCACTGACATTAGGAGGATGATTGACTGCGGCGGCGGCTGTGACTTCTCAACTCGGATTGCTGTGATCCAGCACAGTTGACTTTACAAGTCTGGCTGCTGCGCGTATAAAATTGACTTGACTACAAATGGCTGATTACGAGTGGCTGATTACAGCCAGAAGCGATCATTTTGTTGATTTTGATTTGTCTGGTTTTACTGATTGCCTGAAAATGGCAGCGGGCCGCAATTGACACACCTATCTCTAACGCTTTATTTGAGTTTCCATCCTTCAACTTTTTCCTAAAAATTCTAAAAAATATAGGTCTAAAGCTTCTATGTCTTCATCGATGAACCGTCTTTCGATTTTTGTAGACGGCAACAATATGTTTTATGCTCAACAAAAGAATGGGTGGTTCTTTGATCCAAGACGGGTGCTGGAATACTTTACCCGTACTATTACTGATGTCAAGCTGGTGAATGCCTTCTGGTACACCGGACTAAAAGACCCGCAGGATCAGCGAGGCTTTCGCGACGCGCTAATCAGTTTGGGCTACACCGTTCGCACAAAAATTTTGAAAGAGTACTACGACGATAGTTCGGGTCGCATCTCTCAAAAAGCAAATCTGGACATTGAAATTGTCGTTGATATGTTTAGCACCGTCGATCAGTATGATCAGGTGATTTTGTTTAGCGGAGACGGAGATTTTGAGCGGGCGATCGAACTTCTGCGCGCCAAAAATACCCACATTACAGTCGTTTCAACCGAAGGCATGATTGCACGAGAACTGCGAAATGCCACCGATCGCTATATTGATTTAAACGATATTCGTTCTCATATTGAAAAATCTGATAATTAGTCTAATTAACAGTCTAATCGGCTTGATTTCAGACGGTGTTTTGGTGTTTTAAAGGTCGCGATTGCAACTCAGATCGCCCTCCGAACGGATCAATTCTGAGGGGAACTGAGCATCCTCCCGATACTCAAAGTCCCCCCTCGCTCTTTTAGAACATCACTCCTTGAAATGGGAGAGGATGTGCAACTCAGGACATCTCCAAGACGTTGCCTTAGGGCAAATCCGTGGCTCCCATCAGATATCGATCGCACTCGCGGGCAACCCCTCGCCCTTCATTCATTGCCCAGACCACGAGACTTTGACCCCGCCGACAGTCGCCTGCGGCAAACACGCCCGGAATGCTAGTGGCATAGGAGCCATACTCCGCTTTCACATTGCTGCGCGGATCGCGATCGAGTCCGAGGGCATCGAGGAGGGGCTGTTCGGGTCCGAGAAATCCCATTGCCAGCAGGACAAGCTGAGCAGGAATGACTTGCTCTGTACCGGGAATCTGTTTCGGGATGAATTGCCCTTTCTCGTTCCGCTCCCACTGCACATCAACCACATGAACGGCTTTGACATTGCCATCGGCATCGCCTTCAAAGTGGGTCGCAGTCGTCAGGTAAGCGCGAGGATCGTGACCATACAGTGCGGCAGCTTCTTCCTGTCCGTAGTCCATTTTGTAGACCTTAGGCCATTCGGGCCAGGGGTTGTCTGCTGCCCGCTCAGAGGGCGGTTTGGGCATGATTTCGAGCTGGACGACCTGGGTGCAGCCGTGCCGAATCGAAGTGCCGACACAGTCGGTTCCGGTGTCTCCGCCGCCGATGATCACCACGTCTTTGCCTGCCGCTGAGATGAACGAGTCTCCGGGCTGGCGATCGAGCACCGCTTTGGTGTTGTCCGTCAGGAATTCCATTGCGAAGTGAATCCCTTTAAGCGGACGACCTTCGATCGGCAAATCACGCGGCTTGGTTGCGCCTGTGCAGAGAACCACCGCATCGTATTCCTTCAGCAGCGTTTCCGCAGGGATATCTTTTCCAACTTCCGTATTGCAGATAAACTTCACGCCTTCCTGCTCCAGGATTCCCAGGCGGCGCAGCACGACCTGTTCTTTGTCCAGCTTCATGTTGGGGATGCCGTACATCAGCAGTCCACCGGGACGATCGGCTCTTTCATAAACCGTAACCCAGTGACCCGCCCGATTGAGCTGCGCGGCAGCCGCCAGTCCAGCCGGACCTGATCCGATAATCGCGACATTTTTGCCCGTCCGTTTCGGGGGGGGATCTGCGGTAATCCAGCCATTCTCCCAGCCTTTTTCGACGATCGAGTATTCAATGTTCTTGATCGTCACCGGAGGGTTATGAATGCCCAGGACGCAGGAACCTTCGCAGGGAGCAGGACAGACGCGCCCGGTAAATTCGGGGAAGTTGTTGGTTTTGTGCAGACGATCGAGGGCTTCCTGCCACAAACCGCGATACACCAGATCATTCCATTCGGGAATCAGGTTATTAATCGGGCAACCGCTCGCCATGCCGCTAATCATGGTTCCGGTATGGCAGAAAGGCGTGCCGCAGTCCATGCAGCGTGCCCCTTGCGTGCGGAGTCGGTCTTCCGGCATGGGCAGGTGGAACTCATCCCAATTCCGAATCCGGTTTAGAGGTTCCAGTTCTGAAGGCAATTCGCGCAGATATTCAATAAAGCCAGTTGGTTTTCCCATGTCTCAACTTCCTCCAATTCGGGCAACATCACGAGCATTTTCTTCAAAAGCAGCGGTCAGAGCATCATCCCCACTGAGTCCGGCAGCGATCGCATTCTTAATTGCCTGCAATACGCGCTTGTAATCTCTGGGCATGACTTTGACAAATTTGGGCAGTATCGCCTCCCAGTGTTCGAGCACCTGTTTGGCTTTTTCGCTTCCGGTATAGGCAGCGTGGTTTTGAATGATCTGCCGCAGTTCGGCAATTTCTTCAGGGTCGTTCAGAGTTTCGAGATCGACCATTTGTTTGTTACAGCGATCGGCAAAATCACCGGACTCGTTGAGGATGTAGGCAACGCCGCCGCTCATCCCTGCCGCAAAGTTGCGCCCCGTTGTTCCCAAAATCACGACTTTACCGCCCGTCATATATTCGCAGCCGTGATCGCCCACCGCTTCCACCACGGCAGTGACCCCAGAGTTACGGACGCAAAAGCGTTCTCCGGCAATACCGCGAATGTACATTTCGCCAGAGGTCGCACCATACAGGGCAACGTTACCGACGATGATGTTTTCTTCTGCCACGAAGGTCGAGTTCTTGTGCGGATACAGGATAATCTTGCCGCCGCTCAACCCTTTCCCAAAGTAATCATTCGCATCACCTTCCAGTTCCAGCGTCACCCCTTTTGGCACAAATGCCCCAAAGCTTTGTCCGGCACTGCCCTGGAAGTGTAAATGAACGGTATCTTCCGGTAATCCCTGCCAGTGACGTTTGGTGATTTCGTTGCCGAGAATCGTGCCGACTGCGCGGTTGATATTCTTAATCGGCAAGGTAGCTTTGATGGGTTCACCATTTTCGATCGCCCCTTTGCACAGATCTAGCAGCACCGTCATATCCAGAGATTTCTCCAGACCATGATCCTGAGCGATCTGACAATATCTCCCAATTTCATCACCAGCTTCTGGCTGATACAGAATCCTGGAAATATCCAAACCTTTCGCTTTCCAGTGATCGATCGCCTGCTTGGCTTCCAGTACCTCCGTTCGTCCGACCATCTCGTCTAGCGTGCGGAAGCCGAGTTCTGCCATCAGTTCGCGAGTTTCCTGCGCGATAAACTTCATGAAGTTCACCGTATGTTCAGGATCACCCACAAAGTTTTTCCGCAGCTGCGGATCTTGGGTCGCCACGCCGACCGGACAGGTGTTCAGGTGGCAAACCCGCATCATGATGCAGCCGAGCGTCACCAGGGGAGCCGTGGCAAAGCCAAACTCTTCTGCGCCCAGCAGAGCCGCAATCACGACATCGCGTCCGGTCTTCATTTGTCCGTCGGTTTCGACCACGATGCGCGATCGCAGATTGTTCAGCACCAGCGTTTGATGCGTTTCTGCAAGTCCCAATTCCCACGGCAGCCCGGCGTGTTTGATCGACGTTTGGGGCGAGGCTCCCGTACCGCCATCAAATCCAGAAATCAGCACGACATCGGCATGAGCTTTGGAAACTCCGGCAGCGATCGTCCCGACTCCCACTTCGGACACCAGCTTGACGCTGATCCGGGCATTGCGATTGGCGTTCTTCAGATCGTGAATCAGTTCCGCCAAGTCTTCGATCGAGTAAATATCGTGGTGCGGCGGCGGCGAAATTAAACCCACGCCCGGAGTCGAGTGACGCACTTTGGCGATCCAGGGATAAACTTTGCGACCGGGCAACTGTCCACCTTCACCGGGTTTTGCCCCCTGTGCCATCTTGATTTGGATCTCTTTTGCCTGCGAGAGATAGAGACTCGTCACGCCAAATCGTCCTGAGGCAACCTGCTTAATCGCGCTATTTTTTGAATCGCCGCGATCGTTCGTCCAGGTATATCTTTCGGGATCTTCGCCGCCCTCTCCCGTATTCGATTTACCGCCGATCCGGTTCATCGCGATCGCTAACGCCTCATGGGCTTCTTTGGAGATCGAGCCGTAGCTCATTGCTCCCGTTTTGAAGCGAGCCATGATTGATTCGATCGGTTCCACTTCTTCGATCGGGATCGCTTGGCGGGGTTTAAAGTCGAGCAGACCACGCAGCGTGAAATGCTTCTGGTTTTGCTCGTTCACCAGTCGGGCGTAGGTTTTGTACTGGTCGTAGCTGCCCGTGCGAACCGATTTTTGTAATGCGTGAATCGTTTCTGGGCTAAACAGGTGTGCCTCGCCCTCTTTCCGCCACTGGTACTCGCCGCCCACATCCAGCGTGTGACCGTTGACTTCCCGTTCGGGAAACGCATGACTATGACGCGATACCGCTTCTTTGGCAATGACCTCTAGATCAGCCCCTTCAATGCGAGAAGCCGTCCAGGTAAAGTAGCGATCGATCACAGTCTGATTCAAGCCGATCGCCTCAAAGATTTGCGCGCCCCGGTAGCTTTGCAGCGTCGAGATTCCAATTTTGGAAGCCACTTTGACCACGCCTTTTGTTGCGGCTTTGATGTAGTTCTTACAGGCGGTTTTGTAGTCTACGCCCACCAGCAAGCCCTGATCAATCATGTTTGCGATCGTCTCAAACGCCAGATAGGGATTAATTCCGCCGCAGCCGTAGCCAATCAGCGTCGCATAGTGATGCACTTCGCGCGGTTCGCCCGACTCCAGGACAATTCCCACTCGCGTCCGGGTTCCCTGGCGGATCAGATGGTGATGCAGTCCGGCAACTGCCAGCAGGGCAGGAATGGAAGCCTGCTTTGCATTCACTCCCCGATCGCTCAGGATTAAGATATTTACGCCATTCGCAATCGCTTGATCTGCCTGTTCACAGATAGATTCGATCGCCTGTTCTAATCCCTGTACACCGTTCTTTGGATCAAACAGTGACGGAATCATCACCGACTTAAAGCCGTCCGCGTTCAATCCCTTGAGTTTCGCCAAGTCTTCATTGCTAAGAATCGGCGTTTTCAGTTTGATTAAATGACAGCTTTCCGGCACTGGCTCCAGCAAATTGCGCTCCGATCCGATCGTCGTATCCGCAGACGTAATAATCTCTTCGCGAATCGAGTCGATCGGCGGGTTCGTCACCTGCGCGAATAGCTGCTGGAAATAGTCGTAGAGCAGCTTAGGGCGATCGGACAGCACAGCGAGCGGCGTATCTGATCCCATTGATCCCACGGCTTCTACGCCATCTCGCGCCATCGGAGTTAACAGTAAGCGCACTTCCTCAAAGGTGTATCCGAAGGCGATCTGTTGCTGCATTACGGTCGTCAGGTCAGGATTCGCTGCCAGAACCGGATCGGCAAGATTCACTTCCGGCAACTGTGCTAAATCCACCAGATATTGATCCAGCCATTCTCGATAGGGATTCTCCGTCGCAATCTGCTGTTTAATTTCCTCATCAGCAACAATTCGCCCTTCCTGCATATTCACCAGGAACATCCGTCCCGGTTGCAGTCTTCCCTTTTGTTTCACCCGCTCTGGCTCGATCGGCAATACACCCGCCTCCGATGCCATGATCACCAGATCATCGTGCGTGACGTAATAGCGAGAAGGACGTAGCCCATTTCGATCGAGCACTGCCCCCATCATGGTGCCATCCGTAAAGGCGATCGAGGCAGGACCATCCCACGGTTCCATCAGGCAGGAATGGTATTCGTAAAACGCCTTTTTCTCATCACTCATCGACTCATGCGCTGTCCACGGTTCCGGGATCATCATCATCATGGCGTGGGGGAGCGATCGTCCCGCCAGCACCAGCAGTTCCAGCGCGTTGTCGAAAATCAGCGAATCGCTGCCGTCAATGTTGATCACCGGGCGAATTTTGTGAATGTCTTCCCCAAATGCCTCTGATTCAAACAGAGACTGACGGGCGTGCATCCAGTTGATGTTGCCGCGCAGCGTATTGATTTCCCCGTTGTGGGCAATGTAGCGATAAGGGTGCGATCGCTCCCAGCTTGGAAATGTGTTGGTACTGAAGCGCGAGTGTACCAACGCCAGCGCACTTTCCAGATCGGGATCATGCAGGTCGGAATAGTATTGTCCCACCTGAACGGGCATCAGCATTCCCTTATAGACGATCGTGCGGCACGACAAACTAGAGGGATACCAAGCAGAATCAATTTGGGGCGATCGAATGGCACTGTGCGATCGTTTGCGAATCACGTAGAGCTTCCGTTCAAACGCCAGATCGTCTTTCAGGTCTGGATTTCGCTGGATGAATACCTGCTGCATAAACGGCTCGCTCGCTTTTGCCGAATTGCCCAGCGACGCGTTATCTGTTGGCACATCGCGCCAGCCCAGAACCTTCTGCCCTTCTTCTGCCACAATCTGCTCAAACACTCGGCGACCTTCTTCCCGCCGGATAGGGTCAGGGGAACCGTAGATCATCCCCACCCCATACCGACCTGCCTCTGGAAGCGCGATGTTTTCGGTAGCCGCGACTTTCTTCAGAAACTGGTGCGGAATCTGGAGCAAAATTCCGGCTCCATCGCCCGTGTTGGTTTCGGCTCCGCAGGCACCCCGGTGGTCGATGTTCAGCAGAATGGTGAGTGCCTGCTCGACAATGTCGTGGGAGGCTTGCCCTTTCATGTGAACGATGAAGCCAACACCGCAGGCGTCGTGTTCAAATTGTGGATCGTAGAGACCTTGTTTCGGTGGCAGTTGATTACTGTTCATTGATAAATGCCTTACAAGTGGCAGGAAGTGGGGGCAAAAACCGGTGTTTTTCTATCTCGCTTCAAAAGCGACGCTTCGAGAGCTAATTGAGAGATTCTCTAATAAGTTATGCGATCGCATCACAGGTCTTAAGGAAATTGTCAGATCTGCATTCTCAACTGGGTGTCTTCTAGCAGCATTCGTAACAATTCGAGAACTTTCATTGACTCAATCATTTGAAGCATTCATTTGGAGCATTAAAAACTAACAAATTTAGAATTTTCAGGGGGTGTTTTACGCAATGCTTCAGGCAAAAGCGTTTTTCATCATAGCATTGCTACTCGCTGTTCTTAACGGCAACACGAAACACAACTTTATAAAAGACTTTCAAATTAGCCAATTAGTAGGTCAGCCACGGGTTAACCCCAGATCAATCAATGGCGAGGGGTGTTTACTTGTAGAGAAAGTTTTATTTCGGCGTAAACTATTGATTCCCAATCACTGAATTTACTGACGGCAAATGGTATCAAAATTATCTTTTTTGGTTTTCCTTAACCTTGCCAACAGAGCCTGACAAATTGCGCTCGCCCAGAAGAAAAAACGCTTTGAGCTGCGTCGAGCAATAAGCCTAAAAACAAAGGGGCTGCAAGAGGGATTTCCCTTACAACCCAGCTTTAAAGCTCCTTGTGACTGCTACAGTATGACTGCTACACAGTCCTTTTCCTGCCAATTGCTGCCAATCAGCTTTTTCTTTTAATAGCTATCGTCGCCGCTCACGGTAACCAGAGTCAGCAAATAATTAGCACGATTCAAACGATTGCTAATGGCTTGTCGCCATTCCAGACTAATCGAGGGATCAGCAAGAATGTCTTGAGCCAACTGCCGATAGGATGCGCTTGTTGCAATATCTACCTGATCCAGCAAGCGGAGATTTTTGTAGGCAGTTTGAAGCGAAATCTGCATAATGTCTTTCCTCGTAGTAAGCCCAAACCGGAGTGAGGCTAGAGCTATCTATAATTCGTTTATCATCCCCAGAATTTCTTTAATTTGATTCGTTTGTTTTACAGATTGTGCTAGTTCTTTACAAGAGTTCAAATTTTGCCAATTTTATTTGTAACCAATCCAGTTGAAATTTAGGGCGATCGGACACAAGGGAACTAAAAGATTCTTTTTATTATTTCCTAAAAATTCTTGTTACGCCTTCTCAGTCCTTGGGAATGCTGAATGTTGAACCTTACTCCTAAGACTTAGTGAGGGAATTCATGAGAATTGCGCCGATCGCTGCTTGTTTGGGGATGCAATGGAAGCAAAATCTGCAACCTAGGATTCAGCCTGCCTTTTTCAGTTTGTTTGCGATCGCCCTTTCCCTCGCGGTGTTGATTAATGCCTGTAGTATCGGGTTTAATCAGTCGCTCCAGCCATTGCGAGTAGGAATTCCCAATTGGATTGGTTTTGATGTTGCACTCTATGGTGAACCATCGGAGATTTTCAAGCAGCGAGGACTGGACGTTGAACTGGTGCGATTTGAAAGCAACCAGGATGCTAGCCGGGCAGCAATGCGAGGTAGCCTGGATGCCGCATTTACTTCTTTCTGGGATGTGATGCAGGTTGATCCAGGCAATGCCAAACCTGTGGTGTTGATGACGGCTAATATTTCTGCGGGGGCGGATGGAATGGTTGCCACATCGGGTATTCAAGCAGTTGAAGACCTGCGCGGCAAGCGAGTCGGTGCAAAGCTAGGAACCGTCAATCATTTGATTTTATTAGAGGCACTGAAAGCGCATCAAGTTCAACCCAGCGAAGTCGAAATTCTCGATTATTCTAATGAGGTCGCAGCGGAGCAAGTTGCATCTGGAGCGATCGATGCTGCTGTCTTGTGGGAGCCAATGCTAAGTGAAACGGCTGCAAAGATCAAGGGCAACGTCATTCATACTACTAAACAGGTTGATAGCTTAGTCATAGACATATTGATGTCTAGTGACAGCATGATGAATGCCAAAAAAGCAGAATTAAAGCAGTTCATGCTGGCATGGTTTGACATTATGCACGCCGTCGAAACAAAGCCGACTCAGGTATTTGACACCGTTGGGCAAAAACTTGGACAAAGCGGTGAAGCTTTTGCGAGTGACTATGCAGGACTAGAAAAAGGAGACATCGCTTTAAACCAACGCATGTTTCAGGCAAATGGTCGCCTCAAGGCTGCACAAGCCGAAATTGTTCAGCTATTGCAGACCGATCGCCGTCATGGTCGCACGATTCGACAAGATGTGGAAATCGGTGGAGCACTGGTCAGTGAGGCAATGAAAGCATGGAAGCCATGAAGAAATATCCCTCTCGATTTGGAAATCATTCTTTATCTCGTCAACTACTTGCCGGATTTGGTCTTTCCTTGGTAACCGTTGGCTTAACTACCTTAGGATTAAACTACTTCCTGATTCAAGTGAAACTGGAGCAGGAGCTTCAGCAGCGTGCCCAATCGATTACGCAGGGAGTCGGGTTTTCCACCGAAGGTTTGCTCGAACTGGGCAATACCAGCATCATCAAGCGCATTGTTCAAAACTATGCCACGCTCCCCACCGTGGTTGAAGTGGCGATCGTCAGTCCTGATGGGCAAACTCTCGCTCGTAGCGGCACAGTATCACAAAGTCTGCCCTATGCCTCGATTTATCCAGAGCTGGCGCAGGATTTGCAGCAAGCGTCTCGCACAGGTTCAGACACAAGCTCTAGAACGACGGTGGACGGCAAAGCGGCACTGGTAGAAATTTTGCCCTTTAGCAGCAGCCTGTTTGGTCAAGCAGACCAACGCGGATTGGTGGTTGCGATTCTTGATGTCGAAAAATTGCAGCAGCAGACCTGGCAAACTTTCTCGGCTTCAACGCTGACGCTGCTGGTTGGAATGTTAGTGATTCTGGTACTCATGACGATGCTAGTCCAGCAGACAATCCTGCGTCCAATTCAGCGTTTAAACAAAGCGATTACAGAAAGTCAAAGTATCGATCGTTTTGTGATGCCATCGGAATTGCCGGATAACGAAATTCAGTTTCTTGCCCAGACAATTCAGGCGGCGGCAATGCGAGTTGAAGCATATCAGCAGCTTGAACAGGAAGTCACACAGCGCAAACAGGCAGAAGCAGCTTTACTTCAGTCAGAGGCACGGCTTCGACAGCAGGCACAGGATTTAGAACAAGCTATCCAGGATCTTCAGCACGCACAGATGCAGCTGATTCAGAGTGAGAAGATGTCTGCACTTGGAAATCTTGTGGCTGGCGTTGCCCACGAAATCAACAATCCGATCGGATTCCTAAAAGGCAGCCTCGGTAACACAACGGAATATGTTGAGGATTTGCTGAGCCATTTGCATCAGTACCAGCAGGCATATCCTGATCCGATTTCCACAATTAAAGACCATGCAGAAACGATCGATCTGGAATTCCTGGTCAAAGACTTACCCAAACTCATTAACTCGATGAAAGGTGCAACGGAACGGATACGCGATATCAGCACCAGCCTGAGAGCATTCTCAAGAGCCGACACAGACCATCCGGTAGAGTTCAATTTGCATGAAGGCATTGACAGCACAATCCTGATTCTCAAATACCGCCTCAAAGCAAACGAGGAACGTCCAGCGATCGAAGTTGTGCGGCTGTATGACAATATTCCAGTGGTTTCCTGTTTTCCAGGACAGCTTAATCAGGTATTTATGAACATTCTGGCGAATGCGATCGATGCACTGGAGGAATCAAATCAGGGACGCAGCTTTGAATCACTCAAAGAAAAGCCCAACCGAATTACGATTAAAACTGGCATGACAGATGATAAACAATCTGTTGTCATTCGAATCAAAGACAATGGAATTGGAATGACGGAGGACGTGAAGCAAAAAATTTATGATCATTTGTTCACGACTAAGGGAGTCGGAAAAGGAACGGGATTAGGCTTGGCGATCGCCTATGAAGTGATTGTAAATAAGCACGCTGGCAGAATTAGCTGTGGTTCTACTCCAGGAAATGGAACAGAATTCACGATTGAAATTCCCGTGCAGCAGCAGCAGCAGCAGGCAGCATGATCACGATTAAAACGGTGATGCAGCAATGCCAGAGACTATCCTAAATAAGTCATCTTGTGCGTCATTCCACCATCAATCGTCAGATTCACACCTGTAATAAATCCAGCTTCCTCTGAAGCCAGATAAAGCACCATCGCTGCAATATCTTCGGGTTTACCAACTCGTCCCACCGGGTGCTGCTGATGGTCGGCTTCGCTGAGTTTTGGTAGGCGACGCTTCGATCGCTTTTGCCATTCACTGACCGCAATCCAGCCCGGACTGATACAGTTCACGCGAATTTGAGGACCGAGGCTATTTGCCAGCGCATGGGTCAACGCGACTAGTCCACCCTTTGTAGTGGAATAAGCTTCGGTATCAGGTTCAGACATCGCTGCTCTCGTGGAGGCAATATTGACAATTGCTCCGCTCTGCCGCCTCAGATAGGGAACGGCATATTTTGTGCAGAGAAACACACCCGTCAGGTTAACGCCCAGCATTCGATTCCAACGTTCCAGAGTGAGCTGTTCGATCGGCTCATTGTTTGGATTAGCAATCCCCGCATTGTTCACCAGAAGATCCAGGCGATTAAATTCTGCGATCGTTTGCTCCACCATCGATCGAACTGCTGTTTCATCTGCCACATCGGTTTTCACAAACCGCACCTGTCCCAGTTCTCGATATTCCTCGATCGTCTCTTGTCCTGCCTCAGCATCTTGGTCAGCAATTATCACTCGTGCTCCTGCCTGCAACAGCCGCAGCGCGATCGCTTTGCCAATGCCCTGTGCTCCACCAGTGACGATCGCCACCTTGTCTAAAAAATTCTTTTGCTGCTCGAATATGGTCATTTCCAGAAAGATTTAGTACAGTTGAACTACAAGCCCAATATATTGAAGCCATTTCTGAAGCCACTTTTGAAGCCACTTAAGGTCAGACTCTACCTAGTCAAATTTCATCAAGAGCGACTCGACTTCAAGGATTTTGAACGATGACTCACGCTAAAGTAACCCCTCTCAAGCCACAAACCGAGCAATCGCTGCACAAAACGTTTAGGCGTCCGATCGCCGATATCCTGGCTGACCTAGCAAAACCCATTCCCCGTCGCTTTATCGGACAGCTTGAGAAAAAAGACCGCAGAACTGGGAAAGTCAGCTATCTAGACTATATTCCCTGGTATCACGTCGCAAAACTGCTCGACTTCTACGCACCGGCCTGGGAAGGGGAAATTACCCACATTCAGGTGATGGGGGAACGGATTGTGCTGACCTACTCGCTGACCATTCACGCCGAAGAAGGTGATTTTGTTCGCACCGCAACCGGACAAGAACTGCTTGACTGCGGCAGCTATGGCGATCCTTCCAGCAACGCGGAATCGATGGCGTTTCGCCGTGCTGCCGCTAAGTTTGGGCTGGGCTTAGATCTGTACGACAAGGATTAATTGCTCTGTTCTGCTGCTGAGGCAAACTGATTGGCTGAAATCTTGCCTAAAATCCTGCCTAAAATGACGACTTTGCTGAGATAGCTCCAAAATTTTGCCCCTCAACTCGGTCGCAGTTAGGGGCTTTGTTTTAGTCTTTTGCTGAAAGAGCAACAGCAGGATAGATCACACAGTGGAACCTCAGAACCCAGTTTGCCTTCTAACGCTTAGTAGATATTGCAAATGGTGAGTGCTGCAATCCCTTTTTGAGGGCGAACGAGGGGACTCGAACCCCCGAGTGGCGGAACCACAATCCGCTGCCTTAACCACTTGGCCACGCTCGCCATGCGTTAGTCATTATAGCATCCTGCTTCACAGTTGATCTAGATGTCATAATCAAGCGGGAGATAGGTAATTTGAGTTCAGCAATTGGGCGATCGAGCATGAAACATTTTCGCAGACTGACCATTGCAGGCATTGTTTTTGCAGGACTGGGAGCAGCACTGGCAATCACGAACCCACGCCCAGCATCGTTCGATCAATACGCGACCGAGCGACTCAGCGAATATTTGCAGACCGAAGTTTGCCCCGATGCAGGTAGCCTGCTCACGGGTGCTTGCAGTCAGGCAATTCAGGACAATCAGACCGCGATCGCCAGCCTAGTTGCCAAGGGAACACGTCGCGAGAATTACGGGCTGTGGAGCGTCTATCAAACCAACCTGTCTCTCGATCCGCTGCTGCCGTCGCTGCTGGATGGGTCATTGCCGTCCTACTACGTTGAGACGATCGGCATTCTAAACGGATTTCACATTATTAAAGCCGAGGAGCGTTAAGGGCAGGTTGCAAAGAAGGCATTACTACCCAAACTGAACAACGGAACAAAGGAGTCAATATACTGCTCCAACCTTCTTTTACAGGCTTCTACAGGTCTGGCGATTCCAAAAAAGGAGTTTCGGGTTCTAAGGCGGGTTCCAGAACAGGTTCTAAAACGTCTGCTGGAGCAAGTTCTGGAGAAGGCTCGACCCCTTCAGAGGACTGCGGCTCAATCACAGGCAGACGCCCCGATCGCTTCAAAATTAGCATTTGTTGCCCCACCACCGGACTCCGGGCAATGCGCTGGTCTTCTAGATCAAGAATTTCGAGCTGCGTAAAGTCAAACTGGCGCGATCGCTCCCAGAGTTCGCGGGCCAGCTGGTCTTGAGTTTCAGCAGGCAGGCTATACCAACGATCGCCTAGAGTCAACGTTAGATGATGCCGGACTCCGGGCTGCACAGATAGGATAAATGCCTCGCCGTAGGATTCTGTCACCTGCGCCAGCTTTTCCTGAAGGCGGATCAGCTTTTCGGGCGAGAGGGCAGGTTCAGGACGAGAAGCCCTGGATTCGGGAGCGCGCAGCTCCTGGCTGGAAGTCGGAGGCTCCTCAACCGAAGAAACCGCAGGGCGAGACAGCGTAGAAGCAAGCCACAAGAGCAGAGTGAGTAGGGCGATCGTGATTCCGGTGAGAACAGGTTTCGACAAACGACGATTCCAGGGAGCCGGGAGCAACCCTTGCACAAAGGGCAGAATTGTATTCCACCAAAGTTTTCCAGCCGATCGCAGCAAATTGCCACCGAGCTTCACGCCTGCTGCCAGCACTGTCTGAGCAATGCCGCTGAATTGTCCCAGCAAACGCTGAAGGGTGGCGGCTTTAGAAGGGGATTTTGGCTCCTGGGTCATGGCTGTCTCCGCACAGTGTCAAGTCTTCCTGATACTCTCAAAGAAATGGTAGGAGAAATCCTGTCCCTCGCGGGAGCGAGAATTTAATTCACCCACAAATCATTACATTTATCGTCGGTCAAGCATTTATGGCAGTCACCACACAGCAGCTCATTCGTTACAAACAGCAGGGACGGAAAATTGTAGTCCTGACTGCCTGGGACTATCTGATCGCGCAAGTGCTGGATCAGTCGGGGGTGGATGTGATTTTGGTGGGCGATTCCCTGGCAATGGTCGCCCTGGGCTATGAAACGACCGTGCCCCTGACGCTGGACGAAATTCTGCACCATGCCAAAGCCGTCCGTCGAGCGGTCAAAAATGCTCTACTGGTGCTTGATCTGCCGTTTCTGAGCTATCAGGAAGATGCAGTGCAGGCAATGCGATCGGCAGGACGGGCACTCAAGGAAGCCGGAGTCCAGGCAGTCAAGCTCGAAGGCGGCTATCCGGCAATGGCAGAAACCGTGAAACGGCTGGTTCAGGCAGGCATTCCCGTGATGGGCCATGTCGGACTCACGCCCCAATCCGTCCATCAGCTTGGTGGATTTCGCAAGCAGGGCACTTCCCCCGAAGCCGCTGCCCGCATCCTGGAAGAATCGATCGCCCTCCAGGCAGCCGGAGCCTTTTCGATCATCCTGGAACACATCCCCGCAGACTTAGCCGCCCAAATCACTGAAAAGCTCACGATTCCGACAATCGGCATTGGCGCAGGCGATCGCTGCGATGGTCAGGTGCTTGTGACCTCTGATTTACTTGGAATGGGTGAATGGCAACCGCCCTTTGCTAAGAAATATGCAAATTTGAGAGAGGCGATCGGGCAGGCAGTGCAGCAGTTTGGAGATGAGGTGAGAGGGAGTGGAACAGTGGGGGATGAGGGGACAGGAGAATAGGAAATCATGCGGCTCGTAATTGATGCCAAAGGTGGTTCCAACGCCCTATCTAACTCCTGTACTTTCTAACTCCCGTACTTTAACGATCTATCCCCTCTCACCTTCCTGACTGCCTTCCTAACTGCCTTTACTCTAGAACTGCCTCAAAAAGCTAGAACTGCCTCAAAAAGCGCAAATCACTGGCATACAGGCGGCGAATATCATCAATCTGGTGCAGCACCATCGCGAAACGCTCGACGCCAAATCCGGCAGCAAATCCAGTGTAAATTTCTGGGTCATAGCCGACGGCTTTCAGCACATTAGGATCGACCATGCCGCAGCCCAGGACTTCCAGCCAGCGACCGCGCCATTTCACGTCTACTTCGGCAGACGGTTCGGTGAAGGGGAAGAAGCTGGGGCGGAACCGCACTTCGATATCGCCAAACATCGATTCGAGGAAGATTTTGATTGTGCCGCGCAAGTCGGTAAAGGTCAGCCCTTCATCGATCGCCAAAATTTCGATTTGATGGAACACGGCAGCGTGGGTCGCATCAACGGTATCCCGACGATAGACCCGACCGGGAGCCGCAACCCGAATGGGAGGCTCATTATTTTCCATATAGCGAATCTGCACAGAGGAGGTGTGCGTCCGCAGCAAGTTGCCGTCCGGCAGGTAGAAGGTGTCCTGCATATCGCGGGCAGGGTGGTCGGCGGGCGTATTCAGTGCCTCGAAGTTATAGTAGTCGGTTTCCATTTCGGGACCCTGCGCCACGGTGTAGCCCAGACCCACAAAGATATCCAACGCCCGATCGATCGTGCTGGTGAGCGGGTGAGCATGACCCTGCGGACGAAACGTTCCCGGCATCGTCACATCGATCGCTTCTGCTGCCAATCTTGCCTCGATCGCTGCCGCTTGCAATCCAGATTTCTTTTGCTCCAGTTCGCCCTGGATGACTTCCTTGACTTCGTTTGCCAGCGACCCAATGCGAGGACGTTCCGCCGCATCCACCTTGCCCATTGCGCCGAGTACCTGGGAAAGACTGCCCTTTTTGCCCAGATAGCGAATGCGGAGCTGTTCGAGGTCATCCAGGCTGGTGGTAGAGGCGATCGCCTGCTGCGCTTCCTGTCGCAGATCGCTGAGTTGAATTGCCAGATCGCCAGACGCTTGAGACATAGGATTTTTCGTGAAAGTCAATAGAATTCGTCGGCTTTTGAACAGCCGATATCTTTCACTAGTGTACGAGGTTTAGGAATCTTGCTGACCTGGCTTTTCCAGATTGCTGTAGCGAAACGGGGATGCAATCAAAGTCTTCAGGTGAGAGACTCCACCCTGCCCGACGCTCCCTAGGGTAAGGCGAAGTCTCCTGCCCCATTATGCGGTGAGTGGGCAAAAGGGACAAGTGAGGGGAAATTAAATATGGTTAAGCTGGTTAAGCGCACCGAGGAAATTGTCAGGAAATCCAAAGCATTTGCTCGATCGCACCAAGACTCTGCTACCTTTATTAGATCGGATCGATCCTGATCATAAGTATCTCGATTTACCTCGATCGGGTGAGTTAGAAACAGGCTAGCAGCGCATAAAAAGGAGCTAGATCCCTGCATTTCCCGGTCACCTCATTCATCTCCAGCAGGTTGGGCAGTTCACAAAAGCTATGGCACTGATTGTTCAGAAGTACGGCGGCACGTCAGTTGGAACGGTAGAGCGAATTCAGGCAGTGGCTCAGCGAGTCCTGCAAACCGTTAAGGGTGGTCATCGTGTGGTAGTTGTCGTGTCTGCGATGGGTAAAACCACCGATGGTTTGGTGAAACTGGCGCACGACATTTCTGCCAATCCGAATCGGCGCGAGATGGATATGCTGCTCTCGACTGGGGAACAGGTGACGATCGCCCTGCTGAGCATGGCACTTCAGGAAGCCGGACAGCCCGCAATTTCGATGACGGGGACACAGGTCGGCATTGTCACCGAAGCAGAGCATACCCGCGCCCGAATTCTCAGCGTCGCAACCGATCGCCTGGAACGGCATTTACAGGATGGCAAAGTCGTCGTTGTTGCAGGATTTCAGGGCATCACCAGTT
Organism: Leptolyngbya sp. GB1-A1; assembly: GCF_039962475.1. Taxonomy (NCBI): domain Bacteria; kingdom Bacillati; phylum Cyanobacteriota; class Cyanophyceae; order Leptolyngbyales; family Leptolyngbyaceae; genus Leptolyngbya; species Leptolyngbya sp. GB1-A1. Next base: position 17,424 of record NZ_JAMPLI010000003.1, on the reverse strand, counting down.
TAGAAGACCTGGAAATTACCACGCTGGGACGGGGCGGCTCCGATACCTCTGCTGTGGCACTGGCGGCGGCTTTACGAGCAGACTGCTGCGAAATTTATACAGACGTTCCCGGCATCCTTACGACTGATCCGCGACTGGTTCCCGATGCTCACCTGATGCGCGAAATTACCTCAGATGAAATGCTGGAGCTTGCCAGCCTGGGGGCGAAAGTGCTGCACCCGCGATCGGTTGAAATTGCCCGTAACTATGGCGTGATGCTGGTGGTGCGATCGAGCTGGTCAGACGATCCGGGAACCCGTGTGATGTCTCCGATCCGCCAACCTCGTCCGCTGGAAGGGCTAGAAATTGCCAATGCGGTGGATGCGATCGAGTTTGATACGGATCAGGCAAAAATCGCAATGCTGCGCGTGCCCGATCGCCCTGGCGTGGCAGCAAAGCTGTTTGGCGAAATTGCCCAGCAAGACCTGGACGTGGATTTGATCATTCAGTCGATTCACGAAGGCAACAGCAACGATATTGCCTTTACGGTCGTCAAAAATTCCCTCAACCGGGCAGAAGCAGTGGCGGCAGCGATCGCGCCTGTGCTGCGAAACTACAGCGACCCCACCACGGGAGAAGCGGAAGTCCTGGTGGAACGCCAGATGGCAAAGGTCAGCATTGCCGGAGCGGGGATGATTGGTCGTCCGGGGGTGGCGGCGCAAATGTTCCGCACGTTGGCAGCGGCAGGCGTGAATATCCAGATGATTTCGACCTCGGAAGTAAAAGTGAGCTGTGCGATCGATGCGGCAGACTGCGATCGAGCCATTGCCGCCCTCTGTCGTGAGTTTGAAGTTCACACTTCCCCGCTCAAAGCCCCAGGTGGAAAGGCTGACAGTGACATTCCTCCGGTGCGTGGAGCCGCTCTGGATCTGAAGCAAGCCCGTCTCGCCATTCGCCATGTACCCGATCGCCCCGGCATGGCAGCCAGGGTGTTTACCTTGCTTGCCGATCGCAACATCAGCGTAGACATGATCATTCAGTCGCAGCGATGCCGCTTAATTGATGGCACTGCCACTCGCGATATTGCCTTTACGGTGGCGCAGGCAGACGCAGATGAGGCAAAAGCAATTTTCGATGCTGCTGCTGTGGAGCTGGGATGCGGAGAAGTGATCGTGGATCAATCGATCGCGAAAGTCAGCGTTGTCGGAACCGGAATGGTCGGAAAACCGGGGGTCGCTGCCAAAATGTTTGATGCGCTGTCAAAAGAGAAAATCAATATCCAGATGATCGCGACTTCGGAAATCAAAATTAGCTGCGTGGTGTCTGAAGAAGATGGCGTGCGGGCACTCCAGGCGGTTCACGCGGCATTTGAGCTATCGGGAACTGAGAAGATCGTAGTTCCGGCTTAGGAAGGTGTTGCACTGCCCCCTAAATCCCCCAATTTGGGGGACTTGGAATTTCAGACCAGGAAGGTTCGCGTCGGATGTGTTAGCGCAGCGTAACGCATTAAACAGGGGAGTTCATGATCAGGACGATCGCTGATTCGATCGCTTCCTTATCGGCTTTTTGCATTGACCCATCACCCGTTACCGCCAATATCGCCAGTAGCGTCTGCCGCGCCAAAATACGCCAAGCAGGATTGCCACTGCGGTAATCTGACTGGTGCTAATTAGACTTACCGGAGACGGCAGCAGCGTTCTTGCAATCAGTGCCACAATCAGACAGGGAATCAACGCCCAGAGCGTGCCTGTATCGATTCGCACCTGGGGAAAGAAACGCTCCAGCAGCACAACGGCTAATGCGCCAATCCCAACCCCGATCGCCAGTTGAGTCAAAATGCCCAGCGGCGGATTAAGCAGCACGATCGCAATCTGAGCCACGATCGTCAATGCTCGCATCAAAATTACCAGGATAAATTCCGCCACGGTGACGCAGAGTGCCGTTAGCAGCGCATTGAGCAATAGCTCCATCCAGGGTAAGCGTTTGAGGCGATCGAGTGGGTTTGCCATTGGGGAAGAATTGAAAGATTGATAGCGAAAGGAATTTTGCCTGAAAGCTGGAATGCTCAATTCTAGCCTGAGGATGGGCGGGTGCGGTGATGTCAACTGAACAGAGCGATCGACTAGCTTCTCGCCTACTCCTATGCTAGAAAGCCTTGGGTAATCCCGCTTCGATTAGCAGTTTCTTGAGCGCAGGTGTCAGAGATGCAGCCATTTATGAGGCAACCTCAATCAATCCCTGCCGATGGCTGATGAGTTGAATCGCGATCGCACCTGCATAGTCTGCGGAAATTACATGATTGGTCATCAGCAAGTCAGGAACGATGTCCCTCAACTTTTGACTCAATGCTTCGATCGTCTCCGCTTCGGTTGCTAATCCCGGTACATCATCACTGGTTGCAACCCATACGGCTGCATCTGCATCCCAAAAGGCACTAATTTGGTAAACTGCCGATTCCATACTCGTCTCCACTCCAGCGATCGCCCCTCCACTTTAAAGCGGAGCGATCATCTCAGTGCTGACCGCAATACATCTACCCTAATGTCAGGTAACGGATCTCTGAAAGGGGATTCTATGTAAAAAAGAACGCTGAAAATAAAACTTTGAAAACGCTCAGGACTGGCTCGTGCTACACTTCACAAGTCTCTATGCGAGAGAAGAGAATCCAAAACCCCAACCAACCCAACCAACCCATTGGAAAATTTCCCAAATTTCCCTTGGGATAGGAAAAAGAGGGGCTCAAGTTAGAGTATTTCAGCCACTTTCCATTCTTGCGCCACCCGACGCGCTCGCCAAACTTCTCCCAGATTTCTTCTCCGGGATAATTGCCGTCCAGTTTAGCACCACAGTCTACATAAATCTGTTTCTGGACACTAAACCCAAACCTACCGTTGCTGTATTTCACCCAGAGCTGATCGATCGAGCGCAGCGCATCACAGGGAAAGTTCAATAGCTCTTGCGGCTCAAACCACTGTCCTTCTTCTTTGCCGATCGCTGTAATCATTAGCCGATAGGTTTCTTGGTCTGCTTCTTTCCATTGCTGTGCCCTCAAATACGCTTCTAATTGCTCATAGCGCGAGGTTTGTACAGTTTGTTTTAGGGCAGTTAATTCTGCTTTCAATGCTGGATCGAGCGATTTAGTAGTTTCCTGTAAACAGGCATAGGCAAAGTCGATCGCGCCTTGCTGCTGTGCTTCACGAATGAGGGAAGTTGGGTTTTTCACCTGAGCAACATAAAGCAGAATTGTGGGCTTCCACCAGTCATCATGAAGGTAGTCATAGAGCGGACGTTCCTCCTGCTGCTGGGCAAACTGCGTTGCAGCAAAATATTCCTGAAAACTGAGATGGGCAAACTCAAATTCATCCGATTCTCGTTCTACCAGCAGTTCACTGATTTGTACAACTTGCTCTAAAAAATCGGTTGCTGCGATCGTTTCGCCTTGCTGCTGCAAAATCTGATTCAGTTCTTGTAAAAGTTGAGAGCGTTCAATCCGTTCCAATCGGTTTCGCATCATCGTTAATGCCAGGATTTGCAAAATCACCTGGGCATCACATTCAGTTAGGAGGGTGTCTAGCCTTCGGGCACTGGGTCGATCGCGCAACTGCAAGAGGCAGATTTCTCGATAAAGTTCCACTCGTCGTTTCGGCAAGTCTGCACCAGGATAGCGGCGATGAAAGGTGACAATCATGTTTAACAGGAGCGGATTTTTTGCCAGAACCTTGAGTTCCTGTCTTGCTTCAATTTGTTCTAGCAACTCTGTTGCCGATCGCATTGCTGTCTGTCGGACATCAGGCGTATCATCACCGCCGCTGGCATAGCGTTCCTGACAGAGATACCATCGCTCCACGAAATATTTGCGCTGCTTAGCGTTGAAGTCTTGTACCCACAGCGGTGTTGCCAGTTCCAGGCGATCGTTCGTGGGTTGCTCGGTATATGCTCTCGGACGAGACGTAACGATAAACACAGACTTGCTATACTGATGCATCTGCTGATTAATCCAGCGAGCCACTGCCGGACGCTGCCCCTTCGCCACCTCATCGAAGCCATCCAGCATCACGATCGCCTCTCCAGCCTTGAGGATTTGCTTCGTCCACTGTGGCGATACCTGTAGTTCGGCGGCTTCAGGGAGATCAGGAATATGTCGCGCTGCAATCAGTTCAGGTAAACTCGGCGGGCTTTCCTGTGCCAGCAGATCTCGATATTTTCGCAGTGCGAGCAGAATGGGAATGCGTTTCGGCAGGTTATAGCGTCTTTGCTGCTGACGAGTGCCGTAAATGTAAGCAATATGCTTTAGCAGCGTTGTTTTGCCATACCCACCCCATGCCAGAATCACAAGCTGTCGAAAATTCGCTTGCTTAGGGGCTTTTGCCAGCACATCCCAAATGCTCAAACTACGCCCGAAAATCACATCTTGATCAGCGATCGGGTCTACGGATACCTTGAACCCCGGTAAACTTGCCCCAACACCCAACGACAGCGGCACAAAAACCTCTTCCAACAGCGGGACAAAAATCCCCGAATGTTGAGCAACTCCCTCCGATCGCAACCGCTGGCAATCCATTGCCTGAGCATGGAGATACCGATCCTCGATCGTTCCGCCGCTCATCTTGTCCAGGACAAATCGAGTGCTTTTATCGATCGTCTTGTCAATCGCCTTCCCCGCACTTTCTAACCGTCGCTCATTTCCTGCATGGATGGGCTGAAGCAGTTTCGCCCCGTAAGAAACTCCCAAACCAATTACCGCAGAGGCGATCGCTTTCGGAATATCGCTCTGTACCAACAGAAACCAAAAACCGCTGATACCGCCGATCGTCACTCCTCCCGGTTTAATGATTTTCAGAACCAGGTCAGTCAATTGCGCTGAAAAGGAAGTGGACTCCTGCGGTTCAGGTGGTTGCGTCATGGCCACTGACAGAGAAATTTTCTCTATTTTGGCTCATTCTGCTGAAGGAGGACTTACCCTTCATCCTCCTCGATCGCGTCCAGATTATGTCTTTCAATCAGCTTTTGCTGTTCAGGTTGCGATAGCCACAACTCTAATGCCTCGTTAAACAGCTCAGAAATACTGATGTTCTTTAGGGCTGCCATCGTTTTCACCAGAGTCGCCACATCATCTTCTGTAAACACTCTGAACTCTGGCTTTCTTCTTGCGCTCATTCCAAACCCTAATGCAAGTTTTGCTCTCACATTTTCCTATACGAAATTATGCAATCATGGTATTGTGGCAATGTGGCAAAACGAAAAAAGGATTTTACCAATGGTCACACTCACTGATGACGAAGTTGCATTGATTCGATCGCTTCTCGCTGCCCTCCGATCGATCAAAGTGCGGGATATCGATAAAGCAATGGTGATTTTGTCCAAGCACGATCGCCAGGAGTTGCTGTAATGCTGATGCTCAATGATGCTCAAGCGATGATTGTGCGCTGTCTGCTCACCAAAATGCTGATTAACGACACTTATTCTGTGAGCCAGCTTGAAGAAGCCCTCACCTGGTTTGAGCGGGAAGACAGCAGAGTTTCCTGCCCGTTTGAGCAGGTTTGGAGTAAACAGTTAGCGCAGGAGATTGTGCAGGCTTTGAAAAATCAGAGTTAGAAATTCAGAGTTAATCGCAACAATGCTTTTGATTCACCCATGAACCTCTTCTGACTGGAGAGGCTTTTTCATCTTAGAAGCGGTTTAAAAACAATTAGACCCCAAGCCGGAGCCTGGAGTCTGGTGTTTATAACTATCAACCTAATCGCGGGGTTGATGATTTTTGAAAAACTGGCTATATCAGGACGCCAGCAGCTTTTATCTATATATCTATGATTGCTTAGCGCACGCTTCTTGAGTAGGGGAATTTTACCCATTGATCCCCCCATTTAATTTGGGTAAGCGCTTTAGAATGATTTAAGGTTTGTGTTAAGTTTGTTTACTTTGCGGCATGACGTTCTGCTGGTAATAAATAGGAGCCAACCCAATCTGAATTAAGCTCAATCCATACTCAAGCCTTTGTAAGTTTTGGGACGCGATCGGCTTGCAACTGGAGCTTCTTCAATTTTGCGGGCTTCCACCTGATGAGACTGGAAGAATTTTTGCCATTCCTGGGGAGCGTCCAGGGTCTCGCCGCCATGTTTGGTGAGGCGTTTTCGTACTTGGCACAGCACAGGCGTATTGACGCAGGCTCCTGAGATGATGACCTGTCCTTTGGTGAGGGAGGGAAGTTCCTTGAGCAGATCGCGTCCGGCGGCTTCTACCCCGTATTTGAGGCTGTCCTGGTCCACCGGATTCACGATTCGCATAATGAACTGACTCATACACTGCGACAGCACATCCGCATCGAGCTTGCCGGGACGCTGGGTAATCAGCCCCATGCCCAAGCCGAACTTTCGTCCTTCGCTAAGAATCGTTCGCAGAATCATTTTGCAGCGCGAGGGTTCGTGGGCGGGTGCAAATCGGTGGGCTTCCTCGATCAAGACAAACACCGGATAAGGCAAGTAATTCTCGTCGTCTGGGGTAATTAGCTCCTTTTGGGTGTTCATGCGTGCCTGGTTTGCCTGCCGCAGCACTGCCGCGCAAATCACCTGCTGTTCCTCCTGGCTAATTTCGTTCATTTGCAAAACGGTGACTTGTCCGGGTGCAAAGAGATCCTTGGGCGAAAGGTGTTGCATGGTGTCGAAATAGGACGATCGCGCCAGTTTTTCCAGCTTCCACTCGATCGCCGGAGCCGAGGTTCCCACTTTTTCGTTGCCTTCGTCGTCCTGGGTGCGATCGGCTTCAAACACAGCCGCAATCAGATCCTGCACTCCCCAGCGGTAATCTCCATAGCGGTGCTTGCGGACAATCACAAACGCCTTATTCAAAATCGACTGCTGACGATCGCTCATTTCCGGCAGCAAGGTCAAAATATCGTAGTAGTCCAGCGACGAGATGCGGATTTTCACATCTTCGGGCGTCAGAACTTTGACCTGGGGCGCGTAGCCGTCGGGGGCAGTGAAGGCAGGGTGTCCACGCAGTTCTGCCAGCGTGCCGTATTCACCGTGAGGGTCAAAAATCAGGACGGCAGCGCGGTTGTGGGGCGACAACAGTTCTTCGACCAGCACGCCTGCGGTGTAGGATTTCCCGGAGCCTGTACCTGCCAGGATGGCCATGTGGGTGCTGACGAGTTCCTTGACATCCAGGGCGATCGGCACTGCCTGGGGATCACGCAGCAGCAGCGAACCAATATGGGCAGACCCGATGGCTCCGGGCTGCTTTTTGCTCAGAACTTCTTTGAGGCGATCGTTGGTTGCCAAATAAACCTTTGCCCCCGGATCGGGCGTGAGTCGGGGGTTCATAAACCCTAATGCCGGATGAAAATGACCAATCACCTCGACCGTCACTTCGTAGATCTCCGGGTTGGGATGGACAAAACCCACCAGCGCGGCGATCGTTTCCGGGCTGATTTCCGTATCGGCAAAAATGCGATCGGGCAAATGATCCAGCAGGCGGCGATCGGAAATTTTCCCCAGGATTTGCAGTACCAACGGTTCAGAGCCGTTTTCTCCCGACATGGTGGCTTGGTAATAAACAAATTCACCGATTTTGACCTGACGGTTATCGGCAGTAATGAAAACGTACTGGTTGCCGTTCTCCCCCGGTCCTTTGACCGTGCCAATTACTGGAGCCATCGCGATACGAGTAGGGGCTGAAACCATAGGGAATGCGATCGTTCTTGCTTATCGGTTTGCTGAGCGTTTGCAAAAAATCAGCGTACTGAATAATAACGGGAATTCACGGATCTGGTTTCGCGGTCAGAGCGGTTAGTTTAGACCCGCAGGGGTTATGGTCGAAGATCAGATCAAATGAACTCCTTTCCCATCATCATAGGAAAAGAACAGGTGATCTATCTCAAATCTACTCAATTTAGTTATTTTGATGAGTTCTGAGAAACCCATTTTGCAAATCGAATCAGGTAGCATTAACGGAAAATGTAGGTGATCATAAGGTAAAGGTTGGGCATCATTCCTGAGGCATCCGCTCACGATCGCCGCTCTGCCGTCCAGTTCCCCAGTTTTGTTAAGGGATTGCCTAGCGCAAGTCATCCAACGCCCCTCCAGCACTGAAGTTTATTTCACCGAATCTATGGAAGCGAAGTCTGAACTGCAAGCTGATTTCATCACCCTCGACCCCGTAGAAAACGAGGAGACGGTTGCAGAACCGATCGATTCAGCAGACGTAGAGGTTTCGACCGATCGCGCTGAGGGACGGCATCGCCAGCTTTCCGCCCGGATTCGACTGACCTACCCACCAGAGCAGCTCTGGCAGATTTTGACGGACTACGATCGTCTGGCAGACTTTGTGCCCAACCTGGCAAAGAGCCAGCGACTTTCTCATCCGCACCGCATTCGCATCGAGCAAATCGGCGCAGAAAAATTCCTCAATTTCAAGTTCCGGGCGCGAGTTGTGCTGGATATGGTGGAAAGTTTCCCCAATCGGATCGCGTTTCAGATGGTGGAAGGAGACTTCAAGGAATTTTCGGGAAGCTGGGATCTGCTGCGCTTAAACGATCGCCTCACCGAGCTAAGCTACACAATTCGGGTACTGCCACCTCGCACCATGCCGATCGGGCTGATCGAACGACGGCTGAAACGTGGGTTTGTGGTGAATTTGTGTGCGATTCGCGATCGGGCGCAGGAGCTGTTTGAGGAAGGGGCGATGGTGGGCAAGTAGAAGAGCGGGTGCGTGGATGAATGAGTGGATGGACGGGAAAGTCCCGGCGAATTTAGTGAATTAGTAAACTCGCGATCTTGGTCAAATCTACATTACCGCCGCTAATCATTACGCCTACTCGGCTTCCGGGAGCCTTCACTATACCTTCTAGCAGAGCAGCGGCTGCCAGTGCACCTGTTGGCTCGACCACAATTTTGAGCCGCTCCCAGAGAAATGCCATCGATCGCAGCAGTGCTTCATCGCTCACCGTTACCATGTCCTGCACATGGCGCAGCACCAGCGGAAAGGTGAGTTTGCCCAGGAAAGGTGTTCTGGCTCCGTCGGCGATCGTGTCGGGGTTGTGAACGGTTTGCAGGGTACGGGTATAAAACGATCGGGTAGCATCGTCAGCCGCAGCCGGTTCGACACCAATCACGCGACACTGAGGCGAGAGCGCATGAGCGGCGATCGCACACCCAGAAAGCAACCCACCCCCGCCACAGCAAACCAGCAGCAGATCGAGCGATCCAACCTGTTCAATCAGCTCTTTGGCTGCCGTGCCCTGTCCGGCGATAATGTCTGGATGATCATAAGGTGGGATTACGGTTGCCCCTCGTTCGATCGCGATTTGCTCACAGAGTTCTTCCCGTTTCACGGAGGCGCGATCGTACAAAATCACTTCTGCACCATAGCCGCGGGTTGCCGCCTGTTTCACAGCAGGAGCGTCCTGAGGCATAGCGATCGTGGTGGGAATATTCAGAATTTGTCCTGCTAACGCCATTCCCTGAGCGTGATTGCCGGACGAGAAAGCAAGAACGCCGCGCTGCTTCTGTTCGGGCGTGAGCTGGGATAAAGCGTTAAATGCGCCGCGAAACTTAAAAGACCCGGTGCGCTGAAAGTTTTCGCACTTAAAAAAGACTTGTGCCCCGGTGCGATCGTTTACCGTGCGGGATCCGAGAACAGGCGTAATCTGAGCGCGATCGACAAGTCGGGCGGCAGCTTGCTCGATCGCCGCATAGGAAATTTCTACATCAGGAATCGCTGTTTCGGAAGCTGGGAGCGTCATCGACGGTTTATCGCAATCCCGGCTCGATCTGGCTAATGGGAATAAAGCATTCCTTGGGCAGCAGGACGGGCTTACCGTTGAAAATCAGCTTGCCACGCAGGCTAAATCGATCGATCGCCACGCCGAGCGGACGCTGCACTTCGTCGGGATGCACTTCGTAATAGGTGCGGTAGATATTGCGGGCTGCCTGCAACAGCGAGGGGTCGAGCAGGGCAGAAAGACTGCCTTCTTCAACAGGGATGCCTGCGGGAACTGCGGGCCGGGATGCATAGACCATGAGAATTGCCTCTGGCGTAACTCGACCTAGACTCTAATCGATTTATGGAATTCCAGCAAGGGATAGCCACAATTTTTTCGGCATTTTAGCAAAATAGGGGGCTAGCCCAGAGCCGATAGCAATGCCTCACCCATCGCCTGACAGCCGACTGCCTTCATCCCTTCGGACATAATATCGCCCGTGCGGTAGCCCATATCCAGCACTTTGAGAACTGCTTGCTCGATGCGATCGGCGGCTTCCGGTTCATTCAAGCCATAGCGCAGCATCATTGCGCCACTAAGCACCTGGGCGATCGGGTTTGCCTTGTCCTGTCCAGCAATGTCAGGAGCGGAACCGTGAACGGGTTCAAACAAGCCCGGACCCGATGACCCCAGGCTAGCAGAGGGCAGCATGCCAATACTTCCCGTCAGCATAGCGGCAGCGTCAGAGAGAATATCGCCAAATAGATTTCCGGTAACGATCGTGTCAAACTGCTTGGGACTGCGAACCAACTGCATCGCCGCATTATCCACATACAAATGAGACAGCTCCACGTTGGAATATTCGCTCGCAAGCTGGGTCATTCGTTCGCGCCAGAGCTGAGAGACTTCCAGCACGTTCGACTTATCCACTGAGCAGAGCCGTCCTTTGCGCTTTTGAGCCGTTTCAAAGGCAACTCGCCCGATGCGATCGATCTCCCCTTCCGAGTACACCATCGTATTCACGCCGCGCCGCTCTCCGGTTTCTGCGGCAAAAATACCCCTCGGCTGCCCAAAATAAATGCCGCCCGTCAGTTCGCGCACCACCATAATGTCCACCCCTTCCACGACTTCTCGCTTCAGGCTGGAGGCATCAATGAGCTGCGGCAAAATCGTCGCCGGACGCAGATTCGCAAATAGCTCCATGCCCGCCCGCAAATTCAGCAAGCCCTTCTCCGGTCGCTGAGCATTGGGCAACGTATCCCACTTATAGCCGCCGATCGCCGCCAGCAGGACTGCATCGCTATCTTTACAGGTTGCCAGGGTTTCGTCGGGCAAAGGATTTCCGGTTGCGTCGATCGCTGCCCCGCCTACCAGAGCCTCTTTGAACTGAAACCCAATTCCCGAAAGCTCGCCGACCCGCTTCAGTACGGTCACAGCGACAGTCATAATTTCGGGACCGATGCCATCGCCCGGTAACAGCGTGATGCGGTATTGTTTCGTCATAGTGTTAGGAAGGGTGCTACAAAGTTACGGTAGAAGGCGATCGACGCTAAAAACTTGCGGATCGTATTGTACCGAAGAAGCGACACCCTGTTGATAGCTGCGTTTACTGCTTTGCCTTATGAATTGCGGCTTTTAGCTCTTCGCGCGACATTTTGCTGCGTCCTGCAATTTGCAATTCTTTTGCCTGCTCGTACAGTTCCCTCTGGCTCAGGCTACCTTCTGAATCATTTGAATCATTCGATTTGTCTTTCTGCTGAGACTGCTTTTTGTCGGTCTTGTCAGACTGCTTGGTTTCAGACTGCTTTGACTCAGACTGCTTTTTGCTGGCTTGTTTTTTGTCAGAAGTCCTGTTCTCAGGATCTTTCTCAGAGCCTTTCTTGTCAGGCTGCTGCTCGCCTGAATCGGGGTGATGCTCGGCTTCGACTTCGTGCAGGGCGCGTTTGATTGCAGGCGTATAGCCAACGTGCTGTTCACCGTGCTTTGAGGCTTCTTCTTTAGTGCGCTCGGCTTCTGCTTTTTCTGCGTCGGTTAGCTTTTCCCAGACTTCCTTCGGCAGGTATCGCTTGGTCACATTGCCTTCGCGGGCACGATCGTCACCCTCTTCCGTTTGCCAGTCCTGCTCCGACCATGCTTCAAGCGATCGAGCGGCTTCGTCTTTTTCGCCCTTATAGCCACCGCCATGCTGCTCGTATTCCCGCACTAAAAGCTGACTTTTGCGGGCTGACCACTGCCCCGGTTCGCCGCCCTTGTCTGATGCCATGATTTCATCTTTGAGCCGTCGCCGCAGTTCGGGGGCGGTGTATTTTTCGTCGTAATCGTCGTGATGTTTTTCTTGGTGTTTGGTCATTGCCTGTATTCCTTCGATCGCTTACGGTTGCTACTGTTGCGTACCCTAGACAGCGCGATCGAGTGTTTTCGTCTGTCGATCGAAGGAAATTCGTACAGGAATTCGGGCAGGCAGAAGACGCTAGGGCAAGCGTCGCTCTCGCAGCAGAAATTCAACTTTGGGCAGGAGCGGATCGGTAACAATGCCGCAGCCTTCAAAGCTCCAGCGTTTTAGCAGACTGCCAAGCTGGGTTTTGGGGATTGATTCGACGGCAAATCGATCGGCGAGTTCGCGGGCATGACTGTTGAGATAGCTGAGGGCATCGGCATGTTCACCAAACAGCAGCACAAATCCGGCAGAAGGCTGTTCTGGCAAATCGTCTGATCGAGCGGCATCGGCACGGCGGGGGCGGGCAACAAGGTACTGTCCATCCTGGCGCGATCGAATCAGGTAAAAGGTATCGGCAAACATCTCGCTCACGCTCTGGGGTATTCGCCTATTATCCTCCGTGAGTCTCTACTTCTGATGAAGAGGTTTGCGCTAGGTTAAAAAGAAAAGCAATCACAAGAGGCGATCGTGGCAGAGGACAATACAGAACTGGCGCGGGAACAGTATCAGGCAGGGCAGGCAGCCTTTGAGCGAGGGGAATATCGCCGATCGGTCGAGTTTCTGGAAAAGGCGGTGAACCTGGCGGGACAAAATTCCACTTTGGGCGGCGAGTCCCAGATCTGGCTGGTGACGGCATATCAGGCAAACGGACAGCAAACCGAAGCGATCGCCCTGTGTGAGCAGCTCCAAAACCATCCCAATTTAAAAACGCGCAAAGAAGGTAGCCGATTGCTCTACATTCTCAAGGCTCCCGAACTAAAGCGCCGCGAAGAATGGATGACGAAGATTCCCGATTTATCTGGCGTTGCCGATGCCGAGGAGCCCAACAAGGCGATGTCTGCCTATCCGGCTCCTACTGCCCGTCCTGCCCGTCCCCAACCGCAGGCAGAGCTGGAGCCGATCGATCTGAGCCAGGTAGACACAAAGGACAACGGCTTTATCTGGGTGGCACTGGGGGTGATCGGGCTAATTCTGGGGGGACTCGTCTGGCTGAGCCAGCATTAGAATTGGGATAGTCCTCAGATTGCGCTTACCGTGAACGATTCGATTCTTCAACAAATTCTCGACCTTGCCGCCCAGCGAACTGATGCTGCCGAAGTCTATTTTGTCTCCAGTCAGGATACGCCGATCGAGTTTGAAAACAATCGGCTAAAGTCGCTGCAAACGAAAGCCGTTCAGGGCGTTGCGCTACGGGTCATTCGCGAGGGACGATTGGGCTTTGCCAGTTCCACTGATTTGACGCGATTAGAAGATCTGGTAGATGCGGCAGTGCAAACTTCAGAAATTGGCAGTCCGGTCGAGTACGAATTTGCCGCTAACTTTCATGCCTGGGACGGTTCTGGTCAATCGAGCTTTCAGCCGCCTGCTACCTCTGAGTTAGTAGAGGTGGGCGAGTTTCTAATTCAGGAAGTGCATCGCTATAACCCAGACGTGCTGGTGGGGGTGAATTTTCACGTGCGATCGGGCACAGTCAAACTTGCTACCCATCAAGATGTTTACGCTGAGCGCAGTACCCAGACCATGAGTGCCAGTGTTTCCGGCAATCTGGTGCGAGGCGAAGATTTTCTGGAGGCATACAGCTACGACGTGGCGCGTGATGGCATTCCTAGCTACGATCGCATCCTGAACGAGCTACTGCAAAAATTTCAGCGAGCCGAACACGGTGCAACAATTCAGAGCGGCTCCTATCCGGTGTTGTTTCTGCCCAGAGCAGTCGCTAGCACGATCGGCGGTTTGTTTGATACGGTGCTGTCGGGTCAGGCAGTGGTGCAAAAAGCCTCGCCGCTGGCGGATAAGGTGGGCGAAAAGCTGTTTGACGATCGCCTGACCATCTTTGAAGATCCGAGTCTAGGCGTCTCCGCCTGTAAGTTTGACGACGAAGGAACCCCGACCCACAAAAAGGCATACATCGAAGCCGGAACCGTGCAGGGTTTTTACTGGGATCGCCGCTGGGCAGCCAGAGCAGGCAAACAGTCTACCGGAAACGGGTTTCGGGGCGGCTTATCGCGTCCGGCTCCTGATATGGTGAATCTCTGTATGGCTCCGGGCAGTACGTCGATCGATCGGCTCATTGCCAGCATGGACGAAGGCTTAATTGTGGATCAGGTGTTGGGCGCGGGTCAGTCAAACCAGTTGGCAGGTGAGTTTTCGGTCAATCTGGATCTGGGCTACAAGGTCGAAAAGGGGCAGATCGTCGGACGAGTCAAAAATACAATGGTGGCAGGCAGCATTTTTGAAGCCTTTCAGCACTTGGTTGATCTGGGAGACCAGCCAGAATGGGTGGGCGGGGGAGCTTATTTGCCTCCGATTCTGTTTGAGAAGCTGGGCGTTGCGGCACGGGGAGAGTAAGAGGAGGGTTTGACTTTGCTGCGATCTTTGGGGCATGGGTTGATGCGGCTGCGGCTGCTGGGAATTGCGCTGATTGCGATCGTCTTCCTGTCGGGCTGTGTGCGATATGAAACGGGCTTGAGCTTTAAGGATGCCAATCATGGGGAGTGGGTGCAGCGAATTCGGCTTGAGAAAGTGCCGTCGGGGTTAAGTGAGACGATCGCCGCAAGCTGGCTGGACAGTGTGAAAGAAAAGGCACAACAGTTTGGCGGACAGGTCAACGCGGTTTCGGAAGAAGAACTGTGGCTCAAAATTCCTTTCTACAGCGCGAAGGATCTGGAAACCCGGTTCAACCAGTTCTTTCAGCCACCGGGGACGATTCCCCTTAAGGGCGGCTACTGGAGCCAGCGCAAGCAAAAACCGCTCAATTTGCCGATTCGTATGCAGGTGCAGACTCGTCATGGACTGTTTCGCGAGCGAGAACGCTTGACCCTGGACTTTGACTTTCGATCGATCAAAAAACTCATCGCGCAGTCAGATCCCGCACTCAATTCGGATGAGTTTCTGGAGCTGGAATTTCGCCTCACAGCTCCCACCGCCATCGGAGTTTTAACAGCCAATGGCGTAGCTAATCCGGCTAATTCGCAGTTGCCCAAAGGGATCATTATGCGACAGCAGGGCAAGCAGCTCTCTTGGCAGCTCAAATCTAGTCAGCTCAATCACTTGGAGCTTGCTTTTGCAGTTCCGAACTATCTGGAAATGGGATTTGTCGTAATTCTGCTGATGACCCTGACCGGAATGCTAATCAAGTTTTTAATGCTGCCGCCGATCGCTGTTTTACCGCCGGAAGTGTTAGCGGAAAACGCCGGGGATCAGTCTACCTTATTGTAAATCTTGCCTTTAATCTAACCTGATTTCTTCACCCTTCGATTGCAGTTTTGATATTTAGTTTTGACATTAAGTTCTGACATTGCGGCTTGCGTTTTTAGCGATAGCCTATCCCAGGACAGACACCACAGTAAAGTCTTTCGATGGATGGCATAGAGCCGATCGCTCCAGTAAATTTCATATCACAGGAATAAAGTTTGAGCGTTTGCCCAGCTTGCAAAGACCCTGGAAGTTTTGAGGGAGTTTTTGCACGGGTCAGCATCTCAAGCGATTTTTTACTGTGCGTTTTTGTGTGCGTTTTTGCCCGGATTGATTTTGCCGAATTTCATTATTTTGAATCCACTACAATAAGCCAATGTCTGAACCGAATGGGGTTATGATGCAATATTTCCACTGGTATGTGCCGAGCGACGGCAGCCTGTGGAAAGAACTTGAGAAAAATGCGGCTGATCTGGCGAAAGCGGGAATTACGTCACTTTGGCTCCCGCCTGCCTACAAAGGTCATGCAGGTGTAGAAGACCCAGGATATGGCGCATATGATTTATTCGACTTAGGCGAATTTAATCAAAAGGGAACGGTTCGGACAAAGTACGGCACAAAAGACGAATATTTGCGATCGATTAAAGCGGCACACCAAGCTGGACTGCGCGTTTATGCCGATGTGGTATTCAATCACAAAATGGGCGCAGACGAACAGGAAGAAATCGAAGCTACACCGTTTCATCCTGAAGATCGCTACTCGCCGATCGGGGACTATCAAAAAATTAAAGCCTGGACGCACTTTAACTTTCCGGGACGCGGCGACAAATACTCCAGCATGAAGTGGCACTGGTGGCATTTTGACGCGATCGACTACAACTCATGGAACGAGCACGAGCAAGCCATTTATCTGCTCCAGGGCAAACAGTTTGACGATAATGTTGATCTGGAAAAAGGCAGCTATGACTATCTGATGGGCTGCGACCTGGACATGGAACACCCCGAAGTGCGCGGCGAATTAAAGTATTGGGGTGAATGGCTGATGGACTTGACCGACGTGGACGGGTTCCGCTTTGATGCGGTGAAGCACGTTGCCGCCGAGTTTTTCCACGATTGGTTTGAGCACATTCGCCACTATGCCCAGCGCGATCTGTTTGCCGTGGGCGAATACTGGTCTTACGAAATTGAGGCACTGCACTATTTCATTTCGCTCACCCAGGGAAAAGTGGCTCTGTTTGATGCGCCGCTCCACTACAATTTTCATGCGGCAAGTCGAAGTGGTGAACACTACGATATGCGTCAGATTTTTGACAATACGCTGGTGCAGCAGCAGCCTTCGCTCGCTGTGACGCTGGTAGACAATCACGATTCCCAGCCGCTTCAGTCGCTTGAATCGGTCGTGGAATCCTGGTTTAAGCCGATCGCTTACTCCTTAATCCTGCTGCGGCGCGAAGGCTACCCCTGCGTTTTCTACGCCGACTATTACGGGTCACACTATCGCGACTGCGGCAACGACGGCAACGAACACGAAATCTGGCTCGACTGTCACCGCTGGATCATCGACAAGTTTCTATGGGCGCGGAGCAACTATGCCTATGGTTCCCAGTATGACTATTTTGATCATCCGAATCTGATTGGCTGGACGCGCATTGGCAACGCTGATCATCCGGGTGGCATGGCAGTGGTGCTGAGTAACGGGGCAGGCGGCAGTAAATGGATGGAGGTGGGTCAGCCCAACCGTCTTTATATCGACATCACTGAACACATTGCTAGACCTGTGATGACCGATGAGTACGGCTGGGGCGAGTTCTCCTGTAAGGGCGGCTCTGTCTCGGTTTGGGTTCCGATCGAGAGCCAGGAGGCCTCATAGTTCAGAACTCGTCGCTTATCTTAGCTGCAAGATAGATGCGAGGTATCCAAAGATGCAAGTTATTCAAAATCACCGTTTTTAACCTGATAAAATCCGGCGTTGCTGAATTCGAGTATGATTTGCCCCCTAGGCCCTAGTAGTCTGCCAAGGGAACTTTGCCTGGTGGGGTTATTTCTGGTAAGGTGACTCAAATCCAGGAAGATCATTATGAGTCAGAAGCGTTACATCGTCGATTTAACGGATGCC